>JABSQW010000089.1 GCA_013215605.1 Myxococcales bacterium
AAGCGCTACACGATGCTCGATCTCTACGAGATGGCCGCCGCAGACAACATCATGCTCGCCACCGCCAACTCGCCGCGCGAGATGTTCGCCAGCTCGCAGCTGTCCGCGCGCGCGATGTTTGGAAAGTTGGGCGAAATCGACCAGTTCCCGACGCGCTTCGCGATCGCCACGAGCGCCGACGGACAGGTCGCCCCACTCGACGCGAAGCGCCCGGCACCCAAGCTCGACGGCGGACCCCTGCCCGACTGGTCGCCGCGGCCCGCCCCGGGCGGCGATGGCGCTGGCGGTGCCTGGGAGGGAACCCGGATCCTGGAGTTCGGCTCGGGCGCGGCCGGACCGATCGCGTCGCGCTACTTCGCAGAGCACGGCGCCACCGTGATCCGCGTCGAGTCGCGCAGTCGACCCGAATTCCTGCGCACCATGGCGGTCGCGTCAGGCAGCCCCCACGGCCTGGAGGGCAGCGCGATCTTCGGCGCGCTCAACGTGGGGAAGCAGAGCATCGCGCTCAACCTGAAGAACCCCGACGGCCTCGCGGTCGGCAAGCGGCTGATGGGGTGGGCGGATCTCGTGCTCGAGAACTTCGCCCCCAAGGCCATGCGAGGCTTCGGACTCGACTACGAGTCCATGGCAGCGGAGAAGCCCGACCTGGTGATGGTGTCGGCGTGCATGAACGGCCAGACGGGTCCGCACCGCAACTACCCGGGCTTCGGTAGCCAGGGCTCCGCGCTGGGCGGCTTTACGCTGCTGACCGGCTACCCCGACCGGGAGCCGGTGGGCCCCTACGGAACCATCACCGACTCCCTCGCGCCGCGCTTCTGTGCCACCGCCATGGCCGCCGCACTCCTGTATCACCGCCGCACCGGCCGCGGAGTGCACATCGATGTGTCCCAGGTCGAGGCCGCCCAGTATTCGCTCAGCCCCTGGCTGCTCGACTACGCGGTCAACGGTCACTTCCTCGAAAACATGGGCAACCGCTCGCCGCGCACCGCGCCGCACGGGGCCTTCCCGTGCCGGGGCGACGACCGCTGGGTCGCGCTGGCCACCAGCTCCGACGAGGAGTGGGCGCGACTGGCGGGGATCATCGGGCTCGACGATGCGTCGCTGGCGACGCTCGAGGCGCGTCTCTTGCGCGTCGACGAGGTCGAGGTCGCGGTTTCCGCCTGGACGTCGGAACGCACGCGGGAGGAAGTGACAGAGCGCCTCCAGTCCGAGGGGATCGAGGCCGTACCCGTGCAGGACTGGCAGGATCTCTTCGACGACCCGCAGCTCGCAGAGCGCGGTCACTTCGAGCGCCTGGAGCACGCCGTCGTCGGGGAGTGTTGGTATCAACACAACGGCTTCCGGCTGAGCGATGCTCCGGTGCGCTATTCGCGCCCCGCGCCGACCGTGGGGGAGCACAACGACGACGTGCTGGGCCGTATCCTGGGTCTGTCCGCGGAAGAGATCGCCAAGCTCGTTGCGAGTGGCGGCGTCGAGTAGCGGAGCCCGAGGAAACGACAGCGTCGAACTCCCCCAGGACGGCGCCAGCGGGCGTAGAATGCCCATTCGACACAGGAGGATTCGCCGTGAAACTGGGATTCATTCCGCCGCTGGAGAAGTCGCGAATCACTTCCGGCGACTGGGTCGCGCAGCTCGTCGAAATCCTCGAGTCGTGTGGCGTCGAGTCGGTCTGGGGCGTCGAGCACGTCATCGTGGCCGAGGACTACGAGCCCCTCTATCCGTACTCCGACGACGGCCACATGCCCGGGTCGCCGACCGGCAATATCGTCATGCCCGATCCCCTCGAGTGGCTCTCCTTCGCCGCCGCGCTCTCGAGCCGTCTGCGATTGGGGACGTCGGTCGTGGTGGCCTCCGAGCACAGCGCCGCAATCCTCGCCAAGCGCGTGGCCACGCTCGATGCGCTCTCCGGGGGCCGCTTGATGCTCGGTGTGGGGATCGGCTGGCAGAAGGAGGAGTACGCCGCAATCGGTGTGCCCTACAGGGATCGCGGACGTCGCCTCGACGAGTGCATCGAGGCGATGCGGGCTCTCTGGGCCGAGGGACCCTCGACCTACAAGGGCAAGTACGTGCAGTTCGAGCGCGTGCACTGCGACGTGAAGCCCGCCCAGGCCGGCGGCGTGCCGATTCTGATCGGCGGCAGTACCGACCACGCCGCTCGTCGCGCCGGCCGTCTCGGCAACGGCTGGTATCCCTACGTGATCTCACCCGAGGACATGGCCGAGCGAATCAAGACGCTGCGCGCGACGGCGCAGGAGCACGGTCGCAACCCCGACGAGATCGAGCTGACCCTCTGGCCCGGCAGCTATGACTTCAGTCGCACGTTCGACCTGGACTTCGTCAAGAGCTACGCGGATCAGGGGGTATCGCGCCTGATCGTGTCCGCGATGGAGGGTCAGGTCGCGGAGCTCGACGACGTGCGCCGTCTGGTCGAGTCCTACCAGGAGAAGGTAATCGCCAAGCTATGAGTGCCATCTATATTCTCGACCGGGTGAAGCTGCGGCCGGGCCAGCTCCAGGCCTATCAACAGACACTCCGCGAGGGCTACCTGCCCGGCGCGCGCAAACGCGGAATGGAGCTGATCGGGAGCTGGACCACGCCCCCGGTCGAGGTCGCCGAGGGCAACGAACTCGTGACGCTCTGGTCGCTGCCCAGCATCGAGTCGTTCTGGGCAATGCGCGCGGGCAGCGGTGCTCCAGAGCTCGCGACCTGGTGGGAGGAGAGTGATCGACTCGTGGAGAGCCGTGAGCGCAAGTTCATGACTCCGGCGGAGATCTCGTGATGCGGCTCGTCGCACTCGTCCATCTCCGACGCGAACCTTCTCCCGCCCGGCTGGCCGATCTCGAGGCCGTCGTGGCGGGGCTGCCGGACGAAGTCTCAGCGGTGCGCCGCGTGCACCTGGGCAAACACCTGCCGGGCTGCGTGGGCGGGGGTCACTACACACTCGATGCGCTGGTCGACGGCGGCGATGCGAACGCCGTGTTGGGTGCGCCGAGCCTTCGGGATCTCGTCGATGCGGGCGACGTGGTCGAGCGGCTCGACCCGGTGGCGTTCGAGCCCCAGCACGTTTCGATTGCAGAGCCGGCCATCGAGAACTGCGTCAAGCGCACCCTGTTCCTTCGGGTGTTTCCGGAGACTCCCGCCGATGTCGTCGAGGAGTTCGAACGCGTCATCATGGCCATGCCCGATCACATCGACGCCATCCGCAACTGGGCTTGTAGTCGCACCGACCCGACGGCGGTACCGACGTCGTGGACCCACGTGTGGGAGCAGGAGTACGCGGACAAGAGCGGGCTCGAAGTCGACTACATGATGCACCCCTACCACTGGGGTCTGGTCGACGGCTGGTTCGATCCGGAGTGCCCACAGCGCATCGTCGACCTGGTCGTCGCGCACGTGTACTGCCCTGCGGCGGAGACGATCCTGGGCTGGAAGTAGTCGACTCCGGCGGGAGGCCTGACGTGGCAAAACTCGACGGCAAAGTCGCGATCGTCACCGGCGGGGGCCAGGGGATCGGACGCGGGATCGCCCTCGCGCTGGCCCGCGAAGGGGCGGCGATTTCGATCGCGGAACTCGATCCGAGCCGGGGCGCCGACGCCGCCCTCGAGGTCGAGAAGGCGGGCGCGCGCGCGCTCGCGACGGTCTGCGACGTCAGCCTGAGAGCGCAGGTGGAGACGGTGGTGGAGGCCACCGCGAGAGAGTTCGGGGGCGTGGACATCCTCGTCAACAACGCGACGTGGACGGGATCCGATAGCGGCATGAAATCCTTCCTCGAGCATTCGGAAGAGGATCTCGATCGCCACTTCGCCGTGGCGGTGAAGGGGACCTTTCACTTCATGCAGGCGAGCTTTCCCCACATGGCGCAGCGTGGCGGGAAGATCATCAACCTGGCGTCCTCGGCGGGCAGCGAACGCAGCGTCGGCTTCGCCGCCTACGCGGCCGCAAAGGAGGCCGTCCGAGCGCTGACGGGAGTGGCCGCCCGGGAGTGGGGGGATCAGCGGATCAACGTCAACGTGATCTGTCCCTCGGCCGCCACCCCGTCGTCAGAGCATTTCTTCGAGGAGCATCCCGAGGTCCTGGAACGGGTAATCGCCGCGAGCCCGGCCGGCCGGCTCGGTGACCCCGAGATCGATATCGGGCGCGCCGTGGTCTTCCTCGCCAGCAGCGATTCGGACTTCATCACGGGGCAAACCCTGTGGGTCGACGGCGGGAACACGATCCACTCCTGAGCCCCCGGGCGGGTGGTAGAATCCAGACAAGAGGGCGCCGAGCCCGGGAGGACCTACGATGAAGATGGACGAAATGATCCTCGTCAGTGTCGACGACCACGTCTGTGAACCGCCGGACATGTGGGACAACCACCTGACCGCCCAGTGGAAGCAGCGCGCGCCGAAGTTCGTCCACAAACCCGACGGCGTCGACGTGTGGGTCTTCGAAGGCGCGCAGATTCCCAACGTGGGTCTCAATGCCGTCGCGGGCCGTCCGCCCGAGGAATACGGGATGGAGCCGACCTCCCACGCACAGCTGCGCCAGGGTTGCTTCGATGTCGACGCGCGGATCGACGACATGGACGTCAACGGGGTGCTCGGTTCCCTGTGCTTTCCGTCCGTGCCGGGCTTCGTCGGAGAACTCTTCGGTCGACAGGTCAAGGAGCACGGCGAGACGGAGCTGGCGATCACGATGCTCCGCGCCTACAACGACTGGCACATCGACGAGTGGTGCGGAAAGTACCCCGGCCGCTTCATCCCGCTCGCCATTCCTCCCATGTGGGACCCCCAGTTGATGGCCGAGGAAGTCCGCCGTGTCTCGAAGAAGGGCTGCCACGCGATCACCTTCCCCGACACACCCACCGGGCTCGCCTATCCGAGCATCCATTCCGACCACTGGGACCCCTTCTGGAAGGCCTGCTCGGAGGAGAACACGGTCGTCTGCGTCCACATCGGTTCGGGAACCGGGATGAACCTCCAGGATCCGATCGCTCCGGTCGAGATCATGATCGCGAGCACGCCGATCACGCTGTATAACTGCGCGACGGAGCTCGTCTACTCGGATGCGCTGCGCAAGTTCCCCGACCTGCGGATCGCGCTCTCCGAGGGGGGCATCGGCTGGATACCGTACTTCCTGGAGCGACTCGACTACGTGCACGACCACCACCACCAATGGACGCACCACACCTTTCCCGGTGGCAAGAAGCCCAGCGAGATCTTCCGGCAGCACTTCATCACCTGCTTCATCGACGACGCCGCGGGGGTGCGCAACCGGGATCTGATCGGGCTGGATACCATCACCTGGGAGTGCGACTACCCCCACTCGGACTCGACCTGGCCCAACGCACCCGAGATACTCTGGCGATCGATGCAGGATGTTCCCGAGGACGAAGTGCACAAGATCACCTGGGAGAACACCAGTCGGCACTTCCAGTACGATCCCTTCAAGCACATCCCGAAGGCCGACGCGACGGTGGCTGCGCTTCGAGCGCGGGCGAAGGCCAAAGGGGTCGATCTCTCGCCCCAGGTCGGCGGCGGCGGCAAGCCCCCGTCGGACTACGCGCGCGGCTACGTGACCATCGGCGACATCATGCAGCAGATGTCCACGGCCTTCTCGACGCCCTTCGAAGACGCGGGCGACGGCGCCTGACTCCGGCCGATGGTAGCGGTGCGCGAGAGCGACCGGGAACTCACCCAAAACTAGATGGCGGACGGTTCCGGCGCCGACGCGGGAGACGTGCGCCCGGAGGCCACGGAATCTCGAGCGTATCTCGGCTGGGTGATCGTCGTCCTGTTCTTCATCCAGCTGTTCAGCATCATGGACCGTCTGGTCCTCTCGGTCCTGGGCGACGACATCAAGCGCGACCTCGGACTGTCGGATTCCCGGCTCGGCTTCCTGCTGGGCTTCGCCTTTGCGGCCTTCTACGCGACCGTCGGCATCCCCATTGCCCGTCTGGCAGACCGCCGCTCTCGCCGCGGCGTGGCCGCGATTTCCGTGGGGCTGTGGAGTCTCGCCACCGCCGCCTCGGGCCTGGCCCAGAGCTTCTGGCAACTGGCGCTGGCGCGGGTTGCCGTCGGGATCGGTGAGGCCGGGGGCTCCCCTCCTTCTCATTCCCTCGTCGCCGACTACTTCCCGCCCGAGCGTCGTGGACGCGCGCTCGGATTCGTCAGCGCCGGCGGTAGCATGGGCGTGCTGGCGGGGCTCTTCATCGGCGGACACCTGGGGGAGAGGATCGGCTGGCGCGCCACGTTCTTCGTCATCGGCGCGGCGGGTCTCGTCTTCGCCGCGATCATACGACTCACCTTGCGCGAGCCCGAACGCGGCCGCTTCGATGCCCCCGGTGTCGAGCGCGAGCAGCAGCCGCTCGGAACGGTATTGCGCTTCATGTTGGGGCTGCGATCGTACGTCCACCTGTCGCTGGCGGCGAGCCTTCACTCCTTTGCGGGCTACGGCGCGACGGCCTGGACGCCGATCTTCCTCATCCGCGTTCACGGTCTGGACAAGAGCGATATCGCCAACACGCTGGCGCCCATCAGTGGTGTCATGGGGATGTTGGGCATTCTGGCCAGCGGGTTTGCGGTCGACTGGCTGTCGAAACGCGACGTGCGCTGGTACATGTGGCTGCCCGCGGCCGCGAGCATGATTGCCCTGCCGTTCTCCTACGGCTTCTTGTTGGCGCCCAACCTCTATCTGGCCTTCGCTCTGATGCTGCCGTCGTCGCTGCTCGGTGCCGTCTATGCCGCTCCCACCTGGGCGATGGTGCAGGGCCTCGCGAAGCCCGCGATGCGGGCCGTCGCATCGGCGATGACGCTGCTCGTGCTCAACTTCATCGGCTTCGGTCTCGGCCCCTGGCTGGTGGGGATCCTGAACGACGGCCTCGCGTCCCGCTACGGCGACGAGTCGGTGCGCTACTCGCTGCTCATCATCGGCGCCTTCCACCTCTGGGGGGCGCTCCACAACTGGCTGGCCGCCCGCACGCTGCGGGAAGACCTCGGCGCTTCGACGGAAAAGGAGGAATCAGCCGACTAGTGCCGCCCCTCGGCGTCGCGAACCGAATCGCAGACCTGCGAGGCTGCGATCCCGATCACCTCCTGATCCCGGTCGAAGCGGATCACGAGATGCCCTGTTGTTCGCCGACCCCAACGCTGCGAACGTCAATCCGGTCGGCCGTAGCGCCGTCTCGCGTGCTCCTGGCGACGCTCCATGGCGGCCGCCCGTTCGCTCTTCGTCACGCTCCCGGTCTCGGCGGGAAGGATGCTCCGCAAGTCAGCCAGCTTGACGACCCGCGCCTGCGGAGTCGGTGAGCCGTCCGCCTGGTTCCAGCGATAGATCATGGATCCCTCGCGCAGACCGCTGGTGTCGAGCCAGTTCGGGACTCCCGGGTCGGCGCGCGATACGACCGCGCGGAAGACACCGTCGGCATCGAGGACGGCCTGGTGACCGTTCAGGCTCGATTGATAGTTGACGAAATCCATCGACTCCATCCAGTAGTTGCCGAGGTGGAGGCTCCAGTACTTTGCCTTGGGCGGTGTCACTTCGACGAGGAGAGCCTCATCGTCAGCGAGCTGGAAATAACCGATGCCGAAGGCCTGGTACTTCTGGGACCCTGAATTCACGCTGCCGAGACCGCCACCGTCGTCCGGGAACGTGTTGACCTGGGCGCGCTTTTCGTGGGAGATGCGGGCCCACCACTCGGTGTTGTCGTGCACGAAGCGGCCGAGGGCTTCGAGCTGGCGGGGCACCGCGCCCGGCGGGACCGGCGGCGGTGAGCGGCGCTCGCCGTCGTCGATCCGTTCGATTTCGAAGCTTGCCGGCACCTCGGTGTCCCAGTCGTAGAAGAACTGGCGAACGATCAGGGCCGAGGCGCCCTCCGGCAGGGCCATCCAGTTCCCCGGACGTTCGTCGCCGCCGACGATGAGCTCGAAGCCGCCGTTCGCGTCGAGCGAAAGCGTGTCGGCATCCAGGTCGGCCATCGCGGCCATCCGCCCGATCAGCTGGAACCCCATGAAATGCACACTGCCCCGCGTACCCGTCACGCGGTACACGGCACCGGCGCGCACCGGTGCTTGCGCGTAGAGGGCGTCCGCACAGTCGAGGCCCCACTTGCCGGTGCCGTCGTTCCAGTGAAAGCGCGGTCGGTCCGGATCGTGGGGATTCATCTCGCCAATGCCGGACTTCAAGAGGGAGGCGAGATGCCGCCAACCCTCGGCGCGGTCGCGGTCATTGGCGGGTGCCTCCTTGGCGTTCACGAAGTCACCCGCGCGTGAAAGCTCCGCGAGCAGGTTCTGCCATGCGGTACCCGACGCGAGGGCGGGATCGGTCTCGGGTGCGTCGCGACCAGCGGCTGCAACGCCTCCGGGCCAACCGGCGGGTGCGTTCTTGGCGGGCGAATCGTCCGAGCGACGGGTCATCGTCGTTCTCCTCTGGTGTCGATCCGGGATCGGGATCCTTCAGGATCCAAGGTGCACGTCGAAGCGATCGAGATAGAAGGCAAAGGCGTCGAGCACTTTCGCGGCATCGAGTCCGCAGTCCTCGAGCGCGTACCGGTGCGTGCCGTGGCGGCCGCGTGGATTGGCGCTACCCCAGCTCGCCATGCCGCTCCGCGCCGCATCGGTGAACGGAAGACCGAGCTTCTCGTAGGCGGCGGCGACCGCAGCGACCGGGTCCGCGTTCAGCTCGTGGAAGTAGACGTCGGCGAACCGCGCCTCGCCGATCTTCTCGCGGAACTGGAGTGCGCGCCGCACGGCGATCACCCAGGTCTCGAGCTGCATGTGGCCGAGCGCCGAAGCGTCGGGTTTCTCGCCCGCGGTCCCCTGCAGGGTTCCGATCAGGCTGCAGACGCTGCCGATCACCGGCACCGGGTCCCGATGGGTCATGAGAAAGAGCGCGTCCGGGTACACGCTGAGCAGGTCCGGGAGCGCAAACATGTGCACGGGGGAGTGCAGGTGCCAGCGGTTCGGACCACAGCGCCACTGCAGGAGCTTCAGCACGCGCCGGTGGTAGTGGTAGGCGGGCTGCATGTCGCATTCGCGCTGCCAGTCCGTGTAGTCCGGCACCCAGAACTGACCGCAGAAGTGCTCCGTGCGGAAGCTCATGCCGAGCAGATCGTGGCACTCGGTGGACGCAGTCGCCGACGCGTCGTACATCGCCTGGAGTTGGGGCATGGCAGCGTGGCGCGCGTCGATCCCCATCTGGGTGGCGGCGATGCGCGGGTCCGAGTCGCGCGTGGCAGTCTCGGGAGGCGGCAGGGGTGTGGACGACTCCCAGGTGAGGAGCGAGCGGCGCTCGGGATCCCGCTGCAGGAGGGCGGCCAGCGCCGTCGTGCCCGTGCGCGGCAGTCCCAGCATGAAGACCGGCGCGGGAACGTCCTGGTCGTCGATCTCCGGGTGATCGCGGTAGAACTCCTCGATCTGGAGCCGCGTCGAGAGCAGCCGCACGAACTGTTGGTGCGCGGCTTCGAGCCCTTCGGGCGAGAGTCTCGACTGCTCGACGACCGACTTCGCGAGGACGTTCAGACCTTCGCGAAACTCGTCGCCTCCGAAATCGCGAAGGCCCGTCTGGTCGCGGGCCGTTGCGACGAGAGCGTCGGGATCGAGCGTCATGGCAGACGGATGCTCCGCTCGGCGTGCTTCAAATCTTCAAGAAACGCGCTGCGTTGTCGCCCAGGATGTTGCGCTTCGCGTCCGCGGAGAGATCTTCGCGATCGCTGATTGCCGTCACGCTGTGGGGAAAGTCGGCATCCCAGTGCGGGTAGTCCGAGGCGTAGAGGATCTTTTCGGAGCCAAGTGTCTCGCACACGTACGCGATCGCGTGTTCGTCGGGCTCGCAGGAGACGAGCACGCGCCCCTGCTCGACATACTCGCTCGGGCGGCGCGGGATGGGCATCTCGCCCACGCGCTTCTCGAAGTGCTCATCGAGGCGCTGCAGGTAGTAGGGGAAGAAGCCACAGCCCGCCTCGAGAAAGGCCACGCGCAGCCTCGGAAAGCGTTCGAGCACACCGCCGCACAGCACGCACGTGATGCCGTACATGATGTCGAAGGGGAAGGCACAGGTGTGGGACATCGCGTAGTTGTCGAAGCGGTCCTCGACGAAGCGGCCGCCGCCAGCGTGGAAGGTGATCGGTACGTCGAGTTCCTGGGCGACGTTGTAGATCGGGTCGAGGTAGGGGTCGTCGGCCCCGCGTCCCGCGGTATTGGAGAGCAGGTTCAGCGCCAGCATGCCGAGATCGCCGACCGCGCGCTCTGCTTCGCGGACCGCTTCCCCCATGGTGAGCAGCGGCAGTGCGGGGATACCCTTGAGACGTGCCGGGTCGGTACTGCAGTAGTCGGCGAGCCAGTCGTTGTAGGCGCGGCACAGCGCCATGGCGAACGGCGGGTCCTGGGCCTGCCACAGCGCCAACCCGAAGGAACCGTAGAGGACCGCGACGTCGATGCCCTCGGTATCCATGTCGACGAGGCGCAGCTTGGGATCGAAGCCGCCATCGCGGTGTGTCGTGGCTTCGCGGATGCCCTCGGGCGCCCAGGCGCCGCGCCCTTCGCCGGGGGGAATCAAGCGCCCCTCGAGCATGTACCGGGTGGTGCCGCGGTTGTCGAGCACGATGCGCGGACGCTGCTCGCGGTACTTGGGGTCGAGGTATTCCTCCCAGACCGACTCCGGTTCGAACACGTGCCCGTCGGCGTCGATGACGCGTTGATCGCTCATGCTGCGGCCTTTCCGTTGCTGGAGGTGAAGATGCGAGGCCCATCGTACTCCCACCGGCGACGTGTTGGGGACCCCGTGAAGCCCGCCCGCCGCTAGAGCATCGGCGCCAGGGCGATCACGTCCTCCAGGGAGCGCAGCGTGTCGTTCAGGTGGGTACAGGTCGCGGGTCCGGCGAGTTCGGCGCGCACGTGGGGTCGCAGCCCGTGGAGCGGCAGACCGCGCAGGTCTCGAGCACTCGCTGCGGCGAGCGGGCACTCGACCCAGGGTAGGACCTGCGGCGTGGCCTCGATTTCGACGATCGATAGCGAGTCGGGGTCGATGCGAGCGCGCACGGTGTACTCGTGGACGATCGTCTCTCGACCGTCCGCCGCCATGTGACTGTCGCGGAACAGCACGTCGGCGGCGATTGCGTCTACGTCCGCCACGAGGTCGAGACGCCGGTGGCGCCGCATCCCGTTGGCGGGCAGGGGGTCGAAGGAGTGCCAGGCAAGCGGATCGCCGTCGCGTGCCAGCGATGGCGCGAGCGGACCGGTGACCATCGGGACGCGACCGAGCTCCCCGATCTCGACGAGGATCGTGCCGCCGGTGCGCCAGCCCGCGCAGAGATCGGGATGCTGGAGCGCGAGCGAGCGCTGCATCGGTGGGAACGCGCCCGCCACCACTCCCATCGCGTAGCCCGAGACCAGCGTCGCGACGGGTACGTCGTCGAGCATCAGGTACAGGAGCGACCGGGCGTCGCGCTGGTGGGGGAGCAACTCGTCGACGACGGCGCGAAAGCCCGTCGAGGCCCGTGTGCCGAGGAGCCCGCCGGCCCCGGGCTCGTCGGGCGTGGTGCGGATCGTGACGAGTTCGCGGCTCGCCGCGTAGTCGATCGTCGTTTCGAGCTCCGCCGCGTCGACGACGCTGGGGCGACCGTCGCCGTCGGTGCGCAGGTCGCGCGCCCGCCCGCGCAGGGTGAGTTCGCCGTCGGGTGCGCCGGGCCGCAGCATGTCGATGGTGCTGGTGCGCCGCAACGAATGCGGGGCGCGTACGGGAGTCGACGACGTCGGGTCGTGGATGCCGTGCCGTGGATGCAGCGGCGGTAAGGCCCGATTTCCGCTCGCCATGCGGTTGATGATAACCCGGCCGGTCGACGGCTGGCGGTGAGATCGAGGCGCAGATCTGCGCATCTCGCGGTCGCTTCCCATCGCGCTCCGGGTTCCGGGTAAGATCGTCCCATGGAAACGAGCAAAGCGGGGCGGGCCCTCGAGGGCCTTCGGGTGGTCGAGCTGGGATCGAGCGTGTCGGTGGCCGTCGCCGGACTGGTGCTCGCCGACAACGGCGCCGAGGTGATCGGTGTCGAGCCTCCGCAGGGCAGTGCGCTGCGCTCCCATCCCGCGTTCGCCCTGTGGGCCCGGGGCAAGCGCAGCGCGGTCGCCGACCTGTCGACCGCCGAGGGAGGCGCGCGCCTAGACGCGTTGCTCGGCGACGCCGACGTGCTGCTCGTGGGGCTCAAGCCGTCCGCGGCCGAGCGCCTGGATGTCGATCCGGAGCGGCTAGCTGCGTCGAACCCGCGACTCGTGCAGTGCGCGGTGACCGGCTTCGGAACCTCTGGACCGTTTCGCGACATTCCGGTCTGGGACGGGATCATCAACGCGCGCGGCGGGCGCATGCATCAGTTCCAGGGCCTGAACGCGGGCGAGCGACCGGCCTACGTCGCGGTGCCAGTGGCGACGCACGGCGCCGCCATGCTCACCCTGCAGGGGGTGCTGGGTGCGCTGCGCGAGCGCGAGCGCACGGGTCGAGGACAGAGGCTCGAGACCAGCCTGATCCAGGCGCTCGCCGTGTACGACATGATCTACTGGTATCCCGGCGCGTCCTGGAAGTCGGGCTCCGTCGACGTCCCGTTCATCCCGTACAGCGTCGCGCGCACCGCCGACGGCGTGTGGGTGCAGTTTGCGCAGAACGGCCCGCGCCTGTTCGCCGCACTGGTTCGCGTGCTCGACCTCGACCCGAACGTGGCCCCGCCCATGGAGTTGCGCGGTCAGAAGCCCGAGGAGCTGCGCGCGTTCCGCACCAGTCTCCAGGAGCGCATGGTGAAGCGCACCTGGTCCGAGTGGCAGGAGATCTTCGCGGACGAGCGCGAGATTTCGGTGGAGCGATTGCTGCTGCCCGGTGAGGCGCTCGATCACCCGCAGCTCGCGAGCACCGGCGACGCCATCGAGATCGACGGCGTGCGCCAGCTCGGACCGATGATCCGCCTGTCGGAGACGCCCGGCAGACCCGGACGCAGCGCATCGGTTCTCGGTGATGCGGGAACCGGCACCTGGTCCGCGTCCGCGCTGCCCGCGGCCGAGCCCGCTGCGGCAAAAGCGACGGGCGCGCTGTTCGAGGGCGTGACGGTGCTCGAGTTCGCCACCTGGATTGCGACGCCGTTCGGCGTCGCTCTGATGGCCGACCTCGGTGCGCGCGTCATCAAGGTCGAGCCTCTGGGCGGCGACCCGATGCGCGGACCCGTCGGCGTCGGCATGAAGATGGTCCAGGGCAAACAGAGCATCGCGCTGAATCTGAAGTCGCCCGAAGGTCTCGAGATCGTGCACCGCCTGGTGGCGCGCGCCGATGCCCTCGCACACAACTACCGGCCCGGCGTACCCGAGCGCCTGGGCATCGACTGGCAGACCCTGAGCGAAATCAATCCAAAGCTCGTGTACCTGTACGGTGCGTCCTACGGCTCGAAGGGGCCGATGTCCTCGAAGCCCGCATTCCACGTGACCGCCGGCGCGGTGAGCGGTGGGGCGCGCGCCCAGGCGGGCGCCGATGCGCTACCGCCCGCCGACCACCCGCTCTCGATGGCCGAGATCGCGCGCCTGTCGCGGCGACTCGAGATCGCCAACGAGGGCAACCCCGACTTCAACGCCGCGGTCGGGGTTGCGGCGGCGCTGGCACTCGGCTTGTACTCGCGCGAGCGCACGGGTCGCGGCCAGGCGCTGGAAACGCGCATGATGCTCACCAACGGCTACACGAACTCGAAGGACTTCGTCGACTTCGAGGGACGGCCCGAGCGCGAGTGGGCCGATGCACGCCTGCTCGGCCTGGGCGCGCTGTACCGCCTGTACGCTGCGTCGGAGGGCTGGGTGTTCCTGGCGGCGCCCTCGCAGCGTGACTTCGAGCGCCTGTGCGCGGCGGCCGGTTGCGCGGCGCTCCTAGCGGACCCGCGCTTTGCGAGCGCGGAATCGCGCGCGCAGCACGACGAGGAGCTGGCCGCGGAATTGGAGCGGGTATTCGCCGCCCGCGATGCCGACGGCTGGGAGCAGAGCCTGACGGAGAGCGGCGTCGCCTGCGTGCGCGCCGACGAGGGCCCCCCCGCGCGTTTCGTCTACGAGCACCCCGATGCCGAGCGACTGGGCTGGTACACCCAGGTTGCCGAGGAGGACAGCTTCTACGGCAGCTACCGCCGCTACGGCAAGCTGGTTACGCAGGATCGCGAAACCGGCCCCCTGCGCGGCGCCTTCCGCGCCGGTGAGGACACGCGCTCCCTGCTCGCAGAGCTCGAGTACAGCGAGGCCGAGATCGCGGCACTGCTCGAGAGCGGCGTCGTCGCAGAGCCCGACTGAACCGCGAGACTACCCGGCGACCGGCAGCAGCGACTATGCGGTTCCGCTGGCGTCGCTCGAGAGGTCGGGGAAGACCGTCGGGCTGCGGGGGTAGACGTCGCTGAGCGTGGCGATGAAGCTGGAGTCATGGAGTGGATCGTCGGCGACTTCGGCGGTCACCCCGCGCCGTTCGAGGTCGGCCAGGAACACGCTGCAGACCTGCTCGAGGGTGAGGTCGTCGCTGTGGCGGTCGACGGCCTCGGCCTCCGCCGTGTCGGCGAATACCTCGGCCTTCCACGAGACACTGATCCGCGCCTCACCGAACGGGACTCGCGCAAGCGCGCGCTCGGCATCCATCACGAGCCACTCGTCGCCGTCCGCGACGAGCTTCGCGTCGACGGTCAATCCATCGAAGCGGCCCTGGGTGGTGTCGCGTCCCACCCCCTCGACCCGGTGGAACATGATCTCGTTCTCGCCCGCGATGGCCGTATTGGTCCTTGGTGGGACGACCCTCGGCGCTGCGTCCGGACCGTCGGGCCAGTAGGTGAACTCTCCACCCTCTCCCTCGTACCACCAGGAGACGACCGTCGCGATGCGAATCCGCCAGGGCTCGAAGAGTTCCGAGTGGCCCATGACCGACAGCAGCCAGATTGGAAACTCCCGGCGATTGATACCGCGAAACGCGGGCACGTCGGTGTGGCCGTAGTCGACGACGGGCATCGGCAGGGTCAGGTTGACGTAGACGAGCTGCTGCCGAACCACGGCTTCGTCCGAGAGGCCGTAGAGCTCGCGCGCCACGCGGTCGAAGACGGGGTTGTCGAGAATGGGTTCGATTCCGGGCACGCGCGTCTGGTCCCCCGCCCAGTCGCCACGGAACCAGGGGGGAACCCGCATCGGGCGCGACGGGTCCTCGACCGGCGCTCCGCTGGCGCGGAGCTCGTTGGCGTCGGCGAAGTAGCGGTAGACGGGCCAGTACGGGGCGTGTTCGCGCACCAGCTGGGGTACGAGGGTCGGATCGTCCAGGACGCCGTCGAGCTGAATCGAAGAACGCGGAGTTCGCACCCTCACTCCTGGCGGCTGCGCGGGCCGGCCGATTCGTCGGGCGCCGCCAGCATGCCACGTCTGGCGCCTTTGTGAGAGACTGAGCGCCATGGCCCGCGCTGGTGTTCGCACGCTCGTCCTGGCCGCACTTCTGTGTGGACCGGCCATCGCGTCCGCCGAACCGAGATGCGCCGATCGCTCCGAGGCACGGAAGGTCTACTTCGGCGATCTCCACATCCACACCGCGCTCTCCGCCGACGCCTATGTGTTCGGCACGCGCAACCTGCCGGACGACGCCTACCGGTTCGCGCGCGGTGAGCCGATCGAGGCCGCGGCCCTTCTCTCCTCCGATCCGGCGAGATCCGTCGCACTGGCGCGGCCGCTCGACTTCGCGGCGGTGACCGACCACGCCGAGTACCTGGGATCGTCGGCGTTGTGTACCACCGAAGGTTCTCCGCGATACGACGCCGAGCTGTGTCGCGCCTATCGCGGTTCGGGACAGGGGCAGACGACGATGGAGGCCGTCGTGGCGACGGTCGGCCGGGTGCTGCGCGGCATGAACTCGGAAACGATCTGCGGGTCCGACGGGAGCCTCTGCAGCGGAGCCGCCCAGGAGCCCTGGAAGCTGACTCGTGATTCGGCGGCACGCTGGGACGCGCCGTGTGAGTTCACGGCATTCGTCGCCTACGAGTACTCGGCGTCGCCGGGCAATTCCAAGGTCCACCGCAACGTCATCTTCCGCAGCCAGGTCGCGCTCGATCTGCCGATCTCCGCGAGCGACGAACCGAGTGCCGTCGACCTGTGGCGCCGCCTGCGCGCCGAGTGCATCGACGCGGGCAACGGCTGCGACGCCCTCGCCATTCCCCACAATCCGAACCTGAGCAACGGCCAGATGTTCGCGCTCGACTACGGTGGTGCTGTGACTCCCGAGGCCCAGGCGGCGGTGGCACGGCTGCGCGCCCAGATCGAGCCGGTCGTGGAGATGATGCAGATCAAGGGCGATTCGGAGTGCCGCAACGGCCTGTGGGAGGTTGCGGGGGGGCCCGATGAGCTGTGCGGCTTCGAGAAATACCGCGACCGGCCGGCCCCGCCCGAGGATTGCCGCGAGGGAACCGGTACCGGTGCGCTGCTCGGAAAGGGCTGCATCTCGCGCCTCGACTTTGCGCGCTACGCGCTGATCGAAGGCCTGCGCGAGTCGGAGCGGATCGGCGCCAATCCCTACAAGTTCGGCTTCATCGGCAGCACCGACGCGCACGACGGTACGGCCGGTGATACGGACGAGTGGGTGCACGACGGAGTGCAGCGACCGGTGCGCCAGGTTGGCTTCGACCGCGACAACCCCGGAGGTCTGGCGGCGGTGTGGGCGGAGGAGAACACCCGGGCGGCGCTGTTCGACGCCCTGCGACGCCGAGAGACCTACGCGACGAGCGGCCCGCGCATGGTGGTTCGCTTCTTCGGCGGCTGGGACTATCCCGAGAACACGTGCGCCAGCCCGGGAGTGGCCACGCGCGGCTATGCGGGGGGAGTGCCGATGGGAGGCGACCTACCCACGCGACCCGCAGCGGCGAAGGCCCCCGTATTCGTCGCGAGCGCACTGCGCGACCCGGGCACGCAGGGGCACCCGGGCGGACTGCTGCAGCGCTTGCAGGTCGTCAAGGGCTGGGTGGGAGCCGATGGGCGCTTCCACCAGGCGGTATTCGACATCGCGGGCGACTCGGCGAGCACCGCCGGCGTCGACCCCGCGACCTGCGCGCCGCGCGGTCCCGGCGCACAGAGCCTGTGCGCCACCTGGCGCGATCCCGACTTCGATCCCTCGCGGGCTGCGGTCTACTACGTCCGCGCTCTCGAGAACCCGAGCTGTCGCTTCACGACGCGAACTTGTCGCAACCTGCCTCCCGAGCAACGTCCCGCGACCTGCGACCACCTGCCCAAGACGATTCAGGAACGCGCCTGGACCGCGCCCATCTGGTACGAGCCCGACCCGGCGACGTGAACTTCGAACCGAAGCAGCAGACCTCGGAGCGCGATCCGTACCCCGTCTACCGCGAGCTGCGGGACACCCACCCGCTGTATCGCTGCAAGGAGCGGGAGCTCTGGGTTCTCTCGCGCTTCGCGGACGTGCGCGCCGTCCTGTGCGATCACGGGGTCTTCTCGTCGGCGAGCGGGGTCGTTCCCAGCGGCTTCGTCCCCGAAAAGCCACTGCTCATCATGATGGATCCGCCGCGCCACGACGCCGTTCGCGCGGTCGTGCAGCGGGCCTTCACGCCGCGCAGGATCCGGCTGCTCGAGGCGTCCGTCCGCAGTCACACTCAAAGGCTGGTCGACGCCCTGCCGTCGGGCGGCGAGGTGGATCTCATCGAGGCGTTCGCCTCGCCGCTGCCCATCTACGTCATCTCGGATCTCGTCGGCGTGGAGATCGAGAACCGGGAGATGTTCAAGCGCTGCAGCGACGAGCTGATCCACGGCTCGGACCCGCAAGCCGACTCCATGCTCGAGGCCCAGCGCGAGCTCTTCGACTACCTCGAGCGCAAGGTCTCGAAGCTACGGGAGCGGCCCGGGGACGATCTGCTGAGTGTGCTGCTCGACGCCAGCGCCGAAGGCGGAAGCCTCGCGCCCGATGACGTGCTGGGTTTCTGTTACCTGCTCCTCCTCGCCGGTACCGAGACGACCACGAGCGCGCTCGGCAATGCGCTCGCCGCGCTGCACGAGTTCCCTGTCGAACGTGAGCGACTGGCTCGCGACCCCAGCCTCGGGCCGACGGCGGTCGAAGAGCTGTTGCGGTTCGATTCCCCCGTGCAGGGGATCTCGCGCACGCTGCTTCGCGAAGTCCAGCTGCACGGCCAGCGGATCGATGCGGGCGAGCGCGTTCACGTTCTGCTGGGTGCGGCCAACCGCGACGAGCGAGTCTTCGCGGAGCCGGATCGCCTCGATCTCGGACGAGCGCCCAATCACCACCTCGCCTTTGGCTTCGGTCTTCACTTTTGCCTCGGGCGGAGCCTGGCGAGGCTCGAACTCGGCGTGGCACTGGAGGCGCTGCTCGCCCGGGCACCCGACTACGCGCTGGCAACTGACGATTGCGTGCGGGTGGAGGCCGACATCAACCGTGGCTTCACGCATCTCCCGGCTCGCCTGGGGTAGTCGGGCGACCGGGAGAACCGGCGTTCCCTCTCGTCCCAGTTGGGCTCGAGCAGATTTTCACGCTTCCGCAGTGCTTTACAGGTTGTCGGGAAACGCTCAAGCTGCGCGTCCCGCAACCGCGTGGCCGGCCGAAGACCCGAGCGGAATCCATCGATCCCCGCTCGAAGACGGAGAACACGAGATGCAACAGCGAACGCTCCGCTTTCGCGCGCCGAAGCGCGTCTCGAGAAGCATCTCTTGTGCGTCCGCCATCCTCTTCTTCGTCGCGCCGGCCACGAGCGCAGCCGAGACCGACCGGGACGCTGCCAAAGCCGCGGTGCGCGCGGAGGTCGCGGCCTACAGCGAGCGTGCAGCCGACGTGGCGCACCAGATCTGGGAGTACGCGGAGCTCGGCTACCAGGAAGAACGCAGCTCGAATCTGCTGCAGAAGGAGCTCGCGACCGCCGGCTTTCGCGTGAAACCCGGAGTCGCGGGGATGCCCACGGCTTTCGAGGCCAGCTTCGGCAGGGGAGAGCCCGTCATCGGTGTGCTGGCGGAATTCGACGCACTGCCCGGCCTGTCCCAGGAGGCGCTCCCCCAACGCCGTCCGCGGGTCGACGGCGCGCCCGGTCACGCCTGTGGCCATCACTTGTTCGGGGCGGGCAGCGTCGCAACCGCAATCGCGGTGAGCCGCTGGCTGGAAGAGACGGGTACGAGGGGAACGATTCGCGTCTACGGTGCACCCGCCGAAGAGGGCGGCGCGGGCAAGGTCTACCTCACGCGGGCCGGCTTGTTCTCCGACGTCGACGCGATGCTCCACTGGCATCCCGGCGATCGGAACGGCGTGACGTGGGGCACCATGCTCGCCGTCAAATCCGCGAAGTTTCGCTTTCGGGGCTACGCGGCTCATGCGGCCGCGTCACCGGATCGGGGCCGCTCTGCCCTCGACGGCGTCGAGGCGATGACGACCATGGTGAATCTGCTGCGTGAGCATGTGCCCCAGGAGACCCGGATTCACTACATCATCACCCGGGGCGGGGCCGCGCCCAACATCGTCCCCGACTTCGCCGAACTCTATCTCTATCTGCGCCACCCCGACCCCCTCACCGTGGAGAGTCTGTGGCTGCGCATCATCGAGATTTCCGATGCCTCCGCCATGGGAACCCGAACGAGCGTCGAGCACGAGGTCATCCACGGCAGCCACAGCCTGCTCCCCAACGAGACGCTCTCGCTGCTGCTCTTCGAGAATCTGTCGGAGGTAGGCGGCGTGAAGTACGACGAGAAGGAGCAGGCCTTCGCCGAAGCCCTCTACGCGACCTTCGAACGACCGACTGCCAAGCTCGGCGATCAGGAGACCATCGCGCCCCGCGAAGACCGCTTGTACCCGGGGTCCACGGACGTCGGGGACGTGAGCTGGAACGTGCCGACGGGCGGACTCAGCGGTGCCAGCTGGGTCCCGGGCACGGCGCCTCACAGCTGGCAGGCGGTGGCGGCGGGCGGAATGTCCATCGGCGCGAAGGGCATACGCGTCGCCGCCGAGGCGCTCGCCATGACGGCGGTGGACCTGTTCCTCGACCCCGCTTCGATCGCTGCCGCTCGTGAAGAATTCGAGGAGAGGCTAGGGCCCGACTTCCACTACTCGGCCCTGGTGGGCGACCGCGATCCGCCCCTCGACTTTCGCCGCTGACGGGCGGTTGCCTGGCTTCCCACTACAAGCGGTAGAGGATCGGCGAGCCGGCGACGAGAATCCGCCGGCCCACGAGACTCTGGCCGGCCAGCTCGGCCAGGAGCGAAGATTCGGCCTGCGCCACGATGCGGCGCCCATCGTCGAGGCGGGCGATGACCGGAGCGCTGGCGACACTACCGTCGCGGGCGTAGACCACGGTTCCTCCCTCGACCCGAGCCTCGCCCGTGGCTTCGAGGCTGGAGACCGGGGCTGCGTCCTCGATGCGCGCCTGGGCGGCTGCGGTGTCGGCAGCGTGGAAGCCGTGGGGAGGCGGCGACGTCCCGTAGAGACCCAGTGAGTGCTTCGAGAGATAGCCGCCGTTGGCGGCTATGAGCCCGAGCCCCCCGGCCAGACGCAGCTTCTCGACCAGGGACGCGATGGCGTGGCTCGAGTAGTTGTTGCCCGGTCCGCCGAAGAACGGCATGCCGCCCGTGACCGTGAGGCCGCGCGAGTCGTCGGTCGCGATTCCAAGAGCCGCCGCGGCGACTTGAAACGCCGAGGGGAAGGCGGAGTACAGGTCGAAGAGTCCTACGTCGTCGATCCCCATCCGAGCGGCTGCGAAGATCGCCTGGGAGGCGGCCCGAATTGCCGCAGAGGCTCCGAGGTCACTGCGTTCGGAGGGGGGGCCGTCCGTGTTCGTGGCCCCACCCCAGACGAAGACGCTCGTGTCGCCAGCGCCTGCGGCCCGCGCTACTTCGAGAGAGCACACGAGCAGGGCACTACCCACGTCGACGTTGGGGAAGGAGTTCATCCGCTTCGTGTAGGGCTCGGCGGTCAGGCGATTGTCGGCCGACGGAGTCGCGATCTGTGCGGCCTCGAGTTTCTCGCGAAACCACGCGTAGGGGTTCTCTGCAGCCACGCGGGTGAAGCGCGCCAAGATGTCGCCGACGTGCTGGCGTTGCTCGGCTGGGCTGCGACCGGCGGCGTGGGCGAGAGCGCTCTCGATGATCGGGTAGATCTCGGCGGGTCGCATGAGCCCTGCCGCTCGCTCGGACCTGGACAGCATGTCGCCCAGGCCGAGGCCGACTTGCGTGTCCGAGGTCTCGGAATCTTCGTTAGGCGAGCTCGAGGGGTCGAGAAAATCCGCGCCCGGACGGCTCGCGCGCATCGAGCGGGTCGCCTCGGCTCCGACGATGAGGGTGGCGTCGAGCTGCCCATTCGCGATCTCCGCCGCGGCTCTCGTAACGGCCCATTGAGGGGTGTGGCCTCCCGGTGTCGTCACCTCGCATTGCGCCCCTCCGAGGCCGAGGCGCGCCGCGATCTGCGTGGAAGGTGCGGCTGCGACCGGGGAGAAGGAGACCGACACCATGGTCAGGCGGTCGATGTGCGCTCCCAGCCGGGGGACGTCGTCGAGGATGACGCGGGCAGCCCGCTCGGCGAGGTCGACGGGAGTGACGATCTCCTGGCGCTCGATCGACTGGCCGACGCTGGCGATGACGGGTGTGTGGGCCGCGTCGAGACCTGCCATGGCGGGAGCGGGTGGGCTCAGCTCTGCTGCGCGGCGTCGCGCGGGCTCAGCAGGCCGTACTCCCGGATCGTCGCCCACTTTCCTTCCCGGAGGGTGAGGAAGAGGACGTCCTGAAAGTGCTGCACGTCATCCTTGCGCGGCGGCTCCAGGTCGAACCAGCGCTCCTTCTCGTCGTCGTACGCGGCTTCGGAGGCGCGCAGCACCAGGGCGTTGGCGGCTGCTGTTTCCGTGGGCATTCGGGCCTCCTGTCCGAAGGATGAGGTGGGTGCCGTTCCTGCTCAGACCAGCTTGTAGAGCCGCTGGCAGGTCTCTCCCGTCACCTTGCGGAGGGTCTCCTCGGACAGGCTTCCGAGGGCCTCGTCGATGGCCTTGCGCGACTCCGGCCAGGTGCTGTCGGGGTGCGGGTAGTCGCAGGCCCACATGAAGTTGTCGGGGCCGAGCAGCGGGATCAGCTGGGGGCCGAAGGGCTCTTCCTCGAACGTGCCGTACACCTGACGCTGGAAGATCTCGCTCGGCTTCAGCTTGATGTGGGGCTCGGGGTTCGTCGTGCAGTGTTTGTCGAAGGTCGCGTCCATGCGCTTGACGAGATACGGGAGCCAGCCAATGCCGGACTCGGCGAGCACCAGCTTGAGCCCGGGGTGACGCTCCAGCGCGCCGCAGTACATCATCACCGAGAAGGGCTCGTCGAGCTGGAGGGGCAGGATCGCCACCGAGGCCGGGATCTTCCAGGGAGTCTCGAGCCTGCGGCTGCCGTCCACTGCCAGCGAGGTTCCTCCGCCGATGTGGAAGCTGATGGGCACATCGGCCTCCTCGACGGCCGCCCACAGATCGTCCCAGCCCTCGCCGAGCTCGACGAGGTCGATGTCGTGGGCGCGGAACAGAACGCCGCGGTGACCCATCGCGACGCACCGGTGCAGCTCTTCGATGGCCATCTTGGGCGATAGAGTCGGCAACGCGGCGAGCGCGTACAGGCGTTCCGGCATGTAGGCGTTGAACACCTCGGCCGCCCAGTCGTTCCACGCCCGGAGCACGGCGAGCTTGAGGTCCGGGTCATCCATGGGGAAGCCCCACAGTGCGCCCGGCCCGTACACGACCGACCCGTAGATGTCGTCGCGGTCCATGTCCTGCATGCGCAGCACCGGGTCGCCCGGTCGCAGGCCGTCGTCGTTCTCGTGACCGCGTCCGGTGGCGAGCCCGGGGTAGGCGCCGCTGATCCCGAGGTAATGCTTTCCCGCCACCCACGACCGCTCGCCCTTGCGCTCGATCACGTGAGGTCCCAACTCCCGATACTTCGCGGGAAGACGCTCGGTCCACACGTCGTGAGGCAGGTGGTAGATGTCGAGATGGTCGTCGCACGAGTAGATTCGGTGGGGGGTCGCTTCGGCCATTACGGCTTCTCCTTGGCGCGGTCATCGAGAGTATCAGCTGGGCGCCGCGTCACGACGGCCGGAACGCCAGCGCCACCTCGCTGTACCAGGCCTCGATGGCCTCCGTATCGAACGGCGCCATCACCTGGCAGACGAAGTGATTGAAGCCGAGATCGATGTACCGCGAGATCTGATCCCGCATCTGCTCGTGGCTGCCCACCATGAAGTGGTCCCGGAACTCTTCGGGCATGCGGCGGCGTTTGATGTAGGCGCTCACTTCGCTGGGATCGTCGCTGTGGAACAGGCCGAGGTGCATCACCGACTTTTCGAGCGCGTCGAAGTCGCGTCCGGCGTCGTCGCAGTGGCGCTTGAATACGTCCATCTTGTGGGCCAGCTGTTTCGGAGATCCGGTCGTGTTCCAGCCGTCCGCATGGCGCGCCGCGTGGCGGAGCACGATCTTCTCCCCCCATCCGCCCACCCAGATCGGGATGCGCGGGCTCTGCACCGGCTTGGGCTCGCAGATGGCGTCCTCGATCCGGTAGTACTTGCCGTCGAAGCTCGCGCGCTTCTCGGTCCAGAGCAGGTTCAGGATCTGCAGCGCCTCGCCCAGTCGATTGGCGCGCTCGGCGTTCGAATGGAAGGGGACGCCGTACATCCGGTGCTCGTCTTCGAACCAGGCGGCCCCGATGCCCATGATCAGCCGACCCCCCGACATCTGGTCGAGGGTGGTGGCGATCTTGGCGAGTTGCGGCGGGTGCCGGTAGGGGTTGCCCGTGATCATCACCCCCAGTCGGACGCGCTCGGTGAGCGTCGCCAGGCCGGCGAGCGCCGTCCAGCCGTCGAGCACCGGTGCATGGGGCGTGTCCTGGAACATCGAAGTCACGAAGTGATCCGAGGTCCACAGGCTGTCGTAGCCGAGCCCTTCGGCGAACTTCCACACGTCGACCAGCGCAGACCAGTCGACGTTCTCCGGTGCCGTCTGCAGACCGAAGCGGATCGGGGGGGGAGTCATCTCGTTCTCCTTCGCGCGCGAGATGTCACCGTGAACCCATTTCTCAGGGCGATCAAGCAAGAACCGCTCGGCGAAGGTGATTTGACGCGGCGGCACTGCGGGCCTCACACTCCGAGGGTCGAGAGCGAACCGAGGGAGGAGAGCAATCGTGAGCGAGTCGAATTTGATTTCCATCGACACCACCGATGTCGACCGCTGGGTCGGCGTCCCGCTGGGTGGCGGACAGCTCAAGGAACCCGTGCACATCAACGACATCCGGCGCTGGGCCCAGGGGATGCAGAATCCGAATCCTCTGTACTACGACGAGGACTGCGCGCGCGAGGGTGTGAGCGGCGAACTCATTGCGCCGCAGTCGTTCACGATCTGCACCGACGTGGGCCACGGCGCCACGCCGGCCATTCAGGGTCACATCCCCAACCAGCACATGCTGTTTGGCGGCGACGAGTGGTGGTTCTTCGGGCCGCGCATCCGCCCCGGCGACACCATCCGACAGGACCGCATGCTCTTCGACTACAAGGTCACGGATACCAAGTTCGCGGGTCCGACCATGTTCTCGCGGGGCGACACCACCTACATCCAGCAGACGGGTGAACTCGTCGCGAAGCAGCGATCGACCTCGATCCGCTACATCGTCGCGAACGCCAAGGAACTCGACCTGTTCGGTGGGAACGAGGAGAAGGAGTGGAGTGACGAGGAGATCGAGCAGGTCGAGAAAGAGAAGGCCGAGTACTACAGCTCTTTCCTCGATCTCGGACACGACAAGCGCCTGTTCGTAAAGGTGGGGGACAAGCTCCCGCGACGCCCGATCGGGCCGCATACGCTGCTCACCTTTGCCACCGAGTGGCGCTCCTACACCATGACGGTCTGGGGCTCGAGCTACAGCTTCGGCGCGAGTTCCACCGGCGAGTCCGGCTGGACCCCGGAGATGTCCCGGGATCCCGAAGGCGAAAAAATCGACCCCGCCAACTCCGACGGCCTCTACAAGGGAGCTTCGCGCGGACACGCGCAACCGCGCTGGGCGCGTCACATCGGCATGCCGCGCGGTTACGGGTACGGCGCCACCATGGGGGCCTGGGTGCTCGACTACCTCACCAACTGGTCCGGGGAGCACGGCTTCGTCCTGCACAGCGACATCAAGTACCGCTTCCCCGCGCTCACCGGCGATCTCACGTACCTCGACGGCGAGGTCACGAACATCACCTACGAGGACAGCCCGATCGCCCATGTGAAGGTGTCGATGACGACCCAGGAAGGGGCGCTGATGGCGGCGGGAGACGCCGAGGTGAGGCTGCCGAACGAGTAGTCTGGGATGGAGCCCGATGCGCCGCTGTCACGTCTTCGCGTCGTAGAACTCGCGCCGAGTGTCGCGGTCCGGTTCGCCGGCAAGTGGCTGGCGGCGCTGGGTGCGGAGGTCTTCAAGGTCGAGCCCCCGGGAGAAGATCCGGCGCCGCAGGCGGGTCAGCAGGGTGGGGACGCCGAGACGCGCGCGCTCTATCTCGACAGCGGCAAGAAGAGCGTCGCCTTCGACCGCGAATCGGCGGATGACCGCGCGCTGCTGCACCGCCTCGTGGCGGCGAGCGGGCTGCTGCTCGCCGGAGTCGGGCCGACTGCACTGGCGCGTCTCGACCTCGACCTCGACGCGCTGCGCGCGGAGAACCCGCGACTGGTTTCGGTGTCGGTCACACCATTCGGTGAAAGCGGACCCTACGCGGAATTGCCCGCGACCCCGCTCACGCTGGCGGCGCTCTCGGGGATGCTGTGGCTCGTCGGTCAGCCAGGCCGCGCGCCGCTCGCCCAGTGGGGCGGGCAACCCGAGGTTCTCGGTGGACTCCACGCGCTCGGTGCGGCGCTCGCAGGCGTGTTTGCCGCGCGCGCTTCGGGCCACGGCCGTCACCTCGACGTTTCCCTTCACGCCAGCGCCGCGGCGGTGGTGGGGCACCACACGGCTCGCGTCTCCCAGGGCGGCGATTCCGGGCCGCGTCAGGCACAGCGCTCGCTCTGGCGCCTCTACCCCACGGCCGACGGCTGGGCGGGTATCAGCTCTCTGGCGCGCAACCACGCTCGGCTCGCCGAGGTGATGGGTGTACCCGAGATCGCCGAGGCCTCTCCGTTCCTGCAACACCAGGCAAGTTCGGAAGAGGAGATGCGTCTGACGGCCCTCCTCGAAGCGTGGTTCTCTTCGCGCACGTGCAAGGAGGTGTCCGAGCTCGCGCTTCGAGAAGCGGTGCCGCTCGCCAGCGTGCTCTCGATCGAGCAGGTGGCCGCCTCGGAACAGCTCGCCGAGCGCGGCTTCTTCACGACGGACGACCCTCCCGGTGCGGGCCACATTGTCGTTCCCTCGCGGCTCTGGTCGAGCGACAGCCACGGCTGGCGCGGCGGGCGCGCTCCGGAGCGGGGTGCGGACACGCGTGAAGCGCGCGAGGCATCGGATGTGCCGACGCCGGGTGCGATCTCGGGCGCCCGTCCGTCCGGAGGCCTGCTCGAGGGCGTGCGGGTACTCGATCTCGGTCAGATCTGGGCCGGTCCCTACGCGTCGATGTTGCTCGCCGAGCACGCTGCCGACGTGATCCGCGTCGAGTCCCCCACGGCGTGGGATCCCAACCGCTGCGCCGCACTGCCGGTCGGCGTGCGCGATGCGGACTGGTGGAACACCTGTCCCTACTACCACGAGTACAACCACAACAAGCGTTCCATTGGACTCGACCTGCGCTCGCCCCGGGGTCGCGAGCTCTTCGGACAGCTGGTCGCGCGCTCGGACGTGATCATCGAGAACCTCCGCGCCGACGTACTCGAGCGGCTCGGCGTTGGCTACGAGTGGATGCGGGAAAAGCGTGNCGACGTGATCCTCGTGAGCATGACGGGTTTCGGGCGGACCGGACCCGAGCGCGGCCTGCCCGGTTACGGTCCGCTGATCGAGCAGCTGTCGGGGATCGCGGGATTGACCGGCTACGAGGACGGCGCGCCGCAACTCGCCGCCGGCTACGCGTACGGGGATCCCGTGGCGGCGGTTGCCGCGGCCAGCGCCGCGCTCAACGCTCTGATCCAGCGCCAGCAGACGGGTACGGGTCAGCACATCGACCTCTCCCAGCGCGAGGCCACGACCGCGCTCATCGGCGAGGCATTCCTCGCCTGGTCGAGAGACGGTCGATCGCCACGGCCCGAGGGAAACGGGCGCCGCGGCTGCGCGCCCCACGGTGTCTTCCCGTGCCTCGGCGACGACGAGTGGGTGGCGATTGCCGTGACCGACGACGCCCAGTGGCAGGGTCTGCGGGCGGCGACGGACGATCCCGCCTGGACCCACGACTCCGATCTAGCCGACCCGGAGGTGCGCTACTCGCGCCGCCTCGAGCTCGATGCACGGCTCGCAGATTGGACGGCCGAGCGGACCAAGACCGAAGTCTTCGAGCGCTGCCGCGCGCACGGTGTTCCGTGCGGGCCCGTCTGGAAGTCGGCCGAGGTGCTCGAAGACCCGCAGCTGCGCGCCCAACACTTCTACGAGTGGACGTCCCACCCCGCCGTGGGCCGCTGGTGGACGCACGGCTGGGTGTGGCGCCCCCAGGGCGCTGGCCCCTGCGTGCGGCGGCCCGCACCCGACTTCGGCGGCGACAACGAAGAAGTGCTGCGAGAGCTCCTCGGACTGGACCCCGCGGAGATCCAGGAGCTCGAGCTCGAAGGCGTGATCGCGCGCAAGCCGCTGGGGCTGCCGGAGCTCCCCCCCGACTGAGAAGGGCCACGTCCGATCACCCGCGTACTGGCCGGGGCGTGCTCGGATACCATGCCTTCGGGGCGCCGGCCTTTCGCACAGAGTCTCGCCACTGCAGGGGATGGACCCATGGACAAGCCGGAGAATCCCCTCGCGTTCAACATCGACCGCGAGGAACGCGAGCCCCAGGAGTACTACGACCGTATCAAGGAGAAGTTCGCCCAGGAACGCGCCGTCCGGCTCGAGTATCGGCCGGAAGGCACGGCGCAGTTCACCTCGGAGTTCAGCGGCGCGCTGGAAAAGTACGCCATTGACCCCAACGTGGCAGAGGCCACGCCCCGCGCGCCACTGGACGACACCGTCGAGTGCTTGTTCATCGGCGGAGGCTTCTCGGCGCTCCTCACCTCGGTACGCCTTCGCCAGGTCGGCGTCGAGAGCATCCGGATCGTGGAACGCGGCGCCGACGTGGGCGGCACCTGGTACTGGAACCGTTACCCGGGCGTGGCCTGCGATGTCGAAGCGTACGACTACCTCCCGCTGCTCGACGAGATGGACTATGTCCCCACGCGACACTTCGCGCAGGGGCCCGAGATCTACGCTCACTGTCAGGCGATCGCCAGGAAGTACGACCTGTACGAACTCGCCGTATTCCAGACCACCGTCACGTCCACGGTGTGGGACGAAGACGCACAGATGTGGAGCATTTCCACCGATCGCGGCGATCACATCAAGGCGCGATTCGTGATCTGTGCGAACGGCACCCTCTCCAAGCCGAAGCTGTCGAGGATCCGCGGCATGGAGTCGTTTGCGGGACACTCCTTCCACACCTCGCGCTGGGACTACGAGTACACCCAGCCCGACCTCTCCGGCCTCGCCGACAAAGTCGTCGGTATCATCGGAACGGGGGCTTCGGCCGTGCAGGCCATCCCCCGCCTGGGCGCGTCCGCCAGAGAGCTGTACGTCTTCCAGCGCACACCCTCATCGATCACCTTGAAGAACGACTGGCTCACGGATCCCGAATGGGCGCGGAAGCTGAAGCCCGGCTGGCAGGCCGCGCGGAAGGCGCTCTCACTGGCCAGGCAGGAACTCAGCCCGGAACAGCAGGCGAAACGCGCGTCGATCCCTCGCGAGGAGAAGATCCGCAAGCAGGAGAACGCCAACATCGACGCCATGATGCAGATCCACGAGCGTATCGAAGAGATCGTGAAGGATCCGGTGACCGCCGACGCCCTCAAGCCCTGGTACATGCTGATGTGCAAGCGGCCGTGCTTCGACAACGACTACCTGCCCGCCTTCAATCGACCGAACGTCCAGCTGGTCGACACCCGGGGCGAGGGCATTACGGAGATCACCGAGGCGGGACCGATCTTCGACGCCAAGGTCTATGAACTCGACCTCCTCATCTACGCCACCGGGTTCGAAGTGCAGAAAACCGGGATCTACAACCAGATCAGGGGCGAGAAAGGCATCGAGCTGAACGAGAAGTACCAGAAGAACGGAATCCGCACGCTGCTGGGGATCCACTCCCATGGCTATCCCAATCTCTTCATCATGGGCGGCTACCAGGCGACGTTCCTCTTCAACCTGACCGACGTCCTTCAGACGCAAGGCGACCACATCGCGGGGTGCATCGACTACGCGCGCCGAAACGGCCACCACTCCGTGCATGTCACGGTCGAAGCCGAGGAACGCTGGGTCCAGGAGGTCATCGACAACCGCGGAAAGACCACCCGAAGCGAGGACTGCACACCGGGTTACTACAACTTCGAGGGCGAGTTCCAGCGCCGCCAGGACGGCAACTACAACGGCTCCTATTCCCGGTACGTTGCCCACACGAAGGCTGTGCTGGCGAACATCGAGGAGAATTTCGTCTTCGCGAATCGTTGAGTTCCGGACGAGATCGGCTGCGCTTCGACGTTGGTGGGCCGAAGCTCGCCACGAGCGCCGCCGTCCGTCTACGGGCTCGCTCGGCTATTCCCCTTCCGCGATCGGGAAGTCGTAGAGGCGTGCCGCGTTCTCGTAGAGGACCTTGCGCCGCGTGGCCGCCGGGACGCCGCTGAAGATCTTCTCGATGAACATCTGGGAGTCCGGCCAGGTGCCGTCGGGATGGGGGAAGTCTGCGCCCCACAACAGGGTCTCCTCGCCGATCTTCTCGATGTTGTCGATTCCCGTCCGGTCGTCCTGGAAGCTCGCTGACATCTGGCGTCGCCAGTACTCGCTGGGTAGGAGCTTCAGCCCCAGATCCGCGAACTGCTCGGCCTCGGCGTCCATGCGCTCGAGCGCGTACGGGATCCAGCCGATGCCCGACTCGCCGAGCACCACTCGGAGATCCGGGTGGCGCTCGAGGGCCGCGGACCAGATGACTTCCGAGAGCACTTCCAACATGCCGATCTGGAACGCGGTGGTCTTCGTCGCGGCGACATAGCGAAAGATCTGGTGGCCGGCGTTCTGCCAGCGCGAATCGAGCCGCGCGCCAATCGAATGCAGGTGGATGGGCATCTTCGTCTCCGCGCCCGCCTGCCAGACGGGCTCCCACTGCTTGTGCCACAAAGGCATCATGCCGATCTCGAGACTGAGCTCCGCTCCCTTCAGACCGAGGTCGGCACAGCGCCGAACCTCGGCCGCCGCCTCCTCGGGCGACCCGGCCAGACAGCCGATACCCGCGAAGCGCCCGGGCAGCTTGTTGCAGAACTCCGCCAGGAAATCGTTGTAGGCGCGGACGACCACCGCTGCGATCTCGGGATCCCTCAGCGTGTTGGCCAGGAGCAGGATTCCGTAGATCACCTCGCCCACGATGCCGTCGCGCTCCATGTCCTTGGCGCGCAGCTCGGGGATGGTCGTGCGCATGACGCCGCGAGCCTGGTCCTCGTAGAGGCCCTCCGCCGCCATGCGCTCGATGCGCGGGCTCGTGTGCTTCGACTGGGGGGCCCCGTGCGGACCGACCCCGCCGACGTGGCCCAGGTAGGTGCCGTCGCCGGTGATCCAGACGCGCTCTCCGTCCTGCTCGACGACGTGCGGTACTCGCTCCCGCAGGCTGGCCGGGGCGTAGTCGGTGAACAGGTCGGCGGGAAGACAGGGGAGGTCGATGTGTCCGTCGGCGGAAATGATGCGTTCACGCATGGAGGGTCCCCTTCTCAATCCAGGTGGTACACCCGCGCGGCGTTGTCGTGCATCACCTTGCGGATCGTGTCTTCGGGCAGGTCCCCCAGGACGCGCTCGGCGTACTCGCGGGGGCGCACCGCGATCGACTGGGGCCCGGGCGCCATGCTGGTCGGGTGCGGGAAGTCGGTCTCGTAGAAGATGTTGTCGGGGAACTTCTCCAGCGCCGCGCGGACGCCGTCGGTCTCGAACCAGAAGCAGCCGTAGATCTGCCGCTTGAAGTACTCGCTGGGCAGCAGGTCGTACTCGGGGTGTTCGCTCGCCACTCCGTTGTTCTGCCACTGCCAATCGAAGGACTCGATAGCGAACATCAGCCAGCTCACGCCGCTCTCCACCGATACGAAGTCGAGCTTCGGAAAGCGGTGGCAGATGCCGGAGTAGATGATGTCGGCGATGCAGTTGGCGTTGTCCATGAAGAGCTGCGTGCAGGTGCGCGCCATGCCGGTCCGGATTCCGAGTCCGGCGCTGCCGAGCATCAGCCCTGCGACGTCGCCGGAGCCGATGTGGAAGCTGATGGGCAGCTCCGCGTCCTGGGCCGCCGCCCAGATCGGGTCCCAGTGGGGGTCGGTGAGTGCGGGCTCGCGAAACGCTGCGGGCTGGCTGCCGAAGAGCACACCCTTGTGCCCCGTCGCGGCGCAGCGCTCGATCTCCTTCACCGTCGCGTCGACGTCCCAGAACGGTGTCGCCATGATGGGGACCAGGCGCTTCGAATCGGCGCTCGACCAATCGATGAGAAAATCGTTGTACGCCTGAACGCACTCGAGCATGAGCTCGGGCTCCTTGAGGCGCAGGAAGCCGCCGGAGCCGAAGCCGCCGACGTTCGGGTAGAGGACCTGTGCGTAGATTCCCTCCCGGTCCATGTGGGCGAGGCGCGCCTCGGCGTCGTGAGCCGCCGGAACGGCGTCGGCCAACGTGTCGGGGTGCTCGGGCAACATCCCGTCGTACTCCGCCATCGCGGCGACACCCGTGGGCATGATGAGATTGTCCCCGATGCACCACCAGTCCTTCGGACCACCGTTCGGATCGCGAACTACATGCGGAACGAGGTCCCCCCACTTCGAAGAGACGCGTGCGGTCCAGACGTCCGGGGGCTCCGAGATATGGGTGTCGGTGTCGACGACCTGGTAGCGATCGAAGATGTCCGCCATGGAGTGGTTCCTCGCTCAATGTCGTCGAATGATACGCCCGAATCGCAACGGGCGTCCATCAGCGGGGCGCATTGCGTCCTGCGGTTTCGGCTCAGTCGATCCCGTAGAGCGCAATCGCACTCTCGCTGGTGATGGCCCGCTTCTCGTCGAAGGTCAGCGGCTCGAGGGCTACCGCGAGCTCCTCGGTCACCCCGGGGAACTTGGCGTCGGGGTGCGGGTAGTCGGACGCCCAGATGATGCGGTCGGCTCCGACCAGCGGCGATCGGGCGGTGGCTGCCAGCATCGCCTCGTCGGGGTCGAAGCTGATCCAGCACTGCCGGCGAAAGAACTCGGACGGGAGCAGCTCGAGATCCGGCACCTCCCACTGGAACTTCCGGCAGTGGTGATCGAGGCGCTCGAGCCACGGCACGAGCCAGCCACCGTTCGCCTCGAGAAAGATCATCTTCAGATCCGGGAACCGCTGCAGCACACCGCCCGCCGTGAGGTAGGCGATGCAGCTCATCACATCGACGGGATTCGCAATGGCCTGCGTGAACAGCACGCTGGTCCCGACGGCACTCTCGGCCAGGGTCGTTCCCAGCGATCGGTCGGGATCCCAGTCGTCGAGATAGCTTCCATCGGCGTTGCGAGGCCTGCCGAGCCGAAGCCCGACACAGGCTCCGGGCAGGTCGGGGGCCAGGAACGGGTGCAGGCCGATGGGAAGTCCGGTCTCTGCGGCGGCCCGCCAGATCGGATCGTAGACGGGGTCGTTGAAGGGCCTCCAGTCCACCGCGGGGTTCGGTCGCATGAACACCGAAACCATGCCCGGTAGATCGGCCACCCGGCGGATCTCGGCCGCCACACGTTCGACGTCTTCCGGTTCGTGCATCGGGGGGAGTGCGCCCGCACCGAACAGGCGGCCCTCGCCCTGCTGGACGTGGTCGGAGCACCAGTCGTTGTACGCCCGGGCCTGGGCTTCCGCAAAATCGATGTCGCGGATCGCCTGCAATCCGAGCAGCATCGTCGGGTACAGGATCGCCACGTCGATGCCGTCGGTGTCCATGTCCTGGAGCCGGGCCTTTGCTTCGTACGCCGCCGGTCTCACCTCCGTGTAGCGAAGCTCGCCGCGAAAGGCGCGCGCTCGGTCTTCGTCGCTCAAACCAGCCGTTCCCGCGGAGGCCAACCGGTTGGCGGGCGTGACGTGGCCGTCGTAGTGGAGCCACTCCACGCCCTGGTCATCGGTTTCGATGTGCCAGATCCGCTCGCGGTACTTGGCCTCCGCGTAATCGGGCATGGCGGTCGGATGTTCGAGAATGTGACCGTCGGAATCGATGTAGCGCAGCCCGTTCGCAGCCGTCATGGCAGTCCTCCTGATTGACACTCCCTCGTCCATCGTACGCCAACCGAGGCACAAACGAGGATCCTAAGGCGTATTATGCTGTTCAAGACGATGCCTGGGGAGGTCGCTGCCATGGACAAGCCGTACGTGATCGACGCCGACGGTCACGTGATCGAGCCGGTGGGGCTCTGGGCCGAGTACACCGAGAAGCGCTACCACCACCGCCTGCCGCGCCCCGTCACCGACGAGAATGGCTTGTTCTGCTACGCGGTCGACGACGTGCTGCTGATGCGAACCGCCAGCCGGCTGAGCACACAGCAGGCGAACGCGAGCCCGGATCCCGACGCGAAGCCCGACGAGGGCGATTACCCGGAGACGCTTCGCCCCGGGGGCTGGGACAGCAAGGCGCGACTCGCAGACATGGACCTCGACGGGATGGACCTGGCGTTCCTGTATCCGACGATGGCCTTCTTCCTCGCCGAGGTGCCGGACGTGGAGCTGCAGACGGTGCTCTGCCGCGCCTACAACGACTGGCTCGCCGAGCACTGCAAGGCGGACCCGAGCCGGCTGATGGGGATCGCGCTGCTGCCGCTGAACGACGTGGGCGCGTCGATTCGCGAGCTCGAGCGCTGCACGAACGACTACGGGTTCCGAGGGGCCTTCGTGCGGCCCAACCCCTACGCCGGGCGCAACATCCAGAATCCCGCCTACGAGCCGTTCTGGGACTGTGCCGAAGCGCTCGGTGTGCCCATCACAGTACACGAGGGCGTGTCGGACTCGCTGCCCACGCTGGGGCGGGATCGCAGCGAGAACCCGGTGCTCACGCACCTGTTCTCGCACCCCTTCGAGCAGATGGCGGCCGCCGCGGGTCTGCTGATGGGCGGCGTCTTCGAGCGTCACCCGGGTCTCCACTTCGTGTTCCTCGAGAGCGGCTGCGGCTGGCTCCCCTACTGGTTGGCCCGGATGGACGGGCACGCCGAGACCTGGTCGCACAAGCTCGACTTGAAGATGAAGCCGTCCGAGTACTTCCGGCGCCAGGGTTTCATCTCCATGGATCCCGACGACGAGTGCGCGCTGGCGGTGCTCCGCGACGTGGGCACCGAATGCCTGGTCTGGGCCTCGGACTATCCCCACACGGATCACGACTTTCCCGGAGCCGTAAAGTCGACCCTCGAGATTCTCACGCAGGGCCCGCCGGGTGCGGTTCAGCAGGTTCTCGACACGAATCCGCGGCGGTTGTACAGACTGCCCGCGAGCTGAGGAGCCGATGGCCTACGACCTGATCGTCCGCAATGGAACTGTCATCGACGGCTCGGGACTCCCGCGCTACCGCGCCGACATCGCGGTGGCCGGTGGTCGCATCGCGAGCATCGGTCGAATCTCGGAGCGCGCCGAAGAGGAGATCGACGCCGAGGGCCAGGTGGTCGCGCCCGGCTTCATCGATCTCCACACCCACATGGATGCCCAGGTCTTCTGGGACCCGCTGGGAACCTCGTCGTGCTACCACGGCGTGACGAGCGTCGTGATGGGCAACTGCGGCTTCACGCTCGCGCCGTCCAGGGAAGGCGCACGCGAGCTGGTCGTGCGCAACCTGGAGCGGGCCGAGGACATCGCGGCGGACGCCATGGACGCCGGGATCGACTGGTGCTTCGAGAGCTTTCGCGAGTACGTCGAGGCCCTCGAGCGCCTGCCCAAGGGCATCAACTACGCGCCGTGCCTGGGTCACTCGGCGCTTCGCACCTACGTCATGGGCGAGCGCGCCTTCGAAGAGCTCGCGACCGACGACGACCTGAAGGCGATGCGCGCCGAGCTGCGCGATGGCCTGCGGGCGGGTGCCGTGGGATTCACGACCTCGCGGACGCTCAATCACCAGACCGCCGACGATCGGCCGGTGGCCAGCCGGTTGGCAGCCTGGGACGAAGTCTGCGCCCTGGTGGACGTGATGCGCGAGGAGAACACGGGCGTCTTCGAGATCGCGAACGAGGATGTGATGGGCGAGCAGGTCCCGCCCTATATCGACCGGCTCCTCGACCTGGCCGTGAGCTGCGGGCGTCCGATGACCTGGGGGATCGGCAGCTCGCGCCGCCTGCCCGGCGGCTACCGCAGCTGGACCGACGGGCTCGAGCGCATCGCCCGCGCGGGTGGACGGGCCTTCGGCCTGGTGCACGCACGCCAGTTCAGCGTGGTGCTCAGCTTCCGCACGCACCTGCCCTTCGACGCACTGCCGGTCTGGAGCGAGCTGCGCGCGCGCCCCCTCGCGGAGCAGGCGGCCGCCCTGCGGGACCCGCAGACGCGCAAGCGTCTGGTCGAGGTCGCCAAGCACGGCCCGTACGCTAAGGCCGTCGGCGCGGAGGCGCGCAAGCCCGACTACGACTGGGTCTTTCCGCTGCTGGATCCAGTCGCGCAGGGTCCCTCGGTGAGGGAGATCGCCGCGCAGCGCGGCGCCGATCCCGACGAGACGTTTCTCGACCTGGCGCTCGAGAGCGATCTCGAGGGAATGTTCCTGCAGCCCTTCGCGAACGAGGACCCCGACATCGTGCTCGAGCTGATGCGCAACCCGCGCACCGTCGTCACGTTCTCGGACTCCGGTGCGCACGTGTCGCAGATCATGGACTCGTCGATTCCGACGCACGTGCTGGCCCACTGGACGCGCGAGCGCGAGGCGCTGACGCTCGAGGAGGCCGTGCGCATGCTGACCTTCGAGCCGGCATCGGCCTGGGGCTTCGCGGATCGCGGGCTGCTGCGCGAGGGAATGGCCGCCGATCTGGTGGTCTTCGATCCCGCGCGGGTCGCCCCGCGCATGCCCGAAGTCGTGACGGACCTTCCGGGAGGCTGCAAGCGTCTGCTGCAGAAGGCCGACGGCTTCGCGGCCAGCGTCGTGGGCGGACGCGCGGTCCTGCGCGACGGCGAGCCGACCGGCGCCAATCCCGGCCGCGTGCTGCGCACGGGAGCGGGCGCCTGAGCCAGGGCCGAGGGGCGGGCGCGGAACGCTCCCGCGGAGCGGCTTCGCTCAGGGCCAGAAGGACCGGCTGCTCTCGTAGACGCGCTGCGCGAACTCGCCGAGGTCCATCCGGCGCGTTTCCTCCGACAGGATCTCGCAGCTCACCACGCCGTCGAAGCCTTTGTCTCGCATGAGCGAACAGAAGCGCTCGAGCTCGAATTGGCCCTCGCCGGGCATGACGCGCCGGCCGAGGGTCTCGGCCACGAGGTCGTCACTCTCGAGCGCCGGGTGGTCGTCGAACTGAACGTAGGCGATCTCGCTGAGGGGCAGGGCGGCGAGGTCGTCCCAGGTATCGTCGCCGAAGAAGAAGTGCCAGGTGTCGACGATGATGCCAGCGCCCTCGATGCCGGCGCGCTGCAGCAGCGCACGGGTGCTCTGCAGGTTGCTGACATCGGGCAGCCACGGGAGGTACTCGATGGCGAGGTTCACGCCGAGCTGCCCGAATACGTCGCCGACGCGCTGCAGCTCGTCCAGCACCGCAGCGTCGACCTTTGATTCCACGTTGAGCTGCACGAACTCCGGCCGCAGTACGCGCGCGATGGCGGCCATCGCGTCGGTTTGCGCGCGTGTCTGCGCTGCGTCGTCTCCGACGAGGAGGGCCGGGAGCTCGAAGGTGCGCATTCCCGCCGACTCGATTCGATCCGCGAGCTCCTCGACGCTGCTGCCCGCCTCGCACCAGCGAGCAATCGAGAAGGCGTCGGGACCCATGGAGCGGAAGCCCGCGCGAGCGGCGGCGTCGATCTGGCCCGGCAGGTCGGGATCTTCGTCGCCGAGGAGGTACGCGGACCGGTTCATCGAGTTGAAGCAGAGTTCGATCAGGGGGATACCTACTCGGTCACGTTCTCGGCTGGCGGCTCCGCAGCGACGTGATCCTGGCCCGTTTGGACGTCGTTCCCTTTCGGTTCGCGGCGCGCGCGCAAGCGGCCGCGGATCACCGAAATGGCGATGGCCGCCGGGAAGCCCGTCGCCGCGTAGGCTCCGCTGAAGAAGCCCAGATCCAGGCGCCCAAGTGAAGAGACGGCCACGATGAAGGCCAGCGCGATGTTGCGCGCCGAGAACTCGATCAGAAAGGTGAAGCGGTCGTCGGCGTCCAGTTTCAAGAGCGTGGCCAGGCCCCAGCCGATTCCCATCGCGGCGACGGTCCACAGAGATCCCGCCAGCAGCGCACGCGTGAACTCGTCACCCGAGGGCAGGGTCGTCTGGCTCCCCAATGCGCTCGTGAAGGTCAACAGGATGATGGCAATGATCGCAATCCGATTGGCCCACGACACGTAGCGCAGGGCGGCGTCGCCCTTCCACGCGCGCGCCGCCATGCCCATCCCGATGGGCAGGAGCAGGAAGAGCGCCATCTGGCGCACCAAGTACGCGACCGGTACTTCCACATTGGCCGCGTCGCCGATGAAGAACTCCATTCCCAGCGCCGTCAACGCGGGAAGCGTGACCACCGCGAGCACTGACGAGACCGCGGTCAGCGTCACGGACAGCGCGACGTGCGCGCCGGCCACCGCCGTCATGATGTTGGACATTCCCGCACCGGGCGAAGCGGCCAGGATCACCGCACCCGCGCCGAAGATCGGGGACAGGCCGAGAACCGAGATGACCGCCCATGTCATCAGCGGGAGCAGCAGGAGTTGTCCGAGCGTGCCGACCACGACCACCCGCGGATTCGAGAGCACACGCCGGAAGTCGGGCGGCGTGAGCTGCAGGCCCACAATGATCATGAGCAGGAACAGGACGATCGGGCCGAGGAGCTGGGTGGTGTCCACGGCCGCACAGACTACGCGGATGTGACGGAGTGGGGCAAACGCGATTCCAGGGGATCGCCGCTCCTCGCCTGCCGCGCCCGGTTGTGTTCTCATGGCGGGTCCGGAGCACGCGCCGGCACCTTTCGGACAGAAGGAGTGGAGATCGCCATGCAGGAACAGCAGATCGAAGTCGCGACGCCGGATGGCCGCATGCCGACGTTCATCGCTCACCCCGAGGGCGAGGGTCCGTTTCCCGTCGTCCTGGTGCTGATGGATGGTCTCGGCTTTCGCGAGGCGCTGTGCGATGTGGCGCGGCGTCTCGCCGCGACCGGCGTCTACGCGATGCTCCCCGACCTCTACTACCGCGCTGGCCCGATCGCACCGATCGAGCGCGACGAACCCGGCGAGTGGGACCGCATGATGTCGCTGGTGCAGAGCCTCTCGGACGACAGGGTCGTCCGGGACGCCGAGGCGTTGCTCGATCACGCGAACGGCGACGCTGCGGCGCGGGCGAATGTCGCCGGGGTGATGGGCTTCTGCCTGGGCGGGCGCATGTCCGTGGTCGTCTCCCAGGGGCTGGGCCCGCGGATCGTCGCCGCGGCGGCGATCCATCCCGGCAATCTGGCGAGCGACGGCGACGACTCCCCGCATCGCCACGTCGACCGCGTTGCCGCGGAGCTCTACCTCGCCATCGCGGACCAGGACCAGTGGTGCACGCCCGAGCAGGTGTCGCTCATGGAAAAGGCGCTCGTCGAGCGGGGCGTGACCTTTGAAACCGAGTGGCACCGCGGTGCGCTGCACGGCTTCGGCGTGCCGGGGGGCGACTCCTACCACGAGCAGGCATCGGAGCGCGTCTGGGAACGACTCCAGGCGCTCTTTTCGCGCACGCTGCGCTGAGGAGCGATGCAGCGCATCGGCTACTGCCGCATTTGT
>JABSQW010000009.1 GCA_013215605.1 Myxococcales bacterium
GTCCGCCACCCTCCGCAGCACTCGCAGCGGCCGGATCTTTCGACCGGGTTGCATCTCCATGATCGCCAGCAGTTCGCCGTCTGGGCGGATCGCCGCCAACCGTGTGCCGGGAGCCACAGGGGAGCGCCCTCCCGCAAGCTCGTTGCCATTCGTGACGCGCTCGACCTCATGGGATTCGAGTCGCAGCACCGGGAGACCCAGCGCGTTGACGGGGTGGATCAGCCGGTGGGCGATGACGCCCGCTTCGGCCTCCGCCGCGAGAACCTCGGCCGACGTGGCGTGTTCGCTCAGGAACGGGCCACTCCGCGTACGCTCGAGATCCGCCAGGTACCCCCCGCAGCCCAGGCGGACCCCGAGGTCCGACGCGAGGACCCGCACGTAGGTACCGGCCGAGCAGTCGACCTCGATCTCCACTTCGGGTGCGTCGTAGCGCAGGACCTCGATCCGATCGATTTCGACGGTCTTGGGCTCCCGCTCGACCTCCCGACCCTCGCGTGCGAGGCGGTGGAGCGGCACGCCGTCGCGCTTCACGGCGCTGTACATCGGCGGCACCTGCTGCACGTCGCCCACGAACGCCGCAAGGGAGTCGCGGATCTCGGCCTCGGAGGGCAGATCTCCAGCGTGGGTGGCCACCACCTCTCCGTCGGCGTCGAGCGTGTCCGTGGCCTGGCCGAGCCGGATGATGCCCCGGTAACTCTTGCGTCCCCTTTCGAGAAAAGGGACGAGCTTCGTCGCCTCGCGGATCGCGAGCGGAAGCACACCCGTCGCCAGCGGATCGAGGGTGCCGAGGTGCCCGACGCGACGCGTACCCAGCCATGCACGGGCCGCGTCGACCACGTCGTGCGAAGTCCAGCCGCGCGGCTTGTCGACGACCAGGAACCCGGCGGGCCCCGGCTTCTCGTTGTCGCGCCGGTTACGTCTTCTCGCCATCACTCAGCTTGGACAGGAGGCCGAGAATTCGGCTCCCGATTGAAAGAGACGGGTCGTGTCGGAACTGGAGCGCCGGGGTCCGGCGCAGCGGCAGAACGCTCGCGAGGCAGCGTCTGACATACGGCGCGGCGCTGTCGAGTCCGTCCGCGATGTCTTCCACTTCACCTTCTCCGTCGCCGCTCGATTCCATCGCGCTCCAGTACACCAGCGCGTTGCTCAGATCCGGCGCGACGTCGACCCGTGTGAGAGTCACCAGCCGGATGCGCGGGTCCGTGACCTCTTCTCGGAGCACGCGCGAGATCTCGCCGCGCAGTTGCTCGGCGATCCGTTCCGTACGCCGGGTCATCGGGTTTGGCCGGTGATCGGCGGGCAAAGCCCGTCGGCCGGCACGGAGCGGCTAGGCCGTACGTTGCCGACATCTAGCGCCGTTCTCTTAGTCGTCACGTTCGTGTCCGCCGATGTCTTCTGCCTCGTCTGTGTCACCGTATTCTTCGGACCACACCGGTCCGGTTTCCGCGTGTGGAAGACTCGTGATCGTCACGTCGGAATTCAGAACCTCGGCGAGGTACAGCCCCTCGATGAATACGAGCGCGCTCTCGAGCGTGGCGCGCACCACATCGCCGTTCGATCCCGCTGCGGCAAGGCCGAGGGTCGCGAGCTGCCAAGTTCCCTGACCGCCCACTTCGGCGACGGAGAGGTTGAATTTGTTGCGGACTCGTTGGCTGATGGATCGGACGACGCCTCGTTTGCGTTTGAGCGATTGGGAGTCGTGGACGCAGATCTCAACGACGGCGGCACCGATGATCATTCGAGTGTCGCCGGCGTCTCCTCGAGCACGTAGGTTTCGATCACGTCACCGATCTTGACGTCGTTGTAGCCGTCGATCCCAATCCCGCACTCGAAGCCCGCGTTGACCTCGCGCGCGTCGTCCTTGAAACGCTTGAGCGAGCCGACCCGACCCTCGTAGATCTGCACGCCGTCGCGCAGCAGGCGGCATTGGCTACCGCGCCTCACCGACCCCTCGCTGATGTGCGAACCACAGATCAGCCCGAACTTGGGAATGTTGAAGGTCTCGCGCACCTCGGCGCGGCCCTGGAACGCCTCACTGACCTTCGGCGGCAGGAGGCCCACCATCGCGTTGCGAACGTCGTCGGTGACCTCGTAGATCACCTTGTAGGCGCGCACGTCGACGCCCTGCCCCTCGGCGGCCTTGCGGCCAGCCGGATCCGGACGGACGTGGAACGCGACGATGATCGCCCCGCTCGCCTTCGCGAGCATGACGTCGGTCTCAGTCACCGCGCCGACGCCGGAATGCAGGATCTCCACCTTGACCGAGTCGGTCGACAGCTTGAGGAGCGACTCGCGCAGCGCCTCGACGGAGCCCTGCACGTCAGCCTTGATGACGAGAGGCAGCGCCTTCACGCCACCGCCCTCGGCCTGTGCGAAGAAATCCTCGAGGTTCACCATCGGTCGCTGGGGCTCGCGGGACTGCTTGCGGCCCTCGGCGAGACGGTGGTCGACGATGTCCTTCGCAATGCGCTCGCTCGCGACGACATGGAACGGGTCGCCCGCCTCGGGCACACCGGAGAGACCGACCAGCTGAACGGGCCTCGACGGTCCCGCCTCCTTCAGGCGCGTGCGGTTCTCGTCTTCCATGGCGCGCACCCGACCGCTCATGGTCCCCACCACGACGGCGTCGCCGCGGCACAGCGTGCCTTCCTGGACGAGGACGGTGGCCACGGGGCCACGCCCCTTGTCGAGGTTGGCTTCGAGCACCACCCCGGCGGCCCGACGACCCGGATCGGCCTTGAGCTCGAGCAGCTCCGCCTGCAGAGTGAGCATCTCGAGCAGCTTGTCGAGGCCAGTGTGCTTCGTGGCCGAGACCTCGACGGAGATGACGTCGCCGCCGAACTCTTCACAGACCAGATCGTGCTCCATCAGACGCTGGCGAACCTGCTGGGGATCCGAGCCGGGCAGGTCGCATTTGTTGATCGCGACCAGGATCGGAACGCCCGCGGACTTCGAGTGATCGATCGCCTCGATCGTCTGCGGCATGATGCCCTCGGTTGCCGCGACGACGAGCACCACGATGTCGGTGGCATCGGCGCCACGGGCGCGCATCTGCGTGAACGCCGCGTGTCCCGGGGTGTCGATGAAAGTGAGCTTCTTGCCCTCGATGCTCGCCTGGTAGGCGCCGACGTGCTGTGTGATGCCGCCGTCTTCTCTGGCCGCCACGTCGGTCTCGCGCAGGGCGTCGAGTAGCGACGTCTTGCCGTGGTCGACGTGACCCATCACGGTGATCACCGGCGGACGTCCCTCGAGCGTCGACGAGTCGGCGGCTTCGGTCAACTCCTCGAGGAAGACCGACTCCTTGAAGCCGACGTCCTGCACCTCGTAGCCGAACTCGGCCGCGACCTTGGTCGCAGTCTCGATGTCGATCGCCTGGTTGATCGATACCATCGTCCCGAGGGCCATGAGCTTGCGCTGCACGTCGGGGGCCTTCGCACCGAGCATCCGCGCGAGCTCACCGACAGCCACAGAACCCTCGACGCGCGCGACGCGCTTCACCTCCTGCGGGGCGGACTTCGCGACCGGCTTGGCGGGAGCATCGCGACGTTTCCGCCGGGGCGAGGTGAGGTTGCGCGGCTCGAGCATGACCTGCCGCCGCAGTGCCCCGCGACTCGTCGCCTGGCTCGCGAGGCGCTCCTGCTCCTTGAAGTTGACGACTTCGCGAGCCCTCTTCCGCTGCTTCGCGGCGCCGCGATCCGCGCCGGGACTCGGTCCCTGCCCTTGGCCGGATTCCGGACCGGTTCCCGCCTGGTCTTTCGCCGCGAACGCAGGTTGCGAGCTGCGCTCGGGTCCGGGCGCAGGAATGGGCACGACCGGTTCGGGTTCGGAGGGGGCCTCGGGCAACGCGGGCGCTTCGGCCTCGATGGGCTCCACGACGGGTACCGCTTCCCGGGTCTCGACTTCGGACGCCGGCACCTCGGCGACGACGACGGGCTCCGGGACGGGCTCGATCTTCTTGCGCCGGCGGATCACGGCGCCGCCGGCCCTCGTCTCGACCCGACGCTCGGTGACCGGACCCTTCTTCTTCACTCCACCGAGCTTCTGGCGCAACAGATCGGCGGTTTCGCCGTCGATGGACGCCATCGGGCTCTTCAGCGTGACGCCAATCACGGCCGCCTTTTCGACGAACTCGGATCGATCGATTCCGAGTTCCTCGGCGATCTTGTAGGCCCTGATGTTCGCCATTCCTTCCTTCTCGACGTCGTCCCGACGTCCCGTCCTTGGTGCCCGCGTCGCGGGCGGTCTTCACCGTGAGTGGGTCGAGGTTCAGTTCGCCATCAGCCGCCCGCTCGTTCCTCGACGTTGTCTTCCGCGTCCGCTGCGACTTCGACTTCCGGTGCGCTTTCGCCATCCGCTGCGCTTTCGCCATCCGCTGCGCCGGCCTCCTCGGCGGCCGCCTCCGCTGCCGCTGCCTCCGCTGCCGCCGCTGCCGCCGCTGCTTCCGCCTCGGCGGCCTCCTGGGCGAGCCGTTCGGCCTCGAGGCGCGCCGCCTCTTCCTCTTCCGCGGCCTTGCGCTCGGCGAGCACGACTGCCTTTTCCTTGATGGAAGCAGCGCCGGACTCGCTGATGCCGGGAATCGAAGTGAGCAGATCGACGGGGCAGTTCGCGAGATCCTCGAGCGACGTGATGCCCTGCTGGAGCAGAAGCTCCGCGTCGGCGTCGCCGCAGCCCTCGACCACCGAGACGGCCTCGGAGAGCCATTGCGCGAGCTCGCGCATCTTCGACTCGCTCTTGATGTCGATCCTCCAGCCGGTCAGCTGGACGGCGAGCCGCACGTTCTGGCCCTTGCGCCCGATCGCGAGGGAGAGCTGATCGTCGGGCACGATGACGTCCATGGAGTTCTCGCCGTCGTCGATGATCACCTTCGACACCTGCGCGGGCGACAGCGCCGTGCACACGTAGCGCGCGGGGTCGGAGCTCCACGGCACGATGTCGATGCGCTCGCCTCGGAGCTCCTGCACGACGGCTTGCACGCGGCTGCCTTTCATGCCGACGCACGCGCCAACGGGATCGACGTCGCTGTCGCGGGACACCACGGCGATCTTCGAGCGCCCGCCCGGCTCGCGCGCCGCGGACTGGATCGACACGATTCCCTCGTACATCTCCGGCACTTCCTGCTCGAAGAGCTTCGTGAGCATCTCCATGCACGTGCGGGAGAGGACGATCTGCGAGCCCTTCGCGGCCTTGTTGACCTCGAGCACGTAGGCGCGCACGCGGTCGTTGGGGCGGTAGGTCTCGCGCGGTACCTGCTCGTTCAGGGGCAGTACCGCTTCCGCACGGCCAAGGTCGACGATTATGGCTCCCTTCTCGAAGCGCCGGACGATGCCGTTGACGATCTCGCCCTGGCGATCCTTGTACTCGTCGTAGACGTTGTCCCGCTCCGCTTCGCGAATGCGCTGGATGATCACCTGCTTGGCGGTCTGGGCGAGGATGCGCCCAAAGCCGGACGCATCGATCTTCACGCCGATCTCGTCGCCGACCTCCGCCTCGGGATCGAACTCGTGGGCCTGAGTGAGGGTGATCTGCGTGAGTTGATCGTCGACCACCTCGACGACCTCGCGGAACTCGAAGAGCTCGATCTCGCCGAGCTCGTCGTTGTAGCGGGCGTCGATTTCGCCTTCGGGGCGGTCGTCGCGACGTGCCGCCTGCCGCATCGCCTCTTCGAGCGCGGAGATGATCTCGTTCTTGTCGATCCCCTTGTCCTTGGCGACCTGTTCGATTTCGCGTTTTAGACCGAGCATTCGCTACCTCCGCGACCTCAGCTCGAGGTGGCCCCGCGCGCGAAGTCGGCGCGAGTGAATTTGTAGACGACGTTCGCGCTGGCGACGTCGCCGAACGGAATCTCGACCTGGCGACCTTCGATATCGAGGCGGGCGATTCCACTGGCGAACTTCACAAGCGTTCCGCGAAAGCGACGCCTTCCATCGAGTGGCTCGCGCGTCTGCAGCTTGATTTCCGTGCCGCATGCAGCGATGAAGTCCTTCTCTCTCGCGAGAACCCGATCGAGTCCGGGCGACGTCACCTCGAGGCGGTAGGCCACCGGAATCGTGTCCCGCGCGTCGAAATTCGAAACGACTTCCCGCGCCACGTCTGCACATCCCTCCACCGACACTTTTCCATCGCCCTCGCGTGTATCCAGAATCACTTTCACCGACCAGGGCTGACGTCCCCTCGTCACGATCACGTCGAGGAGGTCGAAACCGGCCCCGTTCGCAACAGGCTCGATCAACTCTCGGAGTCCCTCCGGGATATCCCGATACATCTTCACCGCGTCCGAAAACAAAAAAAGCGGACGATTCGCCCACTTCTCCGCAGCATCCCGATTCAGCGCCCGTTCACACCAGCGCGTCCGAATCGACCGCTACTCCCCCAGATCAGCCGGCCTCGCACCGACTCGCAATCTTGAACCACAGTTCCGCAGGCACACCTGGCAACGGCGAGCTAAGCCCGCGTAAAATAACTGAATTACTGCTCCCCCGCAAATCTGGTCGAGAGCCCGCAGAGCGCCAAATTCCGGGGGGAACTCCCACCGGGCGTGAACAGGATCAAACGGGGTCAGGACTGGGGAGGCCCCACCGGGTCAAGGAGCGCCCCAGTGAGTTCGGCGACCTTGGCGAATCCATGCCGCGCCGCATAGGCGACGATGCCGTCGGCGATCTCGCCCGCCACCGCGGGATTCAGGTAGTTGCTCGTGCCGACCTGTACGGCCGTGGCACCGCAGAGCAGAAACTTCACCGCGTCTTCGGCGCTCGCGATCCCGCCGATGCCGCAGATCGGGATCGATACCGCCTGGGCGGCCTGCCACACCATGCGCAGCGCAATCGGCCGGATGGCCGGCCCCGACAGCCCGCCAAGGCGATTCGCCAATACCGGCCGGCGCGTCTCGACGTCCACTTCGAGCGCCTGGACTGCGTTGATGAGCGAGATCCCGTCCGCGCCCTCCGCTTCGCAGACCTTCGCCATCTCGGAGATGCTCGTGACGTTCGGGGAGAGCTTGACCAGCAGCGGCACGTCGGTCGAGCGGCGCACGGTTCGGACGAGCTCCGCGAGCACGCTCGGGCTCTGCCCGAACTCGATCCCACCGGCCTCCACGTGGGGACACGATGCGTTCACTTCGAGGCCCGCCACGCGCGGCACGCCGGTCAGACGCTTTGCGACCTCGCCGTAGCCCTCGATCGAGGTCTCGAAGATGCTCGCGATGATCGTGACGCCCTCGGGCAGTGCGGGGAGCTTCTCACGGACGAACGCCTCGACACCGACGTTCTCGAGACTGATGGCGTTCAACAGAGCCGACGGCGCTTCGGCAATGCGCGGCGGCGGGTTCCCGAAGCGCGGCTCGAGGGTCAGGCTCTTCGCCACGAAGCCGCCAATTCGGGTGAGATCGAGAAACGGCGAGAACTCGGCCCCGTAGCCGAACGTCCCGGACGCCGTGAGAACCGGATTGCGCAGCGGAATACCCGCGAGGTCGACGGCAGAATCGACGTTTTCCGGAAGCAGCTCGGCGCTTCTCGTCACGGCAGCCCCTCCCACGCGACCGCCTCGGCGTCGAACACGGGCCCCTCGCGGCACACGAGGCCGAAGCCGCCTGCGCTGAGCGGCGCCGCGCAACCGAGGCAGACGCCGAACCCGCACGCCATGTGGTTCTCGAGAGACACGACACAGCCGATGCCGTGGGTCTTCGCCACTTCGGCCGCTCGGCGCATCATCCCCACTGGCCCGCACGCGTAGACGCGCGCGCGGCTCGAGTCGATGCCGTCGGCCAGAGCGGCGGCCAGGAGATCCGTCACGAGTCCGCTCGACCCACGGCTGCCGTCCTCCGTTGCGATGCTCACGGCCACAGCGTCGAGCGCCTCGAAGTCGTCGACGCCCATCAAATCCCCAGCGCTGCGCGCGCCGAACAGCACGCTGACCGAGCCGTCGCGCACGCGGGTGCGCTCACGAGCCAGCTGATAGATCGAGGCGACGCCGGTGCCACCGCCCACGAGGATGGCCTGCTCGCCGGGGATGGCCCCGGGGAAGGGCGTTCCGAGGGGACCCACGAGCGAAACGACATCGCCGGCGCGTGCTTCGGAGAGCAGCGCCGTGCCGCGACCGCCGACCTTGAACAGGATCTCGAGGTCGGGAGAGCCAGAGCCGTCGATCTCGCGGTAGATGGCCATGGGGCGCGGCAGCAGCGGGTCGGTCCGCGGCGCCGCCATCACGGGCCCCGCTCCGATCATCACGAACTGCCCCGCCGCAAAACCCGGCCAGCCCTCCACCCGGACCCGAATACGGCGGTTCGCTCCGCCCTCGTCGAGCACCTCGAGCACCGTGGCCCCGGCGCGCAGCGGCTCGGGAACCGGCTCGCCCGGCCCGGAGGGGCTACGAGGGGTTTTGACCACGAAAACCTCGAAACGGCCCCGGGCGGCGGCGAGATCGGAACGCGGGGGAATCTGGGTTCAGGGCGGAGCTGCGTGGCCCCGAAGCGGCGCCGCGATGCTCTAACTCTCCGAAAATTCTTATCAAAATCGAAAACTAACGCAACGGTGTCGATTCAAGAATACGCGACGACCGACCGATAGTCCCGCCGACCAGCCCGGGCGCAACTCCGCTGCGGGAAACGCCGGAGGTGTCGCCTTGTCATCAGCCCTCGAACGCCATCAGGAGCGCTTCCGACGGGACCCCGGAAACAACCGGGCCTTCGAAGCCCTGGACGAACACCTGTTCCTCGGGGGCGAGTGGGATTCGCTGATCGATCTGTACGAACGGAGGCTGACCTGCACCTCCGCTCGCGCGAACCGCCGGGAGAAGGCCGACCTCATGTTCCGCCTGGGCCAGATCTGGGAGGAGCGGATCGGTCAGATCGACAAGGCGGTCGAGTGCTATCGCGAGACGCTGCGAGCCGATTCCCAGCACCTTCCAGCGCTGGGACAAATGCGCGGTATCTACGCCAGCCGCGCGCAGTGGGACGTCGTCCTGCAGATCGCAGAGATGGAAGTGGCGCTCCCGATGCCCGCCAACGAGCGCGCCGAACTTCTCACGGGCATCGGAACCCTCTGGCTCGAACAGCTCGGTGATCCCGAGCAGTCACTCGCCCACTTCCAGCGCGCACTCGCGGAGTCCGCGGACCATGGGAAGGCGCTCGAGGGAGCGGCGGTCGGATTCGAGCGGCTGGGCCGCCACCCCCAGGCCGCCGAGGCGTGGCGGCGACGCGTCCCGCAGCTGCGCGGCACGGATCGCGCTGCCGCGCTCGTGAAGCTCGCGCGGTTGACGGGCGGTCCGCTCGGCCAGCCCGACGCCGCAGCCGAGCTCTACCGGAAGGCGCTCACCGACGACCCGATGCAGCCCGCCGCGGTGGAAGCGCTCACGAGCTACGCCACTGCGCGCGGCCAATGGGCCCTCCTCGCCGACCTCGGGGGGCGCCGCTTCGAGCTCGCGACCCGAGCCGGCGACGTCGCCCGGCAGGCGGCGATCGCCCTCGAGACCGGGCGCCTCCACCTCGAATCACTTCACGAACCGGCCTCCGCGGAGATCTGGCTGAACCGGGCGCGCGAGCTCGCCCCATCGGAGGCCGGCGTCTACCAGGCGCTGGGCGACCTGGCGAGAGAGAGAGAAGACGACCCCGCGCTCCTCGAGTGCGTCGAACAGCTGCTGTCGCTGACGGACGATGCACCGCCGCTTTCTGCGCTGCTCGAAGCAGCGACGATGCGCTCCGAACGCGGTGAGCACGACCAGGCGCTACCGCATCTCGAGCGCGCGGTCGCGTCGGCGCCCGAAGACGCACTCGTCGTCGAAGCGCTGTCCGAAACGCTCTCGCACCTCGGCGACTACCCCGCGCTGGTCGACGCGCTCGAACGCCGCGCCGCGCTCGCAGTCGACGACCCCGAGACGCGCTCCGCGGTGCTCGTCGAGCTCGCAACGGTGCAGCGCGACCGTCTTCAGAACCCGGACGCGGCGCGCGAAGCCTTCGAACTCGCCTTCGACTCCGACCCGAAGGCCCAGGGCCTGGTAGCGATCCTCGAGCAGACCTACCGCAAGGTCGACGATGTCGAGTCACTCCGCTCGCTCTACGAGCGCGCGGGTTGCGACGGCCCCGTGGAGCGCCGTCCCCACCACCTGTGCCTGCTCGGCGAACACCAGGGCGAACGGCTGGGCGACACTTCGGAGGCGCGACGCAGCTTCGAGCGCGCGCTCGAAATCGATCCTGCGTGGGCGCCTGCCCACGAAGGACTGCAGAAGCGCGCGCAGGAGGACGGCGACCGCGAGGCTCTCGAGCACGCGTACGCGCTCGAGGTTCCCGTCGCCCGGGACACCGAACGACTCGCGTTCCTCGTGGGTGAGCTCGTGTCGCTGTGCGAGGCGCGCCACCAGACTGCAGAAGCCCTCGACTGGGCGAGTCAGCTCGCGACTGCGACGCCCGAGAGCGCACCGGTGCTGCTCGAGTGCGCGCGTTTGCAGGAGAAGCTCGGTCGACGGGACGACCTCCTCGCGACCCTCGGAAACATCGAACCGCTCCTCGCCGGCAGCGCTCTCGCCGACCACCGGCGGCGCATTGCGGCACTCCACCGCGACGCCGGCCGCCACGACGCGTCGATCGCCACGTTCCAGAACGCCCTCGCAGCGAATCCCGAGGACCGCGAGGCTCTCGAATCCCTGCTCGCCCCGCTCGAAACCGCGGGGCGTCTCGACGAGCTCGCGCGGGCGCGGCGCCAGCTCGCGGACCTGCTCCCGCCCGCCGAGCGCGCGACCTGCCTCAACGAGCTCGCGACCCTCCTCACGGATCGCCTCGGCGACACCAACGGCGGAATCGAGATCCTCACCGAATTGTGTCAGGGGCCCCGGGAATTCTGGCCGGCCGACGACATGGACGGGCGACTCGAAGCCGCACTCGAGCGCGCCGGCCGCTACGAAGAGCTCGCCGTGCGACTCGCTGAACGCATCGAGGCCTTCGGCGCCGGGCACCCCGAAGCCGGCAACCTCGAACTGCGCCGCGCGAACCTCCTCCTGGATCACCTGGACCGATTCCGCGAGGCAGCGGATGCTTTCGAACGCGCGCGCCAGTGGGGCTCCGGGTCCGAGCGCGCCAGCGAGGGACTCGAGCGGGCGCTGCGTGCCGCCGGCGACGCCAACCAACTCGCTGCGTTCCTTCTGGACCGCGTGAACGACCTCGCAGACCCGCTGCTGAGCCAGCGAGCCGCGTTCGAACGAGCGGTGCTCCTCGAGGACGAACTCGGCGATGAACAGGGCGCGCGCGAAGCGATTGCGTCTCTCGCAGACACCGCCGAGGACCGCGGGCTGCGCCACGCCGCGTCCCGCCGACTGCAAGCGCTACTCGAGCGGACGAGTGCGTGGAGCGCGCTGCGCGAACACCTCGAAGCCGTCCTCACGCGGGCCGAGGCTGACGACCCCGCCGAGCTCCACGAGCGCATCGCAGAGCTGTGCCGCGATCGGTTGAACGACCCCGTCGGCGCCGTCGCTCATTTCGAGGCCGCCACGGCCGTCGATCCGGGACGCGCCGATCTCTGGCGGGCGCTGGCCCATCTCTACGATCGAGCGGGTCGCAGCGAGGATCTCGTGCAAGCTCTCGAAGGCGAGCTCGAGACGGGTCCGTCTCCCGAGCGTGAACTCACGCTGCGCGGGCGAGCCGTCGAGGTGTGCGCGGGCGCGCTCTCCGACGTCGAACGGGCCCGGATGCACGCCGAGCGCGTCATCGAGCTCGACGCCACGCACTCGGCCGCCACCGAGTTCTTGATCGACTTCTGGGAACGCGCCGGCCAGGCGAGTGCGGTCGTACGACTGCTCGAGAACCGGCTGCAGTCACTGCGGGCGACATCGCCCGCGCCCGGCGGATCCGACGCGCTGCGCATGCAGCAGACCTCGCTTCAGCTGCGCATCGCCGCCGTGCGCTCGGCGCAGCTCGACGACGTCGACGGTGCGATCGCCGCACTCGAACAGGCCCTCGACGACGTGGGACCGCGCACCGCGGTGGCCGAACCGCTCGCGGACCTCTACGAGGGAGCCGGCTACGACGAGGAACTCCTGGACGTCTGTCGACGCGCCGCGGACGCCAACGGGGACCCCAGCGAGCGCGCAAATTGGCTCCTGCGCCTCGGCGCCGCGCTCTGCGAGCGACGCCAGGACGGCGAAGCCCTCGACGTCTACCGCCGTGTACTCACCGACCGGCCCGACGACCGCGAGGCCCAGGCCGCCCTCCGAGACCTCTACCGGCGGGGCCGCGAGCCCGAGCCCCTGGCCCGCTTGCTCGAGGTGAAGCTCTGCCACGCGACCGGGCTCGAGGAGATCGAAGCGCGCCTCGAGCTCGCGGATCTTCTCGCCGACCCACTCGGCAAGCCCCAGGACGGACTGCGCGAGCTACGCCGCGTACTGCAGCTCGATCCGGCGCGTGACGACGTGCGCGAACGCACCGTGCAGCTCGCGGAGCGCATGGGCGATCACGACACCGTACTCCAGCTGATCGACGAGGCACTTGCGCGCCCGCGTGGGTCGGACTCGCGCGCGGCGCTCCTCGCTCGGCGCGGGTCCGTCCTCGCCGACAGCGAGCGCCTCGCGGAAGCCTGCGACGCGTACCGGGAGGCACTGCGGCTCGACGCGATGCTCGGCGAGGCCCGCGGCGCCTTGCGCCGCTGCCTCGAGCGCCTTGGGCGCCACGCCGAAGTGCTCGACTGCCTCTACCAGGAGTCCTGCAACGCCCAGGGCGAAGCGCGTGTCGCGCTGCTCACCGAGGCCGCGGAGTTCGCGCGCGTCAACATCTCGCTCGATGCCGCTCTGCCGTGGCTGCAGCGGCTGCGGCGCGAGCGACCGACCGACGACGAGATCGCCTCGCGCATCACCGACGTCCACCGACGCGCGGGTCGAGCCGAGGCGCTCTTGCGCGCCCTGGAGGAAGAGGTTGCGCTGACCACCGACACCGCGCGATGGCGTGAGCTCTCGATCGAGCGCGCCGGACTGCTCGAGTCGGCGTGGAAGGCTCCGGCACGCGCGGCGCGCGTGCTCGAAGAGGTGCGGGAGACCGCACCCGGTGCGGACGTGCTCGAGAACCTCGAGCGGCTCTACCGAGCAACGGATCGCAGCCGCGAGCGCGTCGACGTCATCGAAGAGCTCGTCGCTTGGCACGGCGGCTCATCTCCTGCGCTCGCCCCACTGCACCGCGAGGCAGCGGCGCTCTGTGAGGGCAGCCTGCGCGATCCCGAACGAGCTTCCCACCACTGGTATGCAGCGCTGTGCGCGACACCGCCCGGCAGCCAGGAGCACATCGCAACGCTGCGCTCCCTCGCCAACGCGCTTCGCGCATCTCAGCAGATCCTCGCGTGGTCGCGCTGCGGTGAGGCCGAGCTCGCGGCGCTCGATCCGTCGCAGCCCGTCTTCGATGAGCGGCGTCAGCAGCTCCACGCGGAGCTCACTGGCGCCTACGAGCAGGAGTTGGGCCGCCCCGATCACGCGCTCGGGCACCTGCGCGCCCTGGTCGACTCGCTGTCGCTCGCGGAGCCGTCGAAACAGCCGGGCGCGCGCGCGCCCGGCGCGGAGTTCGACGAGCCGGAGAAGTCGCTGTTGAGGTTGCTTCGCGCCCACAGCGCGTGGATCGAGCTCGAGCGGCGGCTCACCCGCCGCCTCGAACGGATCACCCTCGACGATCGCCAGACCGACGACCCGGAGGCGTGGCTCGAGCTCGCAAGACTCCGCGACGACCCGATTCGCGATCGCCGCGGTGCCGCCACCGCCTACCGCCACGTGCTCGAGATCGAGCCCGATTGCCTGCCCGCGCTGCAGGGGCTGCGCGGAACCTGCGAGCGACTGTGCGAGTGGGCGGAGGTGGCGAGTACGCTCGAGCGCGAAATCGAGCACGCCCAGACGCACTCGCCCGGCCAACGCGCCGCCCTGCTCGGCCGCCTCGGCGACCTCTACTGGCACCGCCTCGAATCGACCACGGGCGCGAGCCGCGCCTACGCGATGGCTCTCGAAGCGAACCCGAGCGACATCGACTCGCTGCGGTCGTTCGAGAAGCTCCTCGAATCGATGGAGGACTGGCGCGGCGCGATGGACCTCTACGAGAGCGAGGTCGAAACCCTCGGCGACGCGAATCCGGACCGCCGCTACGAGGTCTGGCTTCGCATTGGCGACATCGCGCGCGCGGGTGCGGACGATCCACACCGCGCGCTGCGCGCCTACCGGAGCGCCGCCGCCATCCAGTCGCTTCCGCCCGCACGCACGCTCGATCTCGCAACACTCCACCGCGAATGCGGAAGCCTCGAGGATCACGCAGAAGTCTTTGGCACCTGGTGCGACGATCCCGCGTCGGGCGCGCGCTGCGTCGACCACGTCTCCCTCGCAGACACCCAGAGCGAGCTCGGGCACGCCGACGCCGCACAGCGGCGCATCGACCGCGCGCTCGAGATCGACGACGGCTTTTCCCCCGCCTGGGACGTGGCTGCGCGCCTGGCTCTTGCACGCGGCGAGTCCGAAAACGCCGCCGCGGCACTCGAACGCGCGGCGTCGCTTCTGCCGGATCCCGACGCGTCGATCCGACTGCAGCGGGCGGCGCGAATCGTCGAGAGCACCGACCGGAACCGGGCGTTGGCGCAGCTTCGAAAGGCCGTCGAGCGGGATGCGGGAAACGCGACCGCCTGCCTCGACCGAGCCCGCCTCGCCGAGAGCCGGGGGTTTCACGAGGAGGCGGAAAAGGCTGCGGAACAAGCGCTCGAGCTCCTCGCGAGCCCGCCCGCGTCAGAGGGCCCGGCGGAAGAGCTGCGCGAGCTGTCGCTGTGCGCGGCGCTGATCGGCGGACGGAGCGCGGTGCAGCGGGGTCGACTCGACGCGGCCTCGACGTGCTACGCCGAGGCGCTCGCGTCAGCGCCCGATCACCCGGAGGCCCTCGCGGGATACGCCGAGACGCTCGGTGCCCTCGGCGACTTCGCAACGGCGCGACGCCCGCTCGAACGCCTGCTCTCGCTCGAGTCCGAGGCGGCGCGGCGCCCGCTCCACCTGACCCTGCTCGCTCGCGGTCTCGAACTCGACGACGAGCCCGACGCAGCGATCGCCCGCCTCGAAGAAGCGCTGCACCTCGAACCGGGCCTCGATCTCGCTCACGAGCGGCTGGTCGCCATCCACGAAGCGAACGCCGACATCGCGAACGCTGTCGCGGCGCTCGAGCACTGGGCGGAGATCGCAGCGAATCCCTCCCAATTCGGCGCGCGCATGCTGCGCGCTGCAGAGTGGGAGCTCGCGGACAGCACGCGTCACGAGTCGGCGGAACGCCACTTGCGCGCGGTGCTCGAAGCGCAGCCAGACAGCACATCCGCCTGGCGGCACCTTGCAAAGCTCTTGTGGGACGCCTCCCGGTCGACGGAGGCGCTCGAAGTCGCCAGCCGCGCGCTGTCGGCGATCGAGGAAACAGGGCGCAACGACGCGGACCTCCAGGCGGCGCGCGCGCCGCTTGCGCTGATCATGGGCCGTGCGCTCGAGGAGCAGGACGCTCGCCGCGAGGCGGCGCGTGCCTTCGCGATTGCGGCGGAAGCCGATCCCGACTGCATCGAGGCCGCGCTGTCGACCGCACGGCTGCTGCGCGCGCTCGGCGAATGGACCGCAGCCGCCGAGGCGCTCGAAACCTTCGCCAGCCGACACCCCGAGGACGACGGCCCCGGCCTCGCCGAGGTCCTCGAACAACTTGGCCGGCTGCTGGCGGGTCCGCTCGAGGAGGTCGATCGGTCGGTCACGGTCTACCGCCGCGCCATCGCGCTGGACCCCTCTCGGCGCGAGGTGCGCACCAGCCTCGCCGAGCTTCTGAGTCACCGCCCCGGTGACTTCGAGGAAGCGCGGGGACACCACCGGGTGCTCCTCGAGGACGAGCCCGCAGACGCCAGGCTGCTTCGCGTGGTGCTCCGGTCCGCAGAGCAGCGCGGCGCCGACAGCGCCGCGGCCACCGGGCGGCGCATCCTCGAATCCCTCGGCGCCGCGGGCGCGAGCGACATGGACGCGCCGGCGGCAGAACCGACGGCCCCCCTCGCCGGCAACCGGAAGCTCTCCGATCCACTCTGGGAGAAGCTGCGGAGCGTCGCCAACGAGTCGGCGAAGGAGATCGCCGAGGCACTCGGTGCGTCCGGACAGCCGTCGCTACCCGGCGCGGGCGAAGCCCACAGCGACTTCCAGAGCGCGCGCCTCGCGGCCGAAGCCGAGCTGCTGGCGCCCGCCCTGCTGCCTCTCTCCGATGAAAAAGTGGGAGAGGTCCTGACGCTGATCGCCGCGCTGGTGATCGACCCCGAGACCGTGCGTGGCGACGGACAGCTCGTGAACTCGCTCAGCGCCGCGCTCGGTCGTCGCACCCGTCGCCGACTGCGCAACCTGCTCGCCGGGGAGTCGGTCGAGACGATCGAACAGATGGACTTCACCGCCTGGCGCCGCGAGTGCCGCGGCCTCGCCGCGGCGATGGCCCTCGACGCGACACAGGGCTCGCTTCGAGATGTGCTCGTCGCCCTCGTCTGCGAAGCGCAGGAGCGTGACCCGTCCGAGTTCGCGGAGGGTGACATCAGCGCGCTGGTAGGAGCGAGTCCCGAGGCTCGGGCACTGCTGCGGCGGGCGGTGCGCTCGTGGTTGTCGAGTCTTTGACGCCATCGACACTTCGCCAGCGGTCCCATCCAGACCCGCGAACGCGAAAACAGGCCACGTTGACAGGGAGTTAGAGCCGCACCAGACTGTTTTCTGCCCCTTCCAAGGCGGTGCGCGTTGTCTCTGGTCGATCGATCCTTCGTCAATCCCGTCTGCGACGAGCGCCCCAGCCGCTGCAGCCCAGACCGACGATGAGTGGCTTCTACCGCGGCAGGCGCGTCCTCGTGACCGGCGGCCTGGGCTTCGTCGGCAGCAACCTCGCGCTCCGCCTCGTCGAGCAGGGCGCCGACGTACTGCTCGTCGACTCGATGCTCCCCGAGTACGGCGCCAGCCTCGCCAACGTGGCACCCGTCGCGGACCGGCTCCGCATCGACACCTCGGACGTACGCGACCGCAAGAGCCTGTCCGCCCTCGTGCTCGACCAGGAGCTGATCTTCAGCCTCGCCGGCCAGATCAGTCACAGCGAGAGCATGCGCGACCCGTTCACCGATCTCGACATCAACTGCACCAGCCAGCTGTCCCTGCTGGAGTGCTGTCGCGCAGGCAATCGAGACGCCAAGATCGTATTCGCCAGCACCCGCCAGCTGTTCGGCCGGCCCCAGTACCTGCCGGTGGACGAGCAACATCCCCTGAATCCAGTCGACGTGAACGGGATCAACAAGCTGGCCGCGGAGATGTACTACTTGCTCTACGACCGGGTCTTCGGCATCAAGAGCGTGAGTCTGCGGCTCACCAACACCTACGGGCCACGCCTCGACCTCGCGAGCGACGTCAAGGGCTTCGTCGGCATCTTTTTGCGCCGCGCACTGCGCGGGGAAAGGATCCAGATCTACGGGACCGGCGAGCAGAAGCGCGACTTCAACTACGTGGACGACGTGGTCGACGCCCTCCTGCTCGCGGGTGAGAGTGATGCCGTAAACGGCGAGGTCTTCAATCTGGGTCATCCACAGCCAGCCACGCTCATTGAATTCGTCGAGACGCTGGGACGCTTCGCCGACTTCGAGATCGAGATCGTGCCGTTTCCCGAGGAAGCAAAGGCCATCGACATCGGCGACTACTACGCGGACTTCAGCAAGTTCACCCGAGCCACCGGGTGGAGCCCGAAGATCGACCTCGCGACCGGAATCGAGCGCACCCTCGATTACTTCCGCGCTTTAGGCGAACCCGTATGACCGACCGACGGGGCTAGTCGTCGAATTCGAGACGGCGAGCGATTTTCGAGATCATCACCTTGTCGGTGAACTCGATTCCGATACCCGGCGATCCCTGTGACGACCCCCCCGAGCCGGCGTTGGTTGCGGGCGGAGTCGACCAGACCACGCGTCCCAACAGCGTGAAGTACTCGTCGCCGTCCGGCAGCTTGAAGCGCAGATTCAGCGACGTCCCCTCGATGAGTGGATTCGCCATCTCCACGAAGAGCCCCCCTGCGCCGAGGGTGGTGGCGGTGGCGCGGTACCCGTCGTCGGGAGTGCGGAGTTCGACGTCCACGCGGACCGTGCGACGCCGATAGCGGCGCGAGCGATTCGCGTTCACCTTCAGCTATTGCCGGGCGCCGAGCGATGCCAGCGCGAACCCACCCGGGAAGCGACCCGGCTCGTGAACGCGCCAGGCGTCCGGGTCGGCGTGGATCGCCCTGACGAGAGCGTGGTGGAGCGAGTGACCGCCGCGCTCGACGCGCACGTGTCCCACGAGCCGCATGCCGAGTGTGGCGAGGTCGCCGAGCAGGTCGAGCACCTTGTGGCGCACGAACTCGTCGGGCCAGCGCAGTCCTTCGGGATTCAGCACGCCGTCGGCATCGAGAATCACCGCGTTGTCGAGCGAGCCGCCGCGGGCGAAACCCGTGCGGCGCATGGCTTCGACCTCGTCGAGAAAGCCGAACGTTCGCGCCGAGGCGATCTCGCGTTCGAAGGCTGCGGGGTCGTCGGCGTCCAACTCGAACTCCTGGCGTCCGATGTCGCGGTGGCTGAAGTCGACGGCGTAGGAGACGCGCAGACCGCGCGCGGGCGCCACCGCGATGCGCGAGCTTCCCGAGCGGACCTCGATCAGCCGGCGCACGCGCAGCACCGGACGCACCTCTGGCTGGGCAAGGCGCCCCGCACAGTGGATCAGATAGGTGAACGACGCGGCGCTCCCGTCGAGCACCGGAAGCTCGGGACCATCGACCTCCACCCGAAGGTTGTCGACGCCGAGACCGTAAGCGGCCGCCAGCAGGTGCTCGACGGTCTGCATGCGCGCGCCGCCGCTCGCGAGGGTGGTCGCAAACCGGGTGGCCGAAACGTTCGCGGAGTGTGCCGCGATCTCGGCGCGGGGCTCGAGGTCCGTGCGGACAAACACGACACCGGTGCCGGCGCGCGCGGGAAACAGCGACAGGTGGACCAGCTGACCGCCGTGAAGCCCGATGCCTGTACACGAGATCTTCTCGGCGATGGTGTGCTGGCGCATGAGCCCCCCCCCGTTCATCCCGAACCATCCCGATCGACGCCGACGCCGCTCAGCCCCCGAGCGCTTCCCCCACCCGAGTCAGGATGTCCCTGGCGGATTGGTAGCGGTCGGCCGGGTCCTTCTGCAAGCACTTGCGGATGATCTCTGCGATCAGCTCCGGCAGCTCTCGATTGAAGTCATGGGGATCGGGGGGTGGGGTGTGGACGTGGTGATAGGGGAGATTTCCCTCCCGGAAGGGAAGTGTCGCCGTAGCGAGCTCGAACAGCGTCACGCCGAGCGAGTAGATGTCGGTGCGGTGATCGACGTTGCGTCCGAGCGTCTGCTCCGGGCTCATGTAATACGGGGTACCCGAGACGACGGTGGTGTGGTTTCGCACCTCTTCGATCACCTTCGCCAAGCCGAAGTCCATGATCTTCGTCGCGCGATCCCGGGTCCACATCGTGTTCGCGGTCTTGATGTCACGGTGCACGATCTTCTTGTCGTGGGCGAAGGCGAGGGCCTCGCACATCCCCGTCAGCACGTGGATGATGCCCGCTGCGGAGATCTTGCCTCGGTGCTTGACGATCTCCTTCAGCGTGTTGCCGTCCACGTACTCCATCGCGATGTAGAAGAGGCCGTCCTGCTCCCCGGCGTCGTAGACGGTGACGATATTCGGATGGTTGAGCTGCGCGGCGCTCTTGGCCTCGCGCAGAAAATTCTTGAGCGCCTGCGGGTTCTCCTTCAGCGTCTCGGGGAGCACCTTGAACGCGACGGTTCGGTCGAGCACCGTGTCATTCGCCTTGTAGACGATGCCCATGCCGCCGCGGCCGAGCTTGCCCGTAATCTGGTACCGCCCGCCCCTTCCCGAGGCCAGAAGCGGTGAGTTCGACTCGCAACCAGAGATCTTCAGAGCCTCCACCGCATCGAGGCGTTCCCGGACGCCCGCCAGACGCTGTTCGGTGTCGCCGTAGTGGTAGTCGAAGGCGAGAATCTTCTCGTACAGGTCGCGCGCGTCGCGGAGCTCGTCGTTGCTGTCGTGAGCCGTCGCCAGCTCGTAGAACGCACGGATGTTGTCGCGCGTGACCTCCTGGTCTCCAATCGCGTGATTGAGCGTCTTCACCGCCAGCGAGTGCATGCCGCGTTCGCGGAAGATCTCGCCGAGCAGCGCCGAGGCGCGCGGACTCTCGGGGTGTGCGGATTCGACCGTCTGGAGGGCACGAATCGCCTCGTCCATGCGCCCGTCGCGGTGGTGGAGCTCGCCGGCCTTGAGGGGCTCGCCGGCCATCTCGAGCATCTCCGCCTCGTGCTCGCCGTCTCCTGCGAGCGCGTAGCTCTCGGCGGCGTCGGCGTAGCAGCGGGCTCGCTCGTACGCTTTCGCGGCGCGCATCCGATCGCCGGCGAGCCGGAACATCTCGGCGGCCTGTTGGTCATCGCCATGGCGCTCGTAGCACTCGGCGGAGCGGTCGTACTGCTCGAGGAGGTGGTAGAGATCGGCAGCCGCCTGATCGTCGCCGGCCTCCTCGTAGAGTCGCGCCGCATCCTCGATCTCGTCGCGGTCGCGGTGGTACTCGGCGAGCACTCGCGCGGCGCCGCTGGTGTCGCCGAGGCGGACGAGGAGCTCCGCGCCGCGCACCGTGTCTCCGGCCTCGAGGAGCAGGTCTGCGGCCTTGCGCTCTTCGCCGCGGTAGAGGGCCACCTCGGCGGCCTCCCGGTTGCAGCCGCCCTTGATGAGGATGGCCTGTGCGCGGTCGTCGAGACCGGCCCGGCGATAGAGGTTGCCCGCCATCTTGTGGAGCTTGCGGGCCTCGGCCTGCTTGCTCGCGTCGAGCAAGCTTCCGCTGTGGTCGTCGACGATGGCCTCCTCGAGACAGCGCGCGGCCTTCTCCCACGATTCGCACTTCACGTACACCTGCGCGGCGTGGCGCGGGAAGCCCGAGCGGGCGAAGCACTCGGCGGCCTGAGCGAAGTTCCCGGCCTCGACAAACATCTCCGCGGCCACGCTGTCGCTGCCGGCCTCGAGAAAGGCGTCCGCGGCGCGTCCAAACTCTCCCTGCTGGTTGAAGATGTTGCCGGCCGCGTCGTAGCGGCCGGCCTTCAGGTACAGCTCGGCCGACTCGATGAAGCGGTTCTGATCGTGGCGAATCTCGGCCGCTCGCTCGGGCTCGTCGGCGTCGAGGAAGTACTGCGCGGCCTCGTCGAGCAGTCCCGACGAGAACGCGAGCTCGGCGGCGTCCAGCACTGCGCCCTTCTTCGCGAGAGTCGCGGCGGTCTTCGCCACCTTCTTGCGCCCGCGCTTGTCGGCGGGGACGCCCGAGCCATCGAAGCTCGAGAAGCCCGCCGGCGTCGCCTCCTCTTCGCGCCGCTTGCCGGGGAGCAGCGCTCCGATCAGCAACACGACGCCGACCCCGGCGAACACGTAACGCGCGGGACCTTCGAGCGAATCCTGGAGAATTTGCGGGAGCGCGCGGGGTACGCCAGCTGCCGCGAGCGCCGGCTGCTCGACGAGATGGTTCACGCCTCCGATCAGCGCTTCGTGGCAGGCGCGCGCGGCGCGGTGCTCGGGCTGCCAATCGAGCGCGAGTTCCACACCTCCAACCGCGAGCAACAGCCCACCGATCAGCGCAAAGACACCGCGCGAAACGAGCCTCAGAAACGCCACGATCCGTCCGCCGACCTCCGTCTCACCGTTTTCAGCCCCGCCGCAGGCGCACCGGCGTACGGGGAGGGCCAGCCCGGTCCCCGGGCGGACTCCTCCGGGCTTCTCGTATCGGCCACCCCCTCGACGCCTTTGAGCCCGGACGGGCGCCAGACAGGCCCTACCCGGTGGGTCGCGGGTCGTACCCCGAAGCCCCGCGAGGGCGAAGCAGGCGCAGTGAGGCGCCCGGACCGGGACCCCGAGACTAAAGGAGCTTCGGCTGCTCCTCGACCGCTGCGGTCGGAGCGGCATCCGCTAGCGGAATGCCGAAGTACTCCCGCGCCAGCCGCGTCGCTACGCGACCCCGCGGCGTGCGAGCCAGGAAGCCCTCGTGGATCAGGTAGGGCTCGACGACGTCCTCGAGCGTGCCACGGTCCTCGCCGACTGCGGCGGCAAGCGTATCGAGACCCACGGGCCCGCCGTCGAACTTCTCGAGCAGCGTGAGAAGCAGGCTTCGGTCGAGCCGATCGAAGCCCGATTCGTCGATGTCGAGGCGTTCGAGGGCGAAGCGGGTGCGCTCGCGGTCGACGGGCTTGCCTCGGCCGTCAGCGACCTCGGCGAAGTCGCGGACGCGGCGCAACAGTCGGTTCGCGATGCGGGGCGTCCCACGGGAACGCCCGGCGATCTCCTCGCGCGCCTCGAAGGCAAGCTCTACGCCGAGGACGCAGCCCGAACGCTCGATGATGCGCTCGAGGTCCGACGGCGGATAGTACTCGAGGCGGGCCGCCCAGCCGAAGCGATCGCGGAGCGGCGAGGTGAGAAGCCCGGCCCGGGTGGTGGCGCCGACCAGCGTGAAGCGCGGCAGGTCGAGCCGCATCGAGCGCGCGCCCGCTCCCTGACCCACCAGGATGTCGAGCTTGTAGTCCTCCATCGCGGGATACAGGATCTCTTCGACAACGGCGGGCAACCGGTGAATCTCGTCGATGAAGAGCACGTCGCCCTCGTCGAGATTCGACAGCAACGCCGCGAGGTCGCCGGGGCGCTCGATGGCTGGACCGCTCGTGACCCGCAGCGGCGCCTCCATCTCGGCGGCCACGACGTGGGCGAGGGACGTCTTGCCCAGGCCAGGAGGTCCGTGGAAGAGGACATGGTCGAGCGCCTCGCCGCGCTCGCGAGCCGCGCGGACGAATACGGCGAGGTTCTCGCGGAGCCGATTCTGGCCGACCATCTCGGCGAGGTTGCCGGGGCGCAGGCGCGCCTCGATGCTGGCCTCGCCCGGCAGGGCCTTCGCACCGAGATCGCCCCGCTCGTCCGTCGTCTCGCTCACCGCGCGAGCCTCTTGAGCGACGCTCGCACCAGATCTTCGAGACTGGCCTCGGGCCCGGTGTCCTCGAGCGCGGCGTCGAGCACGCGCTCCGCGTGGGCCTTCGGGTAGCCGAGGTTGACCAGTGCGGACAGCGTCTGCTCTCGCACGCTCTCGCCGCTGGCCCGCGCGCCAAGGGCCCCGCTCGCATCGCCGCTCTGCGAGAGCAGAGCGGCGAGCTCGCCGAGCCGATCCGCGAGCTCCACCAGCATCCGATCGGCCATTTTCGCGCCGATACCCGGTACGGCGCGCAGGAGCGCGGCGTTGCCGTCGCGGATGGCGACGTGGAGCTCCGCGGGTGAAATCCCCGACAGAATGGTCTGGGCGAGCCTCGGCCCGACGCGGTTGGCGAGCAGCAGCAGCTCGAACGCGGCGCGCTCGGCGCGGGTCTGGAACCCAAACAGCTGGATCGCCGACTCGCGCATGTGGGTGTGGACGTGGAGGGCGATCGTCTTCCCGACGTCGGGGAGTTCGGTGAACGTCGACAGCGGAACGAGCACCTCGTAGCCAACGCCGCTCACGTCGACGACCACCCGCGTGGGCGCCGACTCGAGCAGGACGCCTTCGAGACGTGCGATCAACGCACCGGCCTCACGGCGACCGAGAGCCCGCGACGCGAACGGCCACGGCGCGACGCGGGCGCAACACCGAGCGCTGCGAGCTTTCCCGCCTGGGCGTGACAGATCGCCGCAGCGAGGGCGTCGGCGGAATCCTGGGCGGGGAGCTTCGCGAGTTCGAGGAGGCGGCGCACCATCGATTGCACCTGTTTCTTGGTCGCCCGCCCGCTCCCGGTGACGGCCTGCTTGATTTGGCTCGGCGGGTACTCGGTGACGATGACTCCGCGCGAGCCGAGCGCCGCCAATACCGCCCCGCGCGCCTGGCCGAGTACGAGCGCCGACCGCGCACTCGCCGCGACGAACACCTGCTCGACGGCCGCGACATCGGGCTCGTAGCGCTCGATGACGTCGAGGAGCAGCTCGTGGAGCTCGTAGAGCCGCGTGGGGAGCGTGTGGGTGCGGGTCAGCGGAAGGTTGCCGTGGGCGACGTGACGGACCTGGCCGCCGTCGCGGTCCACGACGCCAAAGCCGGTGATGTTCGAGCCCGGATCGATCCCGAGAACGCGCATGGCGCTCCTGCCGAATTGCGGCGGACAGCCGCGGTGAGCGGCGGCGTCGGCGAACGATTGGAGGAAGTTCGGATCGACGACCTGGGCGTGGCGCCGCGAGCTTAGCCCGAACAAGCCTGGAAGCGCGACCCGCGACTCGCCCCGCAGGCGAAGGCTGGCACGGCAAGGCGAGCGAAGCACGGGTCGATCCGGGCTCCGCCCGGATCGGGCCCCCGACGACTCATGCCAGGCGCGCCATTTCCTCTTCGGTGATGTCGAAGTTCGCGTAGACGTTCTGGACGTCGTCGAGGTCCTCGAGGGCGTCGGCCACGGCGAGCATCTTCTCGGCCTGCTTTCCCTCGAGGTGCACGGTCGTCGAGGGCTCCATGCAGATGTCCGCCACCTCGGACGCGAAACCGTCGTCTTCGAGGCTCTTCTTCACGGCTTCGAACGTCCCGGCCTCGGTGACGACGTCGATCGTCTCGTCGCTGTCGACGACGTCGTCGGCACCGGCGTCGAGGGCGGCTTCGAGCAGCGCATCCGCGTCGATGCCCTCGCGGTCGAAGCTGAGCAGGCCCTTCTTCTCGAAGAGGTAAGCCACGCAGCCGCTCGCGCCGAGGTTGCCGCCGTGCTTCGTGAGTACGTGGCGGATCTCACCCACGGTTCGGTTCTTGTTGTCCGTGAGGGCCTCGACATAGATCGCCGTCCCGCCGGGTCCGTAGCCCTCGTAGACTGCCTCCTCGAAGCTCCCGCCCTCGTCATCGCCCGTGCCCTTCTTGATGGCCCGTTCGATGTTGTCCTTGGGCATGTTGGCGCCACGGGCCTTCTCGACGGCCAGGCGCAGGCGCGGATTCGCGTCGGGATCGCCCCCGCCGAGCCCGGCAGCCGTGGCGATCTCACGAATCAGCTTCGTGAAGATCTTTCCACGCTTGGCGTCGGCGGCACCCTTCTTGCGCTTGATGGTCGACCATTTCGAATGTCCGGACATCGGTGCCTCTCGTTGTCCAAAGCCGCCGTGCGGCGCTCATCAGGTGTAGTCGGCCCGCGGACCCCGAGCAACGCTGCCCCTCGGGGGCTGCCCGCTTAGGCCACTCCTCAGTCTACCGATAGTCCGAATACCGGAAGGATCCTGGATTCGGGCCGGCGCGATCTCGGAGCGCGCCGGCGAACAGGCCGCAGCATTCGCAGGGGTGGAGGAACGACATGGCGGATATCGCCATCGGAATCGATCTCGGAACGAGCAACTCGTGTGTCGCGCGCGCCGAGGATGGAACGGTCGACGTGCTCGCCAACCCGTATGGCGAGAAGATCACGGCCAGCGTGGTCGCCTTTCGCGAGGACGGCTCGATCACGGTGGGAAATTCCGCCAAGGCAAACATCATCCACGACCCCGAGAACACGGTCTCCTCGGCGAAGCGCCTGATTGGCCGGTACTACTTCTCGGAAGAGGTGAAGAAGGCCAGGGCGATCTGCGCCTACGACATCGCCGAGAGCGAGGGTCACGGCCTGCGCATCAACGTGCGCAACGAGCAGTTCTCACTTCCCGAGATCTCCGCCATGGTGCTGCGCGAGCTCAAGGCGATCGCCGAGGCGCGTCTCGGCCAATCGGTCTCGAAGGCGGTAATCACCGTTCCCGCCTACTTCAACGACAACCAGCGCCAGGCCACCAAGGACGCGGGCCGCATCGCCGGCCTCGAAGTGCTGAGGATCATCAACGAGCCCACCGCGGCCGCCCTCGCCTACGGCTTCGGCAAGGGTCTCAAGCAACGCGTTGCCGTGTACGACCTCGGCGGCGGTACGTTCGATATCTCGGTGCTCGAAATCGGCGAAGATATCTTCGAGGTGCTGTCGACGTGCGGCGACACGTTCCTCGGTGGCGAGGACTTCGACGACCGCCTGATCGACATGCTCGCGGACGAATTCCTGGCAAATACGGGCATCAACCTCCGCAACGACCGCTTCGCCCTCGAGAAGCTGAAGGTCGCCTCCGAGGACGCGAAGAAGGCGCTGTCCGTCGACAGCGCGGTCGACATCCGGATCCCCGACATCATCGAAGGGCCCGAAGGCATGCTATCCGTCGAGCACCAGCTGACGTCTGTCGAGTTCGGCTCGCTGGTCAACGACCTGCTGCAGCGCACCTTCAAGGTGTGCGACGAGGCGGTGCAGGAGGCCGGCGTGGTGGCGCGCGATCTCGACGGCGTCGTGCTCGTCGGCGGTCCAACGCGCCTCCCGATCATCCGGGACGCGGTGCGCGCGTACTTCCAGATGGAGCCGAAGACCGACGTCGACCCCGACCTGGCCGTGTCGATGGGTGCGGCAATCCACGCGTCATCCCTCGTCAACCCGAAGAACGATACGTTCCTCCTCGACGTGACGCCGCTCTCCCTTCGCATCGGTGTCGCCGGCGGGATCGCGGAGTCGGTGATCGAGCGCAACACGCCGGTGCCCATCGAGCAGACCCGCACGTTCACGACGTTCAAGGACTACCAGGAGTCGGTGTCGATTCGCATCTACCAGGGCGAGTCGCGCGAGGCCGAGGAGAACGAGCCGCTCGGCCAGTTCGAGTTCTCGGGCTTCGCGAAGGCGCGGCGCGGCGAGGTCGAGATCGACGTCACGTTCGAGATCGACACCGACGGCATCGTCAACGTCACCGCGCGCGATCGCGACACCGGCCAGAAGGCGTCGATCCGCATCACGTTGTCGTCCGGTCTCTCGGAGAGCGAGATCGAGAGCATCATCGAACGCGCGAACACCGACCGCGTCGAGACGACGACTCTCGAAATCACGCCGCCGCCGGTGTCTCGGGACCCGCGGAGCGAGCTCGAAGAGGCCCTCTCGACTCCACCTCTCTCCGACAGCCAGCGCGCGCTCGAGCCTGTCTCGGAGTCCGACCCGGCCGCGTCGGCTGCCTCGTCGACCCCGGCCCACGCACCGGATGAGGCGACGCCGGCCGACGCCGTGACGCAGCCTTTCCTCGGGATGAGCCCGGACTCCGACGATCTGCTGCTCGACGAAGAGCCCGCGCCCCTGCTCGCCGAGCCGGCGCGCCTTTCGGGCGAACCCCAGCTGGCCGCGCCGGAGCCGATCGTCGCCGCAAGCCCCGAGCCCTTCTTCGAAGAGGCCCCGACCGACGAGATGGTCGCCTACACCAAGAACCCGAAAGCCATGGATCTCGACCTCGAGCCCGACCCCGTCGGACTCGACATCGACACGGAGGTCGAGACCGAGGACAACCAGGTCGTCGAACTCACCGATGATCTCCACATCGCGAACACTCAAACCGCCAGCGAGCTGCACGATCCCGAACCGGAGGCGGAGCCGCAGGTGCTCGAGGAGAACCCTCACGACCTCTTCGAGCCCGCCGGCACCGACCTCACGACGCTCGACGAAGCGGAAGACGAGAAGGGCTAGATCGTGGCCGCGCTCGCCCCGGCGGAGATCTTGGCGTTGGCGCGCATCTCGGAGGAGCTCGACTACTACCAGCTCCTCCACCTGCAAGACGACGCCAACGCGCGCCAGATCAAGGACGCGTACTACGAGACGTCGCGCACGTTCCACCCGGATGCGTGCCGACACCTGCCGGACGACGTGCGGCGCGCCGTGGCCGTGATCGCCAAGCGAATCAGCGAGGCCTATTCCATCCTTCGAGATCCCCGTCGGCGCCCCGCCTACGACCGCCACCTCGAATCCGGTGGCGGCGCACGGATGCAGCTCGCGCAGGCCGAGGGGGCACAGCGCGCCGAGGTCGAAGGCAAGACGCCCCAGGGCCGCCAGTACTTCACCCTCGCCAACCAGGATATCCGCCGCGGCGACTTCGCGGCGGCTGCCCGCAACCTGCAGACGGCCCTCACCTTCGAGCCGGGCAACGAAGGGTTCGAGAAGCTCCTCGTGGAAGTTCGAGAGAAGCTCGAGCACTCGTCCGCCTGAGCTTCGTCGCCCCGGGGCGTCTTCGAGGGCGTGCGCTGTGCACGGGCGTGTTCGCTCCGCACAGGTGAACCCCGCAGCACTTTCTCTTAGACTGACCGCCGTGCGCTGTTCAAGACTCCCGACGGTGTTCCTCACCGCGCTTCTCGTCTCCTGCAGCTCCGGCGATGCGGCGGAAGAAGCGCCCGATGGCAGCACATCGAGCCCGGTCCGCGCGGCCTCCAGCGCGGGAGGCGACGGCCACGACCACTCGAAACGCAAGGATCGGCCGCTGCCGGCGTTCTCGGGGTTCACGCTCGGTGGCGAGCAGCTCTCGGTGTCATCGCTGATCGGTCGACGTTTCCTCCTCTTCTTCTTCAACCCCAAGGTCAAGGCCGCAAAGAACGCCACGGCAGCGGTAAACGCCGTGGCCGCGCTCGGCGCCGAGTACAACTTCTCGGTGGTGGGTGTCGCGGTCGCCTCGTCGCAAGACGAATCCCGCCGTTTCGTCGCCGACTACGGCATCGCGTACCGCGTCATCAACGACTCGAATGCGAAGATCTCTCAGCGCCTCGGCTTGCGGTCGCCGGTCGCTCTCCTCGGTGTCGACTCGGAGGGTTACCTGAAGTTCGGCTTCGCGAACCTCCCGGACGACGCGGAAGCGATCGAGATGCAGCTGCGCACTGGGCTGCGCCTGCCGGCGAAGAGAGACGCGCCGCTCGCACTCGCGAGCCGCCGCCCCATGGCGCCCGACTTCCTCGCCGACATTCTCGACGACGACGTGCCCTTCTCGCTCTCGGCGCATCGCGGCCGGGCCGTCGTCATGATGTTCTTCCTGCACACATGTCCCCACTGCCACGATGCCCTCGCGTTCATGAAGAAGGCGCTCAGCGAGATTCCGGAGGACAAGCGCCCCGTCTTCGCGGGCATCGAGGTGTCTGGACGCTCGGGAGCAGTGCGCACCGAGCTCCGCGAGGCGGAGCTCGACTTCTTCCCCGTTCTGTTCGATCACGACGGGAAGATCCGCAAATTATTCGGCGTACACGGTGGTGTGCCGGACACCTTTCTCATCGACCCCAAGGGTCGCATCGCGAGGCGCGTGGTTGGCTGGCGCAAGAACACCGATCCGCCGTTGATGCGCATGCGGATAGCGAAGCTATCCCGCGCGACGGTGCCGATGCTCCTGCGGCCCTCGGGCTATTCGGGAAACGAGGTCTGCGGTGTCTGCCACGAGTCGCAGCTCGTCACGTGGCAATTCACCAAGCACGCGGGGGCGTTCGGAACCCTCGTAAAGCACGGCGAGGATGGGAACGCTGAGTGCATCGGCTGCCACGTCGTCGGGTGGGAGCAGCCGGGCGGATTCACGCGGTCACAACCCGACTCGGCGCTCGAGAACGTCGGGTGTGAGTCGTGCCACGGGCGCGGCGGGCCCCACCTCTCGGCCGGCTTCGTCACCGAGGCGAACTACGCCCCGGTCTGTGCGAGCTGTCACGACGCCGAGCACTCCCTACGATTCGATTACGCGACCTTCCACCCCAGGATCTCGCACAGCGCGAACTTCCACCTGACAATGCTCTCGGCCGATGCGCGGCGCGCGAAGCTCGCCGCTCTCGGGCGCCCGGGAGGCGATGTCCTTTCGAGCGCCGCCGAAACCGTGGGCTCGGAAGCGTGCGCGGCCTGCCACTCGAGCGAGTACGCGACCTGGTCCGCGAGCCCGCACGCAAGAGCTCACGCCACGCTCGAGGCGAAGGGCGCAACCGGCGACGCCGAGTGTCTGCGCTGTCACACCACCGCGATGGGCAAGCCCGGTGGTTTTCCCGAATCTGGGAATTTCGCGCAGCTCGCGAGCGGGAACCCCGATCTCGCGAGGGTCGGCTGCGAGTCGTGTCACGGTCCCGGCGGCGACCACATCGCTCCCGAAGCGACCAAGATCGGGACGATCCTCTCGCTGGGCGACAAGTGCGACTCGTGCGCGATCCAGCTGATCTGCGGCGGCTGTCACGACGAGGCCAACGACCCGGGCTTCGTATTCGAGGTACAGGACAAGATCGAGCGACAGCGCCACGGCACGATCGAGCCCGGCACGGGGAAGGCCCTCGGTACGTCGGCGAGCCTTCCCGTCGACACCTCCCCGGCCTCGGATCACGAACTCGCCGCCCGCGTGTTCTCGGCGCTCGACGAACGGAGCTGACGTGGCAAACGTGTCGACCACCCGTGACGACGGCGGCATTCACACGATGTGTGAGATGGAGGAGTCCACGTCGATGAAATACCTGCGCGAGATGATCGTCCTCACCTCGCGCACGCACGACGCGATGGAAGGCATCAGCGCCTTCTTCGAGAAACGGGATCCCGCGTGGACGGGTCGCTGAACCGCGAGGCGCAGGACCTGCTCGGGTCCGCGCGCGCGCTCGTCGAGGAACTCGCCGAGGAAGGCGTCGATCGTTTCGACGAGGTGCCCGCCCCCGCGGTGACCACGGCAGCCCCCGAGACGTCGGCCCCCGCCGCAACCTCGAGACCCGCCGAGAGCGAACCAACCAGGGGTCCGGTCGTGGAGCGCCCGGCGGAGCCGCCGCCGATCTTTGCCGAGCCGGCGCCTCTGGGCCTCGCGTTCGAAGCCACTTGGGGCCCGAACCCGACCCTCGACGACGTCCGCACCGCTCTCGGCGACTGCACGCGCTGCAAGCTCCACGAAAAGCGGCGCACGATCGTCTTCGGCGACGGCAACCCGGACGCCGACCTCATGTTCGTTGGCGAGGGCCCGGGCGAGAACGAGGACGCACAGGGCCTGCCCTTCGTTGGCCGCGCCGGTGAACTCTTGACCCAGATGATCGAGAAGGGTCTCGGCATCGCGCGCGCCGATACGTACATCTGCAACATCGTAAAGTGTCGACCGCCGGAAAACCGAACGCCGCTGCCCAACGAAGTCTCGACGTGCCGCCCCTATCTCGACGGTCAGATCGATGCGGTGCGCCCAAAGGTGATCGTCGCCCTCGGCAAGCCGGCGGCGAGCCTGCTGCTGGGACGCGACGTCCCGATCACGAGGGTGCGCGGCACGTGGCACGAGTACCGCGGCATCCCGCTCATGCCCACGCTCCACCCCGCCTACGTGTTGCGCCAATACACCCAGGAGGTGCGGCGCAACGTGTGGAACGACCTGAAAGCCGCACTCGAACGAACGCGCTCCTGACCCGAGCGCCCGATCAGGGAGTGTGCCAGATGGGTGAGGTCCAGGCCCGCTCCTGCAGCGTCTTCGGGTAGTCGGTATTGCAGCAGTGCTCGTATCCCGGCTGGATCGTGTCGCGGTCCATGCAGTCGACGCCCGCTTCCACGCACAGATACTGGCTCCAGCGACAGGTCGGATTCTCGAGCACGCGCGCGTAGTAGAAGGCCGGCTGCGACTCGTTGAACTCCGGGTCCTCCCAGACCTCGCAGAGACTGCGCGCGCCCGCGCCGAGCGCCTCGCACGTCGTCAGATCGACGCTCGCGCCGGTATCACCGCCTGCGACGTCGAACACTTTTTCGTGCGTCTTCCCGTTTGCGACCCAGCCCTTCACGATCTGAATGCGCTGCAACATCGTTCCGGTCGCCGAGTCGCGGAGGGCGGATACGGCGAACGCGGGGCCCTTCGAGCCGATGCGCGACGGCAGATCGCCGCCCATCGGGACACCCGTCGCGTAGCCCCACTCGATGAAGTCGTCTTGCGCGCACAGGTTCTTCGGGAACTTCCAGCCGCCGAAGAAGCGCACGATGGGGCGCGTTCCGCTCGTGCCGTAGACCTCCTTGCGCTGCATCGCTGCAAAGAGGGAATCGCGCGTGTTCTCCTCGGCCCACACGACAGCGAGACCGCCCGGGTTGAACTCGATGTTGTCCGGCAGACCGACTGGCACACCCGTTGCCGACGACATCCCGGCACCTCCGTGCCCCACGTGTCGCTTCTCCGCCGTGAGTCCCGGTGTGCCGAGGTGCGTGTCCGTGCTGGCGATGATCCCGTACTTGAAGCGGTTCACTCCCAGCTTCCGCTGCTCGGCGATTCCGCGCTTGAGGGCGTCGCGCACGTAATCCGATGGCACGGGATCGAGCGCGCTTCGGTCGCCCAGGGGCGTCAGTCCGCTCACGCCCGCAAAGCTGTTGTACGGGAGCTTCTCGAACCCGCAGGCCTCGTCGGTCGTACTGCCACCGAGGAGACACTCCGAGTCTCCCTTGTGCTGCATGATCTCGACCAGCGGCTCGAAGCGCGCTCTGCGTTGGGCGTCCCGCGGCGTCACCGGCAGATTGCGGTCCTCGAGGGTTTCGATCTGCCCGGACGAGAACATCAACCCCGCGCTCAGGTTCGAGTTGTGGGGGATCGTCAGGACGTCGCAGCCGCTGCGGTTCAGGCACTCCTTCTCCAGGCTGTCCCAGAGGCGCGACGCCGATCGGGCGTCGATCGAGCTCGTTGCGGTGCCGGGGACCCTGTCGTTGCGAAAGACGACGTTGCGATGGAGGTTGTTCCCCTGCCCCATCGAGCCGGTCCACTCATAGCCGATGAAGCTCGTGAACGAGCAGGTGGAGCTCTTGTCGTAGGCCTCGTTGGCCGCCGCCTGGACTTCCTGCCACGCCTCGCGCGCGGCCCCGATGCAGAGCTCGTCGTTCTCGCCGCAGAACCCCCAGCGGTCCTTCGCGAGGGACCCGCGCAGTCCCATCAGGAGCAACCCCATGCCGGGGATGGTGTTGTACGCCCAGCAGATGTCGGAGTCGCTGCCCGGCCCGTCGCCGCCGCAGATGCGCACCTCGCCGAAGAACTCCGCGTGGTCGGTGACGACCGTCCAGTCGAGCGGGCGGTCGAGCTTCACCGTGCGGAGCGGCTTTCCGTTCGCGTCGTAGGGCTGGATGCCGAGGGCCTCTCCCTTCGCGAAGCGCCAGGCATCGCGCGGCGTGTTTCGCGTGCTCTGGGAGGCCGCGTCGAAGGAGTAGCTGGTGTGGACGTGGGTGTCCCCGAAGAACGGCTGGCGGAGCGAGGCAAAGTTCTGGCACGCCTCGCGTTTCTCGGTCTGGTCATAAGGCCGTTTCTCGGCCGGCGCCTCTGCGGCCAGTGACAGAACCAACGCGATCGACACCCACCCGTACCGGCGGCTTCCCATGAATCCTCCCCTGGATTGCGGACGCGCCGAGTGCCGCCGTTCGCGCAACGGATCGGAGCATAGTGGAGCGATCGCCGTCGGCGCCCAAGTCGCAGCGGTCTCGCGAAACGCCCCGGTTCTGCGAACGCCGGGGGTACCATCAACGAGCAGACCCCGCCCCGCACCCCGAGAGAGACCTCCATGCCCGACCTGTTCAGCGGACGCAACGTCATCGTCACCGGCGCGAGCCGGGGAATCGGCGCCGGAATCTCCCAGCGCTTCGCCGCGGAGGGCGCCAACGTCGCCATCACGGCGCGCACCGTCGACGCCCACCCGACGCTTCCGGGCAGCCTCAACGAGACGCTCGAAACCATGGTCGGCGTCGGCAGCGGAAAGCACGTCGCGATCTCGGCGGACCTGTCAGATGCCGAGGACCGCGCGCGCATCGTCCCCGAGGCGACAGCCGCTCTCGGACCGATCGACATCCTCGTCAACAACGCCGCCGCGGCGATCTACCAGCCCCTCAGCGACTACCCGCTCAAGCGGCGCCGCCTGATGATGGAGGTCAATCTCCAGGCGCCGATCGATCTCGCGCAGCAGGTGGCCGCGTCGATGCGCAAGCGCGGCGAGGGGTGGATCGTCAACGTGTCGAGCGCGAGTGCGGTTCACGCGCCAGGGCCCCCTTTCGCCGAAGATCCGTTCGTGGCGACGATCGGCTACTACGGCGCCACGAAGGCGGCTCTCAACCGCGCGACGAACACGCTGGGCCACTCCTTCTACGGTACAGGCATCCGCGTCAACGCCGTCGAGCCCCGCGCCAGTGTGCTGTCGCCGGGCGCCGAGGTCCTCGCCGGTGCACGGCTCACCGAGGATCAGATCGAGTCACTCGAGGCGATGGTCGAGGCCACGATCGCACTCTGCGAGTGCGGCCTCGAACGCACGGGGGGCTGCTACTCGAGCCTCGACCTGCTCGACGAGCTGAGCCGAACCGTGATGACCCTCGACGGAAAGAGCGAGTACCCGGGCGGCTACCGAACCACTCGTCAGTAGGGTCGCTCTGGGACCCCCGCGGACTGCGCCTCGCGGTATTTTTCGAGGCGCTCACGCACCGCGGAATCGCTGAGAGCGAGGATGGCGGCTGCGAACAGCGCGGCGTTCTTTGCGCCGGCGCGACCGATGGAGAGGGTTGCCACTGGGATGCCGCCGGGCATCTGCACGGTGGCGAGCAGCGCATCCATCCCGTTCAGATCCGAGCTCGGCAGCGGCACGCCGAGCACCGGCAGGAGCGTGTGAGCGGCGGTCACACCGGCGAGGTGCGCGGCGTGGCCGGCGGCCGCGATGATCACCTCGATGCCGTCGTCCTCGGCGGTGGCGAGAAAGCGGGTCAGTCGCTCGGGGGTGCGGTGCGCGGAGATGACCCGCGCGTCGCTCTCGATCTCGAGGTCGGCGAGGGTCTTCTCGGCGACCTGCATGACTTCCCAGTCGCTCTGACTTCCCATGATGATGGCGACGCGCGATCGCGCCTTCGATTCCTTGGCCACGGTGCTTCTCCTCGCTCGGCCGCTCACAGCGGGCCCGGAGCGCAGGCACAAGATGCCAGAAGCCGGCCTTCGGCTCACCTGGCGGGCAATCTCCGATTTTCGGCACGGAAGCCCGCCCTGACCACGGGTGTAGCGCCACGGGCTGGGGGGGCGCTACACCGCGGGGCAGACATGATGTCCCTCCCCGATCCGACACCCCGGGCGATCTCCCCCACGACGGCGCTCTGCGGCATCGTCCTCCACCCGGCCGGCCACACGCGGTCGCCCGCGATGCACAACGCCGCGTTCGCCGCCCTCGGCGTCGACGCCGCCTATCTGGCCTTCGACGTCGCGCCCGCGGATCTCCCCGGCGCCGTGGCGGGGATGCGCGCGCTCGGCATCCGCCAGCTCGCCGTCTCGATCCCCCACAAGGTCGCCATCATGGAGCTCCTCGACGAGGTCGACGAAACGGCGTCTCGGATTGGTGCGGTGAACACTGTCACGCTGCGAGACGGTCGCCTGCTCGGCAGCAACACCGACCACCTGGGCGTCACCGCTTCTCTCGAGGCGGAGACACGCCTCGAGGGTCGGCGGGCCGTCGTGCTGGGCGCGGGGGGAGCCGCACGAGCCGCGGTGTGGGGCCTGGGGCAGCGCGGCGCCGAGGTCGTCGTTCTGAACCGGACCGTGGCTCGCGCTCAGGAGCTCGCGCAGTCACTCGGCGCCGCGGGTGCCGGCGGACTCGACGACTTTGCGGACACTCCCCACGACGTCCTCGTCAACACGACATCCGTGGGTCTTCGATCCGACGAGTCGCCGGTCGACGCCGGTGCGCTGCGGCAGGGATCCGTCGTCATGGACGCGGTCTACGATCCGGCCCGCACGCGCCTGCTCGAAGACGCCGAGGCGGCGGGAGCACGAACCATCGGCGGCAAGTGGTGGCTCATCCACCAGGCTGCGCGTCAGCTGCAGCTGTGGACCGGGCGCGAGGCGCCGATCGACGTGATGGCAGAAGCCTTCGATCGCGCCGCTTCCGGAGAGTCGTCCGGCTAGGAAGCAGCGCCGCAAGGCTGGCAGGCGCGCTTGGCCCGCCGAAGCCCCGCTCAGACTAACCCGAGTAGCCCCACTTGGCCTTGTTCTCTTCGATCTGCTCGGGGCTTGGCTTCTCCTTCTCCTCGACTTCGGGAACCGAGAAGGCGTCCTTCGCGTCGAGCATCTTCGCGTTGAGTGCAGTGTCGTCGACGAAGACGTCCGGGACCTGCTCGTCCTCGAAGATGGCCTCCCAAGGGCACTCCGGCTCGCATACACCGCAGTTGATGCACTCCTCCGGATCGATGTAGAGCTGCTTCGGGAACGCACTGCTGTCGGCACCGTCGTAGCTATAGATGCAGTCGACAGGACAGACCTCGACACACGCCTGATCCAGACAATCCCGACAGAGCCGCGTAATCACCCAGGTCATCGCTGAAATCCTCGCGGATTGAATTGGACGCAGAGCGCCAGCTACTTGAGCTTCGTCTCTTTGTACATCACGTGCTTGCGCACGACCGGATCGTACTTCTTCATCTGGAGCTTGCCCGGAGTGTTGGTCTTGTTCTTCATCGTCGTATAGAAGTGACCCGTCCCGGCGGACGACTCGAGCTTGATCTTCTCGCGCTTGCCCCTCTTTGCCACGGCGGCCCCCGATTAGATCTGTGCCGGCTCGGGAACGGGATCGCCACTCTTGGCGAACACTCGCACCTTCCGGTCGCCATCCCTCTGGACGCGCACCCGGCTCGGCTCGTTGCTGCTGGGATCGACGAGCATGACGTTGGAGGCGTCGACGTAGCCCTCGATCTCCACGATTCCACCGGTGCGGGCGCCCTTGCGTCCCGGCTTCAGGTGGTGCTTCTGCAGGCGGACCTTCTCCACGCGCAGCCTTCCGGCCTGACGATCGACCGCCAGCACGCGCCCCTGCTTGCCGCGGTCTGCGCCCGTGACGACCTGGACGAGGTCTCCCTTTCGAATTCGCATTGCCATGGAAATCGAGCCTCCGGCGAACGCATACGTTCGCGTTGCGGGTAGTGGGGCGTCAACCCCTCCAGGGCGATTTCTTTGATGATTTTCGGGGATTTGTGGCGATCCACCAGTGGGAGGGGGATTATCGGAGCCGGCCCGCAATCGAGCGATCCGACCTTGGAGATCCATGCCGCGATTGGTGAAATGCATTGGCATCGCGGTCTCGATGCTCGCGGTGTTGGGGGCGGGGGCGTGCTTCCTGCTACCCGAGCGCTTCGCGGTCAACGTTCCGCTGGGCTCGATGCTGACCGGGACGGGGCCAGGTGCCCCCACCAATGACCAATTTGCCACCCGGATCCGCGTTCCGGACGGGTTCTCGGTCGGCCTGTACGCAACGGACATCGAGAACGCCCGATTCCTGCGCTTCACCTCCAGCGGCGACCTCCTCGTGAGCCAGCCGCGGCGCGGTGAGATCCTCCTCCTCGAACGCGATCGCAACGGCGACGGCCTGCCCGATGGGCGTCGCACCCTGCTCTCGGGACTCGATCGCTCCCTGGGGCTCGACCTGGATGACGGCTGGCTCTACATCGGCGAGGGCAGCGCCGTAGCGCGCGTGCGCTTCGACGCGGAGGCTGGCACCACAGTGGGCGACATCGAGCGAATCGTGACGGGAATCCCCGAAGGCGGCAACCACTGGACCCGGACGCTGCGCATCGGACCGGATGGCCACATCTACCTGTCGGTCGGCTCGAGTTGCAACGTCTGCGAAGAGTCCGACCCGCGCCGTGCGGCGATGCTCCGCTACCGGATCGACGGCTCCGGCGAGGAGATCTACGCCGCTGGGATGCGCAACTCGGTGGGCTTCGACTGGCGACCGGGCACGAACGAACTCTATGCCACCGACAACGGCCGCGACCTGCTGGGCGACGATTTCCCCCCGTGCGAGCTCAACCGCATCGAACGGGGGGGCTTCTACGGCTGGCCCTACGCGAACGGCGACAACGCCCCCGATCCGGATTTCGGAGCGGGGAACGAAGCCAAGGTCCGCAGCGCCCGGGCGCCCGACCACGGCTTCCGCGCCCACAACGCACCGCTCGGCATGACGTTCGTCCGGGGCGACGCGGCGCCCGGCTACCGAGGTGCGGCGCTGGTCGCCCTCCACGGCTCGTGGAATCGCTCCGCGAAGGACGGCTACAAGGTGGTTTCGCTCCACTGGCCCAGCAACGGCCGCGCGGGTCCTCTCGAGGAGCGCGACTTCTTGTGGGGGCTCGAAGTCGACGACGACGTGATCGGCCGGCCCGTCGATGTGATCGAGGGTCCCGACGGTGCCTTCTACATCAGCGACGACTACGCGAACTCCGTGTACCGCGTGGCGTACGGAAGCGCTGCCCGAGCCACGGCCGCCCCCGGCGCCGCCACGACGACCCGTGATCCCCTCGCCGCCGTTCAAGAGGCGGCCCGTCCGCACCTCGCGGCAACCGGCTCCGCCCTCTACGCCCGCCACGCCTGCGCGACCTGTCACGACCCCGCCACCGCCCGACCGGGCGTCGTGCCCGTCGTGCTCGAAGACCTCGCGACCCGCTACGACGTGCCGCGCATGATGTCGTTCCTCGCGGCACCGACGCCCCCGATGCCGGCCTTCGACCTGACCGAAGACGATCGCCGCGCCCTGGCCGTGCATCTGCTTCGATAGTTTGGCTGGGTAGCGGCGAGCAAAACCCGCTTGCCCGCGCTACGACGACGCGCGGCGCGCGGTGCGGACGATCTCGCGCAGCTCATCGCGCGGCAGCAATCCGAGCCCCACCGCAAGGGCCGCGTAGGCGACCGGGAAGGCGACCGCCACGGCCACGCGCTCGGCACCACCACCCGACCACGTCGCGGCCGGCCACGCGGCGAGCATCGGGAGCAGCAGCGCCAGCGTGCGGCCGAGGGGAAGCCAGAGGCCGCCGCGCCAGCCGAGACTCGTGTACGCGAACGCGAAGAAGAACGCGCCGGCTGCCGCGTAGACGGCGGAGATGCGAAACGCGGCGCCGTCGTTCGGTCCTTCCACCACCCACAGCAGGCCGACCACGGTCGTGAGGGCGTAGAGGAAGCTGTTCGTGGACCCCACCCGCGGCAGCTCGCGCACGAAGAGCAGCCCGTTGCAGCTCGCGCCGCAGCAGAAAAAGGCGGTGGCCACGAGGATCAGGGTCGCGCAGGAGTAGACGGGCGCGAAGGCATCGGTGAGCACGAAGCCGACGATCGCCTCGCCGAGGAGCGCCCAGATCACCACGACGAGCGACAGCGACGCCGCGCTGTAGCGCATCATCACACTGCCCCAGTAGGCGAGACGCTCGTCTTGCCCCGCGGCCTGCAGCTCCGACAGGATGGGCATGAGCGATCTTCGCGCCGAGATGAAGAGCACCTGAAGCAAGCTGTAGAGCTGCACCGAGATCCCGAGGTAGCCGGCCTCCTCTCGCGTCACCCAGCTCGCTACCGCGAATACCGAGAACTGCACCTGGAACATCGACGAGAGCGCCCCCACGAACGTGGCGGCCGCAAAGGGTGCGTGGGGGCGGAGCATCGACCAGTCGAAACGCGCCGGCGACACGGGAGCGACGCGGCGCAGCAGGCGAAAGGCCGACACGAGCAGGCCGCCCTGCAGCACGGTCATCCCGGTGAAGGCGCCGAGCATACCGAAGCCTGGAAACAGGAAGATCACCGCCGGCAGTGTCAGCGCCGCCCGGGCGAAGTCGAGCGCTGCGAGACCGCCCACGCGACCCAGCGGAAGCAGCAGACTCTTCGTCGCCTCGAGCGCGAAGCGGAGCAACGCGAACACACCGAGCATCCCGCACAGAGAGGCTCCCACCCCGAGCTGCGGCGAGAGGAGGATCCAGACCATCAGCACCGCACTGCCCACGACGGCGAGGGCGACCCGGGCGGTCCAGAGGGTTGCCGCGAGGGTCTCCGCCGGGGCGCGATCCGCCCGTTGCCAGAGCGGTGCGAGGAAGCGCACCTCGACCGTGGGCAGACCGAACGCCGAGCCCGTCTGCACGATGGAGACCACCGCCATGATGGCTGCGAAGAGTCCGTAGTCCTCGGCGCCCAGCACACGGGGAATCAAGAATGCCGACACCACCAGTACGGCCTGGGTGGCGAGCCTCCCCGACGTCATCACCGCGAGGTTGCGCACGCCCCGTTCGGCGTGCTGGTCTCCGCTCGGGGTCGTCAGCGCCAGGCCTCCGCGGGGCCGCCGAGTCGATCGGCCACACCCCGGATCTCGTCGGCGTAGAGCGCGCGAAGGTGTTCGCGGAAGGCGTCGGGCAGCGGTGCCGACAAGCCGGGTTTGATCTGATCGCTGTACGGAAACGTCGACCAGTCGACATCGGTGCGCGCCCCGATGTGCTCGAGAATGCCCGTCAAGAGCTCTCGCGGCCGCTCGCGGATCGATTCGAAGAAAACCACGTGGAGCGCCGACGCCGGGAACACGGACAACCAGCGGTCGAGGATGGACACGTAGCTGCCGTTGCGGCGCGCGCTCGGCGAGGCGAAGTGCGCGAAGAACTCCCACTCGGGAACATCCTCGACACGGCGCTGCTTCGTGTCGGCGAGGTCCATCACGGCGTGCGACCAGGCGCGATCGATCGGGTTGCGGAGGATGAGCACGAGCTTCACGTCCGGCAGGAGCTTGCGGATGAAGCGGATTCGCGAAACGCCAAGCGCGCCGTAGCCCGGGGTGATGTCTCCGGTGAAATGGTCGCCCGCGGGCGCGAAGAATTCCGCGTACTGCGCGGGACTCATGTAGAACCTCGCGTCGAAGAAGCGGATCTCCTTGATGTGCGGGGGGAAGTAGAAGTCGGGGTGGTGCTGGAGGTTCTGATGGAGCCAGGTCGTCCCGGCCTTCTGCGCGCCGATGCCGAGAAAGTCCGGCAGGCGGAGCCCTGCTGTCGAGCGCAGACCCAGGCTGTAGAGCCACTTCTCTGGGAGCGCGTGAGGGCGGCGCAGCCACTCCGAGGCGAGCTTCGCTGCGTTGGCGATCTTCTCGGTCTTGCGAACCGTCGTCACGGCTCGCTCCCCCCCACAGCGCCCGAGTCGCGGCTGCGACGCGGGCCGCGCTTCCGCACCGCTGCACCGCTGATCACCTCGAGGGCCCACGGAACGCGATCGCGCAGCCGCGCGAGCAGGAGCGCGGCAGCACCGAGAGCCGGAGCTGCGCGCGTGTAGCCGAGTCCTTCGAGGTGCTCCCCGGCCGCTCGCTCGATCAGTGCAATCTGTATGGGCGAGAGCTTCTCCCGCCAGGCCTCGAGCCGACCGGGATCGAGCGGGCGCAGGGTATTGAGCTTCCAGCTCTCGGACGGGTCGAAGCCGAGTTCGCTCCCGGGTCGCTCGTAGTAGCGCAGCATCGCGGGATCGAAGTCCTCGCCGAGGAACTCGCAGACACCGCGCAGGGTCGATTCCGGATCGGTGACGAGATCCTCGTAGCGAAGCATCATGTATCGGTGGGGCGGTAGCGATCGCTCGAGCTCCCGGTGCTCATCGATCACACGGCGCCAGCGGCGGCCGATCTGGTCGACGGATCGCGCTCCCCAGACCGCACCGAGCTCGGAGCTCACCACACCTCGCGGGTCGCGCAGGCTCGCGATGAAGCGCGCCTTCGGGAAGCAGCGTGCCATCTCCGGGACACAGTGGATGTGTCCCGGACTCTTGTCGCCCACGCGGGTTTTTTGGCGCGGGCGCGCCCAGGCGGTGAGCAGCGCGACGAGCAGATCCGCGTAGTCGGCGCCGGTTTCGGGCAGCTCGGCGGCGATCGCGGCGGGGTCGAGCTTCAGGTCGCGGATCGAGCAGTCGACCGAGCCGAGGAATGCAATGGCCTGCTCTCGTCCGGCGGGAGTGGCGAGATCGCCGAGGGTCTCGCGCTTTGGCCAGACCTCCTGGAAGTACTGCGTCTCGGGCGGGACCGTGATCGCGGGATGGGTATTCAACATCGACTGCAGGAGCGTCGTGCCACCCCGGTGGTTTCCCACCACGAAGAACAGTCCGTCGCGAATCGCGCCGCCCAGCCTGTTCGGGGCCCCGCTCACGGGCGCGCGCCGATGACGTCTCGAAACAGGGCGAGGTGCTCTTCGGCCGTGCGCGCCCAGGAGAAGCCCGCCGCGCGTTCGAGGCCGCGGGCGCACAGGTCGTCGCGGAGCGCGGAATCGCCGGCGAGGCGCGCGAGGGCTTCGCTGATCGCGCCCAGCGAGCGCGGATCCACGAGCAGCGCGGCGTCGGACGCCACCTCGGGACAGGCGGTCACGTTCGAAGTGAGCACCGGGCAGCCGCAAGCCATGGCTTCGAGGATCGGCATCCCGAACGTCTCGTGCAAGGATGGAAAGACGAAGGCGAGCGCACCGCGGTACCAGCGTGCGAGCTCGTCGGGGTCGAGGCCGTGTACCACCCAGTGGACGCCGGGATGCTCCGGGGGGCGGCCGGGAACACCGGGAACCACCAGGACGAGGTCCGGCCGACCGGCCTCGGCGAGCCCGGCGTACGCCGCGAGCAGGCGCTCGAGGTTCTTCTTGCGCTGGAAGCTCGACACGTGAAGGAAATAGGGGCGCTCCCGCTCGTGGGCCTCGCCCGCGACCCGAAAAACGGCGTGGTCGACGCCGTGGTGGATCGCGCTGACCTTCGCGTCGGGCAGATCGAAGGCGCGCGCGACCTCTTCGGCGCCGAACCGCGACACCGCGACCAGCTTCGCCAGGCCCGGTCCAAAGCGCCGCCATTCGAAGACCCGCCGTCGCTTGGTGATCTCGAGAGCGACGCGTTCGCGTACGCCGCGCGCCAGCTCCGCGGCGGGCAGCGAAAAGGCGCGCACACCGTGCATCGTGCCGACGATGGGAGGTGCGCCCCTCCCGTCCGAACCCGCCCGCCCCATGAGGCGGAGCAGTACGCGCGGCACCTTCGCGAGACCGAGTCCCGGATCCCAGACGAGATCGCTGCCGGACGGCACCGGACCCTCGAGGGGAAACGCAAGCACCTCGACAT
>JABSQW010000090.1 GCA_013215605.1 Myxococcales bacterium
CACGTTCCCGATCAGCGAGATCGACGAGGGCGTGTTCGAAGACGGCCTCGGCTTCGACGGCTCCTCGATTCGCGGCTGGCAGGCCATCGACGAGAGCGACATGCTGATGGTTCCCGACGCCTCGTCGGCGTTCATCGATCCTTTCTTCGCCCACCCCACCCTCGTGATGATCTGCGACATCGTCGATCCGATCACGAAGGAGAGCTACTCGCGCGACCCTCGCTACATCGCCAAGAAGGCCGAGGCCCACCTGAAGGCGTCGGGCATCGGCGACTCGATCTTCGTCGGCCCCGAGGCGGAGTTCTTCGTGTTCAACTCGGCGCGCTTCTCGACGTCGACGAACGAGGGCTTCTACCACATCGACTCGATCGAGGGGAAGTGGAATTCCGGCCGCGACGAGGATGGCGCCAATCTCGCCTACAAGCCCCGCCACAAGGAGGGCTACTTCCCGGTCCCGCCCACGGACTCCCTGCAGGACCTGCGCACCGAGATGTGCCTCGAGATGCAAAATCTCGGGATCGTCATCGAGGCGCAGCACCACGAAGTGGCGACGGCCGGTCAGTGCGAGATCGACATGCGCTTCCAAACGCTGGTCAAGATGGCCGACCAGCTGCTGACGTATAAGTACGTGGTCAAGCAGGTGGCGCGGAAGGCCGGCATGACGGCGACCTTCATGCCCAAGCCGCTGTTCGACGACAACGGCACGGGCATGCACATCCACCAGTCGATCTGGAAGGACGGCACTCCGCTGTTCGCGGGCGACGGCTACGCGGGCTTCTCGGAGATGGGCCTTCACTACATCGGCGGCGTCCTGGAACACTCGCGGGCGCTCGCGGCGCTCACGAATCCGACCACCAACTCGTACAAGCGGCTGGTGCCGGGCTTCGAGGCGCCGGTCAACCTCGCCTACTCGAGTCGAAATCGCTCGGCGGCGTGCCGGATCCCGATGTACTCGTCCAGCCCGAAGGCGAAGCGCGTCGAGGTCCGCTACCCCGACCCGTCCGCCAACCCGTACCTCGCGTTCGCGGCCCTGATGATGGCAGGCCTCGACGGCATCGAGAACAAGATCGACCCGGGTTCGCCGCTCGACAAGGACATCTACGGACTCAGCGCCGAAGAGACGGCGGGGATTCCGACGATGCCGGGCAGTCTCGACGAGAGCCTCGCGGAGCTCGAAGCCGATCACGACTTCCTGCTCCGCGGCGACGTCTTTACCGACGACGCCATCTCGACGTGGATCGAGTACAAGCGGGAGAACGAGATCGACCCGATCCGCCTGCGCCCGCACCCGCACGAGTTCGAGCTCTACTACGACATCTAGCGGTTGGGGACTCGATCCGGGCGGAGCCCGGATCGACCCAGCTTAGAGGCCCAGAACGTCCTCGATGCGATAGAAGCCGGGCTGGCGTCCCACGAGCCACGCGGCGGTGCGCACCGCGCCGCGGGCGAAGTGGTCGCGCGTCGACGCCCGGTGGCTGAGCTCGAGGCGCTCGCCCTGGCCGACGTAGAGGACGGTGTGCTCGCCCGGGCAGTCGCCCGCGCGCAGCGTCTGCACTCCGATGGCGTTCTCCGGGCGCGGTCCGATGTCGCCGGCGCGCTCGAGCACCAGATGGTCTTCGAGGTTCTGGTCGCGCCCGTCGGCGACGGCCTTCGCGAGGCGGAGCGCGGTGCCGCTCGGGGCGTCGCGCTTCGCGCTGTGGTGCATCTCGAAGAGCTCGGCGTCGAAGCCGGAGCCGAGTTTGCGGGCGGCCTGCTCGACGAGCCAGGCGAGCACGTTGACCGACACCGAGAAGTTCGCGGCGTGGACCACCGGGATGCGCGCGGCGAGAGACTCGATCTCCTGCAGCTCCGCCGTGCTGAAGCCCGTCGTGCCCGTCACGTAGGCGACACCGGCGTCCGCCGCCGCGCGCAGATTCAGCAGCGTGGCCGCGGGAGTCGCGAAGTCGATCGCCACCTCGCTCGTGGCAAACGCGGCCTTCGCGTCGTCCGTGACGCGCACGCCGCTCTCGACCTCGCGGCCGAGCTCCGGATGCCCGGGCATCTCGAGGGCGGCGGACAGCGTGAGGCTCGGCTCGCCGGAGAGCACCGCGCGCACGCGTTCGCCCATCCGACCGAGGGCGCCCACGACCAGGGTGCGGTGCTTCTTGGCGTCGGGTTTCGTCACAGCAGCGCCAGCTCCTTCAGCGTCATCTGCAGGCGCTCCCGGTTCACGTCGCTGATGGCGGTGAGCGGGAGGCGAATCTCTTCGTCGATGCCTGTCTGCATCGCGACGGCCGCCTTCACGGGAATCGGATTGGTCTCGCAGAAGAGCACGTCGAACAACGGGATCAGCCGGTAGTGGACCTCGCGGGCGCGCGCGTAGTCGCCCGAGCGTGCGGCCTTCACGAGCGCCACCATGTCCCTGGGCGCCACGTTCGACGTCGTCGAGATCACCCCCCGACCCCCCAACGCGATCAGCGGCAGGGTGACCGCGTCGTCGCCCGACAGAAAGCTGAACGCATCGCCGCAGCGAGCGATGGCGGAGGAGATCTGCGCGATGTCGCCGCAGGCCTCCTTCACGCCCACGATGTGTTCGACTTCGGAGAGACGCGCGAGCGTCTCGGGGAGCATGTTCGACGCCGTTCGCCCGGGGATGTTGTACACGACGAGCGGGAACCCGGTCTCTCGCGCGATGGCGGTGAAGTGGGCGACGATCCCCGCCTGGGTGGGCTTGTTGTAGTAGGGGGAGATCAACAGCGCGCCGTCGGCGCCGGCGTCGCTCGCCGCGGCCGTGAACTCGATGGCCTCGCGGGTGTTGTTCGAGCCCGTTCCCGCGATCACCTGGACGCGCTTGCGCGCGGCCTCGACCACCACCTCCACCACCCGGTGGTGCTCGGCGTGGGAGAGCGTCGCCGACTCGCCCGTCGAGCCGCAGGGCACGACTCCGTCGACGCCGCTGTCGACCTGGCGCTCGACGAGGTCGCGGAGCCCGGCCTCGTCGACGGCTCCGTTGCGAAACGGTGTGACCAGCGCGGTGAAGACCCCTTCGAACATGGCTACCTCTCTCGTCCCCCGTGCCCCTCGGGCCGGGTCGGAACGGCTGCGCGCTGCTTCAAACCGGGATGCGACCCGTGAAGACTTCCGCCGCCGGCCCCGTCATGAAGATGTGAGAATCGTTGGACGCCCACTCGATGCGCAGCTCGCCGCCGCGCAGCTCGATGTCGACGGCGCGGTCGACCGCGCCGCGCAGCATCGACGCCACCGCGACCGCGCACGCGCCACTCCCGCAGGCGAGCGTCTCGCCGGTGCCGCGCTCGAAGGTGCGCTGTCGGATCCGCGACCGCGAAGCCACCGTGACGAACTCCACGTTGACGCGGTTCGGGAACGCGGGGTGGTTTTCGATCAGCGGGCCCAGCCGCTCGACGGGCGCGAGATCGGGATCGTCGACGTTGATCACCGCGTGGGGGTTGCCCATCGAGATCGCCGATACGGCGAGCGTCTCGCCGTCGACTTCGAGGGCGGCGTCGAGCACCGGGCCCTCGCCGCCGTCGCCGAGGAGGGTGGGGATCTTCGCGGGTGCCAGCACGGGCAGGCCCATGTCGACGGTGACGCGCCCCGGACCCGCCCAGCGCGGCCGCACGACTCCCGATAGCGTCTCGACCGAGATCTCGTCGGCAGACGTCAAGCCCCGGTCCCGCACGAACTTGTAGAAGGCGCGGATGCCGTTCGCGCACATCTCGACCTGGGAGCCGTCGGGGTTGAAGATCTCCATGCGAAAGTCCGCTTGGCGCGACTCGCGCACGACGAGCAGCTGATCGGCGCCGATGCCGAAGTGGCGATCGCACAACCGCTGCGCGAGCTCTTCGAGGCGGGGGAGGTCACCGGCGAGCCCGTCGAGCACGACGAAGTCGTTGCCCGCTCCGTGCATCTTCGTGAAGGGGAGTTCGAGACCCATCGAAGGTCCTCGTGGTCGGTTCGTGGTTCAGCGCTTAGCGCGCTCGCGTTCGTCTTCGCGCTCTGCGGGCGGGGCGCCGGGCTTCTCGCTGGCGGGCGCTGCGGCGGCCGCCGGCGCCGTGGCCCCGGGCGCCGGGCGCACGGGGGGACCGTACTTCCCACAAGCGGCGAGCGCGAGGGCGAGACACAGGGCGAGGTGGCACGCCCGGCAGCGCGCCCGGGTCACGGCCGCGTCTCTGCGTCGCTGTCCTCGGCGTCGAGGGCGGCCAGTGAGCGCCCGACGTCGTCGCGGGCGACCTCGAGGGCTTCGCTCACGGTGGCCCGAGCGGTTCCACCCACGAGGCTCCGCTGCTCGAGCGCGCGCTCGAGGCTCGCGAGCTCCGAGGCATCGGCGGGAAATGACGCGTGGAAGGCAGCGAGGTCGGTCCGCGTCATCGTGCGGAGGTCGACCTGCTTTTCGACACAGTGGCGCACGAGCTTCCCCACCGCCTCGTGGGCCTCGCGGAAGGGCACGCCCTCGGTCACGAGGACCTCCGCGAAGTCCGTGGCGAGGAGCAGCGGATCGTCGGCCGCCTCGGCCATTCGCGCGGCGTGGACGTGGAGCGTCGCCACGGCGCCGGCCATCACCTCGAGGGAGTCGCGCAGTGTCGCCGCGGTGTCGAATACGGGCTCCTTGTCCTCCTGGAGGTCGCGGTTGTAGGTGAGCGGCAGCCCCTTCAGGGTCGTGAGCAGCGCCACCAGATTGCCGATGACCCGGCCGCTCTTGCCCCGCACCAGCTCCGGGACGTCGGGGTTCTTCTTCTGCGGCATCAGGCTCGACCCGGTCGAGTAGGCGTCGGCGAGCTCGACGAAGCCGAACTCGGCGGTCGACCAGAGCACGAGCTCCTCGGCGAGTCGCGACAGGTGGACCATCGCGATCGCCCCGCTCGCGAGGAACTCCAGCGCGGCGTCGCGCGACGCGACGGCGTCCATGCTGTTGAGACTCGGGCCCAGGAAGCCGAGCGCCCGAGCGGTGTCGTCGCGGTCGATCCCCAGGGTCGAACCCGCGAGCGCGCCCGATCCGAGGGGGGAGCGCGCGATGCGGTCGCGCTGGTCGCGGAAGCGATCCGCGTCGCGTCCCAGCATCTCGACGAACGCGAGCCAGTGATGGGCGAGCCGCACCGGCTGAGCGCGCTGCAAGTGCGTGTATCCCGGGAGCACCGTGTCGATGTGCTCGCTGGCGCGCTCGACGAGGACGCCTCGCAGCTCGTGGATACCGCGCTCGACCGCGGCCGACATCTCGCGGAGGAAGAGGAGCAGATCGGTGGCGACCTGGTCGTTGCGGCTGCGCCCGGTGTGCAGGCGGCCCGCGACCGCGCCGATCCGTTCGCGCAGACGCGCCTCGACGTTCATGTGGATGTCTTCGAGCGCCGGATCGAAGGGGAACGTTCCGGCTTCGATCTCCTGTCCAATTTCTGCGAGGCCGTCGACGATGGAGGTCTCGTCCTCGGGTGAGATCAGCTGTTGACGTCGCAGCATCCGGGCGTGGGCGGTGGAGAGGCGCAGGTCGTAGCGCGCGAGCGCCTTGTCGAAGTGAACCGACGCCGTGAAGCGCTCGACCGTCGGATCGGTTGCGCCGCTGAAGCGTCCGCCCCAGAGCTTCTCCGAGGCACCCTCGGAGGGGCCGCCGGGGCGTTGCTCACCGCTGCTGGAGGGAGGCTTCGGCATACGCGCAAATCTCGGAAAGAAAAAGGGATTTCGCAAGAGCTGGAGGCGAGTTGGACGTCGATCCGGTAGCTTGCCCAGCTACGGGGAGTGGCGTCGTGATCATCGTAATGAAGGCCGACGTGGGTGCCGAGGCCCCCGAGGTGAGGCAGCTCGTGGAGCTCGCCGAGAGCTACCCCGGGGTGACGACCGAGCTCCACGAGATCGCGGGCTCGACGCGCACGCTCACCGAGCTCTACCTGCTCGGGTCCACCGGGGTGATTCCCACCGAGCCGTTCCAGGAATTTTCTTGCGTCGAGAAGGTCGTGCGGATCACCGAGAAGTTCCGCTCGATCGGGCGCCACGGGGGCGATCTCGAAGCCGTCGGCTTCGAGTACAACGGTGTCGAGATCTCCCAGGACACGCTCCACCTGTTTCCCGGGCTGTGCGCGGTCGACGCTGCCGCCAACGTCGACACCATGTTCGAAGTGCTCGCCGAGCACGGGATCTGCACCGCGCGGGCCGGAGCGTACAAGCCGCGCACGAGCCCCTACGACTTTCAGGGACGCGGCGCCGACTGCCTGCCCATGGTGTTCGAGCTCGCGGGCAAGCACGGCATCAAGATCATCTCCATGGAGGTGACCCACGAGTCCCACCTCGACGAAATCCAGACCGCTCTCATCGAGTCGGGCAACGCCACGGGGGTGATGGTCCAGATCGGCACCCGCAACGCGCAGAACTTCGAGCTGCTGAAAGCCGTCGGTCAGCAGACCGAGCTGCCGGTGCTCTTCAAGCGCGGCATGGGGATCACCCTCGAGGAATCCCTCAATGCGTGTGAGTACGTTGCGTCGGGGGGTAATCGCCGCATCGTGTTCTGTCTGCGGGGCATGAAGACGAACCTCGGAGACCCCCACCGCAACTTCGTCGACTTCGCGCACGTCCCGGCGGTGAAGCGGCTGACTCGGCTTCCGGTGTTCGTGGATCCGTCGCACTCCGTGGGAAGCCGCGCGACCGCCCCGGACGACGTGCTCGACATCTATCACGTGACCGCGCAGGGCATCATCGTCGGCGCGAATGGTGTCCTCGTTGATTTCCATCCGCATCCGGAGAACGCGTTGTGCGACGGTCCGCAGGCGCTGCACATGGACGAGCTCGCGGAGTTCATCGGCGACACGCAGATCGCTCGCGATGCCTACGAGCGACGCCTCCAGAACCGCACCGGGCGCCGGGGCGCGTGACGTGGATCACGTCCCCGTCGCGGGGGCGCGTCGACGTAGAGCGCGGGGAGGCCGGAACCGAGACAACGCCCGGGCAAGGAGACCGCAGGCCTCCGCGCAAGTGAGCCGTAGGCGAACGAAGGGGGTGACGTGCCTGGGAAAAAGGGCACGAAGAAAGGACGAGGCGCCGGAAGCCAGGGCGCCCGCGGGTCGAAGTCGGCCTCGCGTTCAGCGCAGCGAGCCGCGCGCAAACCGCGCGGTTGGCTGCGGGTGCTCGCCGTGCTCGTCGTGGGCGCGGGCCTCTTCGGAGGGTTCTGGACGGCCACCACCGTCATCGAGCTCGATCGCCTCGTCAGCGCGAAGTTCGAGGGCGAGCGCTTCGGCGTACCGTCGCGCGTCTACTCCGCGCCCGCGATCATCTACCCGGGGCTCGACTGGAAGCTCGTCGACCTTCCAGGCGCACTGCGACGCCTCGGGTACCGCAAGGCGCCGCGCTCGAAGGATCTTCCCGTCGGTCAGTATGTGTGGGGAGAGAACCGCGTCCGAGTACACCTTCGCGCGTTCGAACACTCGTCGCGACCGGAGCCTGCGCGCGACGTCGTGCTGCGACTCGACGGCGAAGCCATCGAAGAGATCCGCGCGCTGCCGAGCGGTCGCGAGATGGGTGCGGTGCTCCTCGAGCCCGAGCCGATCGGCGCGTACTACGGACTCGATCGCGAGCAGCGCGACCTCGTTCGCATCGAGGATCTCCCCGACCACCTCATCGACGCGGTGGTCGCGGTCGAAGACCAGCGCTTCGAATCGCACGCCGGGATCGACCCGCGTCGAATCCTGGGAGCATTCCTCGCCAACGTGCGCGCTGGCAGCATCCGCCAGGGCGGCAGCACGCTCACCCAGCAGTTCGTGAAGAACTTCTTTCTCACACCGGATCGAACCCTCCGAAGGAAGCTGCAAGAAGCCGTAATGGCGCTGATCGTCGAGTGGCGATACGACAAGCGCGCCATCTTGCAGGCCTACCTGAACGAGATCTACTTCGGTCAACGCGGTGCGACCGCTGTTCACGGCGTAGGGGAAGCCTCCCGGCTCTACTTCGGCAAGCGTGCGCGCGATCTCACGCTCACCGAGTCGTCCCTGCTCGCCGCGATCATCCAGAGCCCGAACGGCAAGTCCCCTTACCGCGATCCCGAGGCCGCGACACAGCGTCGCGACCTCGTGCTCGAGCTCATGCGCGACCAGGGGCGCATCTCCGACATCGCGTTCGACGCGTCGATCCGCGAGCCCCTCCAGCTCGCCGCTGTGACTCCCGACTCCGGCGACGCGCGCTACTTCCTCGACCTGCTGCGTCGGCAGCTCGCACAGGGCTACGACACCGACGTGCTCACGAGCCAGGGGCTGCGCATCTACTCGACACTCGACCGCCGCACGCAGCGTCTCGCCGCTCGCGCGCTGCGCGAAGGACTCGAACGCCTCGAAGCGACCTTCCCGCACCTCGAACGCGAGGGTCCGGGCAAGTCCCTGCAGGGGTGCCTCGTCGCGCTCCGGCCGCAGACGGGCGAACTCGTTGCCCTCGTCGGAGGCCGCGACTATCGGGAGTCCCAGTTCGACCGCTGCACCCAGGCTCGGCGTCCCACGGGAAGTGTCTTCAAGCCCTTCGTCTACGCGGCGGCGCTCGAGCCCGGACCGATGAGCGGAGCGCCGTTCGCCACGCTCGCGAGCTTTCTCGACGACACGCCCCTCGAGATCCTCACACCGAGCGGTCCGTGGACGCCGCAGAACTACGACAAGGAATTCCACGGACGCGTGCCCATACGCCAGGCGATCGAGCGCTCGTACAACGTCGCCACCGCGCGTCTCGCCGACAACATCGGTGTGCAACGGGTCGCGGACGTCGCAAAGAGGCTCGGAGTGGCAAGTCCGCTTCCGATCGTCCCGAGCCTCGCGCTCGGCACCGCCGACGTCACGCCGCTCGAGATCGCCCGGGCGTACGCGACGATCGCGAGTGGTGGGATTCGCCCGCAAACGCAGACGATCGAAGATCTCGTCGACGCCCACGGCGTCACGCGGGAACGTCGCTCACTCGGTTTCGAGCGCGTGATCGACGCGGGCACCGCGTACCTCGTCACGTCATTGCTCGAGGGCGTCGCGGAACGCGGAACGGCGGCCCCTGTGCGACGCACTGGACTTCGAGGACCGATCGCCGCGAAGACGGGCACGACGGATGACGAGCGTGACCTGTGGTTCGTGGGGTTTACCCCGGAGCTCGTTGCCGCGGTGTGGGTCGGCTTCGATGAGCCTCAGAGCCTCGGCATTCCAAGCAGCGTCGGTGCGCTTCCCATCTGGCGGCGTTTCATGCATGAGCTCACAGGCGGCCGGATTCAGGGCCGCTTCCCACGTCCCGCCAACGTCGAAGTCGTCGAGATCGAACCCAGCACGGGTGCGCTTGCGTTGACGGGCTGTCCCGAACATCGGCCCGAGTACTTCCTCGAGGGAACGAAGCCATCGGAGGTTTGTCCGGTCGGCCACGTCGCGGGCGCGCACCCCGAATCAGCGGATGACCGTCCGAGCTTCTTCGAGTGGCTGCGCGGCCGGCGGTGAGTCGAGTGAGGGGAATCCGCTCCCGCTCGTTCGGTGCGCCCATCGCAATTGTGTTGGTGCTGGCAGTGTGGGGCTGCGTGACCCGTCCCTCTGGGGCACCTCCGGGGACTCGTGCAACGCTCAGCTTCGCGCTCGAGTCTACGAGTGTGTGGTCGCCGCGCCGCGCGGCATCGATGCGCGTCGTCGAAAGCGGACTGCGCGCCGATGCAGACGGCGAGTTCCGGAGCGCCCAGAGCCGCTACGAGCGCGCGATCCAAGTCGACGCCTACAACCCGTACGCGTACCTCGCGCTGGCACGTTTCGCAATCCAGCGCGGCGACCTCGCGGCTGCGAACAACCACCTCGAGCGGGCGTCGCATCTGTTCCGTTCAGAGATCGAAGAGCGCCGCGCGAGCGGCGACGGAGAGACCGCCGAGCTCCTCGCGCTCTTCCGGGTTCACCTGAAGGGACTGCGGGGAGCGCTTCTCGCGATATCCGGACGAAATTTCGACGCGGAGCCGCTGCTCGAACAAGCGAATCGCATGGCGCCGACCGTCTGGGGCGACGGGTCCCTGAGCGCATCCGAGCTGCGTTAGCGAGAGAGTCGAGCGCAGTCGGCCGTCTCCCCGAGTCGGCCTTCCCGTCCGCGCATGTGATAGCTTGCGGTTCCCCATGACGCCGAAACTCAAGGTCGCACTCAGCGCCTTTCTGATCTCCCTACCGCTCGACCAGGTCACAAAGATCTTCATCAGCGACAACTTGACGTTCGCCGATCGCATCACGGTGGTCGAGGGTCTCTTTTACCTCACACACGTTCGCAACACCGGCGCTGCCTTCGGCCTGTTCGCCGACGCCGATCCGACGTTGCGCATCGTCTTCTTCGTCGGGGTCTCGATCGTCGCGTTGGGGATCATCCTCTCCTTCTACACCAAGCTGGCCCCCGGGGATCGCTTGTCCGCACTCGCACTCGGGTTGATCATGGGTGGGGCCGTAGGGAATCTCATCGACCGGATCCGCTTGCAGGAGGTCATCGACTTCTTGCACGTGCGCCTGTGGGGCGGCTATTCGTGGCCCGACTTCAATCTCGCCGACAGCTTCATCGTCGTGGGTGTGGGGATACTCATCCTCGAACTGCTCGCGAGCGAAGGCGAGAGCCGCGCGCAATCCGAACGCGAAGAGTCGACTCCGGGCCACTGACTCCCGACGCGTGACAGACCGCGATTTTGACGCCGTTCAACGGGCGCCATCGACAGGCTGGATGCAAAAAAATGTCTTCCACCGACGGAAAGCGTGAAACACGAATTCCGTTTTCTCATCGCAGAGGTGGGTGGTTCGCAGTCGACACTCTTATGCGTATCTCGAAGAATCTTCGCTCCGAAGTGCCTTAAATTTCTTGACAACGATCCGGGTGGCTGTCATACGAACTTTACGGCAAATCGTCGACGGCGAAGCATCAATCCAATGGTATTCGACCTGAGCCCAGCTGATTCTCCTCGACTTCACCCAGCTCAGCGGGTAGGCCCAACGGACCGGCATCTGACCGGCACCTGATCGAAAGCGGATTCGGCGCCCCGTCGACGTTCGAAAACCCCGGAGCGACCCCAAAGGAGCGCCGGAAGAAAGCATCTAAACCGATGGCCCCCGCTGTCACGACGCCCCGAGGGGCGCGACGCGACCGGGGGAGAAGGCTGGGAGGCCCGATGCCCGGAAAGAAGCCGAAGGGTGAATACGCGATTCAGACCGTCACCAACGTGCTGCGCGTGCTCGATGCCTTTCGCGAGGCGGACGACTTCGGCGTGACGGAGCTCGCCACCCTGCTTGGCCTCCACAAGAACAATGTCTTCAGGCTTCTCGCGACACTCGAGGTAGCCGGCTACGTCGACCAGATCGAGGCGACCGATCGCTATCGTCTGGGGATCCGCAGCCTCGAGCTCGGCCAGGCCTTCCTGCGGAGCCGCTCTGTCCACCGCCTCGCCCGCCCGCTCCTCGAGAAGCTCGCGGCCGATACCCAGGAGTGCGCCCACCTCGCCGTTCTGCGCGACTTCAACGCCGTCTATATCGACAGCGCCCCGGCGGACCAGCTTCTCTCCACTGGATCGCTCGTCGGGCGCCGGCTCCCCCTGCACTGCTCGGCGGCCGGCAAGGTCCTGTTGGGAGGTGCCAGCGAGGCCGTGCGAGAGGAATTCGACCGCACCGTCATCGCTGGGCAGGGTCTCGAGTCCCGTACGCCCGCGAGCATCGTCGATCCCCACAAGCTTTTCGAGCACGTCCGCACGGTCTCGGTTGCCGGCTTTGCGCTGGAGATCGAGGAGAGCGCGCCCGGCCTGTGTTGTGCGGCCGCTCCGGTCTTCAACGCGAGCGGCGAGGTCGTCGCCGCGATTTCCGTGGCGGGTCCGGTCTTTCGGCTCGGTGAGAACGAGCTTCTGAGCCGGATCGCCCCGGCGGTCACCGAGGCCGCCGGGTGCCTGTCGCGCGATCTCGGCTACGCGACCAGCTGAAGCAGACCGCGGGAGCGCTCGAGAAGCAGTAGAGGTTCGGTCTCACCCGGCTCGGTCGGACCGAAAAGGGGCGCCGCGCAATGTCGCGCTCGATCCTCCTCGATACCGATATCGGTAGCGACGTCGACGATGCGCTCGCACTGGGTCTGATCCTCGCGCATCCGCGAGCGCTCGACCTCGTCGCCGTCACCACACTCGGCGGCGACGCCCATCTCGCAGCGCGCATCGCGGCGAGTCTCCTCGCGTTGGGCGGCCGCGCAGACGTCGAGGTCGCGGCGGGCGCATCGGGTCCGCTGCTCCGAGCGCACGGCTTCAACGCGTTCGGCCACGAGGAGAAGTGCATCGTCCCTGGAGCGGCGGCGCCCATCGTCGACGAGGGCGCCGCGGAGCGGATCGTCCGCGCGTCACACGAGGTGAGAGATCTCGAACTGGTGCTCGTCGGTCCGATGACGAACGCCGCGAACGCCCTCGCCCTCGACCCCGGCCTGCCGTCTCGCGTCGCCGGGATCACGGTGATGGGCGGTCACGTGCGCGCGGCGCACATCGGCGACTTCGAGTGTCCCTGGGGAATCGACTACAACCTGTGCATCGATCCCGAAGCGAGCATGGCCGTGCTCGGAGCGGGCTTCCGCACCACATTGATCACCGCCGACGTCACCCTGGCGACCTGGCTTCGCAGTGCCGACGTCGAGCAACTCGCTGCGTCCGGACCCCTCGCGCGTGCGCTCGCCCTGCAAGTCGGGCTCTGGGCGCCGCTGCAGCGCGCGATCTTCACGGGCATGGGCGGGACACTGGCGGACGACAACGTGTCGTTCCTCCACGATCCCCTCACCGTGCTCGCCCTGATCGACGAGGCGGAGCTGGTGATGGAGGACCTGACGATCGTTCCCACGATCCAGGGGGGGGTCTTCCGCACGATCGAGTCTCCAGACGCTCGGCTCGGCAGCCCGATGCGGGTCGCCACGGCGGTGAACGCCGGGGCGGCGTCGCGCCGGATCGCCAACGCCCTTGCGACGCTCTAATTTCTAGGTCAGCGGCCGACCGACCCGGAGCCCCAGCGGGACGGCGTTTTTCGGTTGCGGGGTGGCCCCCCTTCTATGCTACGAAGATCGGCGGTTTCGCTGTGGCGATTCGCGGATCTGCAGGTTATCCCAAAGCGTAGCCGTAACCCCTCAATTCGCGGCCCGGTGTTCCTCCTCCTCACCCGCGAGGAAGAACCGGGCCAAACGCGAGCGGCAGGTCATGACCCAGGCGCTCTATTCCCTCGACAACCCGATCGCGGTTCCGGCCGGCGGAAGCGGTGGCACGGATTCGAGCCAAGCGGTACCGCCGAAGCGGAGCCACTACGACGACGCGATCGACCTCGGCGTCGAGCTCCTCGCCCGCCCGCTTCTAGGCGGCGGTATCGAGCGCGTTCGCACTCAGCACGCGAAGCACCGCATGACGGTGTGGGAGCGCATCAAGGTGCTCTCCGATCGCGACCCGCTGTTGTTCTGGCAGAATTGGGGGCCGGGTCTCGACGGCGCGTCGATCGTCACTGGCATTCTCGACATTGGCGGCCGCGACGTTGCCGTCTACGGCCACGACTTCACCCTCCGCGCCGGCTCGATGGATGCCACGAACGGAGCGAAGCTCGCCCGGCTGATCTACATGGCGGCCGAGCGCGGCATCCCGCTCATCGGGATGAACGACTCCGCGGGCGCGTTCGTTCCGGCGGGCGTCGGCGGTCTCGACGGCTACAGCGAGGCGTTCACCGCGCTGCGCAAGATCAGCGGCATCGTGCCGAGCATTGGCCTGATGTTCGGGTACAACGCGGGCGGCGGCTCGTATCTGCCGCGCCAGGGCTCGTTCATGATCCAGGCCGAAAATACCTTCATCGGCATCACCGGCCCGGGCGTCGTGAAGAGCGTGCTCGGCGAGGACGTGAGTGCCGAAGATCTCGGTGGCCCGGGCGTCCACGGACTGAACGGGGTGTGCGATCTCACCACACCCGACGAGCTTGGCTCGCTCCGCACCGCAATTCGCCTGCTCAGCTACCTCCCCGACAACAATGCGTCGAGTCCGCCGTTCATGGAGACGTCGGATCCCATCGACCGTTTCACGGCCGAGGAGGACATCCTCTTTCGGCGCACGTTCGAATCGCCCGCGGGGATGAGCGCGCCGCTCGACATCCTCCTCTTCCTCCAACAGATCTGTGACCACGGCGAGTACTTCGAGCTGCAGCCGGCGCGCGCGCGTAACCTCGTCACGGCGTTCGGTCGGGTCGGTGGTCATGTCGTCGGCTTCGTGGCCAACAACTCGGCGGTCGCGTCGGGGCAGATCGACATCGGAGCCGCGCGCAAGGGCACCCGCTTCATCCGGTTCTGCAACCTCTACAACATCCCGATGATCTTCCTCGAGGATACGACGGGATTCCTCCCGGGCAGGGAGCAGGAGTCGGGCGGTATCATTACCGAGGGTCGCCGTTTCCTCGACTCGATCATCGACCTGCGCGTGCCGTCGATGACGCTCATTCTGCGCAATGCCTTCGGCGGCGCGTACGCGAGCTACAACTCACACTTCGTCGGCGCCGACACGGTGTTCACCATGCCGATGGCGCGCATCGCGGTGATGGGTCCAGCGGGCAAGGACTTCGTCTACAAGGACGAGCTGCGTTCGATCGACCGCGACTACAAGAAGGCCATTGCCGCCGGTACGGACGAGGCCGAGGCCGCGAGAATCCGCGACCAGGGTCTTGCGGAACTCTCCGTTCAGTACGAGCGCGATCTGATGAACCCCAAGGAGGCGCTTTCGCTCGGATCCGTGTCTCGTGTCGTCATCCCGGGGACGAGCCGCCGCGTGCTCGGCGAGAACCTCGCCTTCCTCATGCGCAACTACACGCCGTCGCCCATGACCGGCGTACAGCGGGAGTTCGAGTAGTGCGCGAAAAAGATTTCGTGCAGAGGCGCTTCCACGAGTCCGACTCCGCGTGGCTTCGGGGCTTCGCGCTCGATTCTGTGAAGTGTCTCGTCGTGTGCCGCGGACCGGTGCGCGCCGAGGCCTTCGAGGTGTTCGACGAGCTGGGCATCGCGGGCTACGGGATGCTCCTATCCGAGAAGGACTCGATCGTCTACCCGCGCTGTCTGGCCCCCGAGCTGCGCGACTTCCGCTTCCCGCAGAACGTGCACCGCGTGCCCGACTACATGGGCGTTGGCCAGGAGGAGAAGCAGGAGCGTATCCGCGAGATCGTCGACATCGCGGTGTCGCACCACTACACGCACATCTTCGCCGGCTACGGATTCATGGCCGAGGACGCCGAGTTCATCGCCGCCATCGAGGCGTCGGGCGTCGGATTCTTCGGGCCGAGCTCGGGCGTCGTGCGCCGCGCCGGTGCGAAGGACGAGGCAAAGAAGCTCGCGCGCGAGCTCGGCAACGCGGTGATCCCCGGCGTCGACGACGTGTCGGCCCGCGCTCTGGTGAAGCGTGCCGGCGACCGCGCCGCTCTCGAAGCCCTTGCGGGCGAGACTGCGCTCGAGTTCAGGTGGAGCGACGACGTCTCCCTCGTGGAGAATGCCGAGGCGCTGCTGCAGTCGGGCTACCTACGGACCACCGAGCTCGTCACGATCGAGGAGCTGCAGGAGACGGCGGCCGAGGTCTGTGCAGAGATCTGGAGCGACTACCCCACGCACCGCGTGCGCTTCAAGCACATCGGTAGCGGCGGTGGGAAGGGCCAGCGCGTGGTGGGCGATGCCGACGAGGTCGCAGCCGCGATCGTAGATGTCCTCGCGGAGTCGAAGGTCGTCGAGCCCGGCTCGAATCGGAACTTCCTCGTCGAGCTCAACCTCGAGTCGACGCGCCACAACGAGATCCAGCTCATCGGCAACGGCGAGTGGTGCCTGTCGCTCGGCGGTCGTGACTGCTCGGTGCAGATGCACGAGCAGAAGCTCCTCGAGGTGTCGCTCACGAAGGAGCTTCTCGAGCACGAAGCGGAGCTCGCCACCGGGAAGGCCGCCCTCGTTCTGAAGGGCGACCAGGGAACGCTGCAGCGAATGGAGGACGAAGGCGAGAGTTTCGGAGCCGCCGCCGGTCTCGACAGCGTCTCCACGTTCGAGTGCATCGTCGAGGGCTTCAGCCACTTCTTCATGGAGATGAATACGAGGATCCAGGTGGAGCACCGGGTGACGGAGCTCGCGTACCGGCTCAAGTTCACCAACCCCGACGATCCGTCAGAGTCCTTCACCGTCGATCGCCTCATCGAGGCGATGGCGCTCCTCGCGCTTCACGGCCCGAAACTCCCGCGGCCCGAACGTGTGCGGATCAACCTGTCGGCGGTCGAGGTCCGCATCAACGCCACCAACGCAGCGCTCCAGCCCCACGCGGGTGGCCTCATCCGCGGCTGGTCGCCCCCGGTCCCCGGGGAGATCCGCGACGATCAGGGGATCGGCAAGCGCAACCCGGATACCGGCGCCTTCGTCTTCTACAACCTCGCCGGGGCCTACGACTCGAACATCGCCCTCGTGCTCAGCTCCGGTGAGGGGCGCCGCGACAACCTCGTTCGCATCAGCGAGACGCTGCGTGCCGCCGAACTCCGTGGCGACGACCTCCATACCAACATGTCGGTCCACTACGGGCTGATCAACTGGCTGATCGGCAAGGCGCCCATGGCCGAGCCGACCACGCGCTTCATGCTGTCGTACCTCGCCGCGGTGGGGGCGCTTCAGAGCGTCGCCAGCGACATCGATCTCGACGTGGCGGAGCAGGAGCACCTCGGCCGGATGATGGACGCGGAGGCGAAGCGTGTCTTTGCGAGCAAGGCGACGCTGCTGTTTCGGCCGATGGGCCGTCTCCTCGCCGATCCCCACTTGCTAGGCGGTTTTCTCGGGCGCTTCGACGGCGAGCTCTGGACGACCCTTGGCTCGAAGGTCGATTTCGCGGACAACCCGGTCCGCTTCCTCCACGCTCTCTACCACTACCTCGACATGGAGGACGCGCGGAGCAAGCCGCCGTCTGACAAGATCTGGGACCATGACCAGAAGGTGCTCGTGGCGTCGCTCGCCTTCTACGACGAGGTCTCGGCGCGCACCGGTATCGCGGAGTGGAAGGAACTCACGGCGCTCTTCGACGGCCCAGCCAACGACGCGCTCTGCAAGGGCGACGAGGTGCTCTGGGACGCCTGCGTCGCGTCCCACCGAGGCTTCCAGCTCGGCCTCGAACTCCTGCTGGTGATTCCGCGCATCGGCGCCGTGTCGCGTTTCAACGAGGTGACGGTCAACGACGAACTCGTCCCCGTCTTCCCCGATGTTTTTCTCGATCCGGACGCGCTCGCGAATGCCACGCGAGCGCTCGCCCCGGCGCCGAAGGCGAGTTCCGACGAGGTCGTGACCCCGATGGGCGGCACCTTCTACGCGCGAGAGGCCCCGCACTTGCCCGTGCTCAAGGACGCGGGCGACCACTTCGAGGTCGGCGATCCGCTTTTCATCATCGAAGTGATGAAGATGTTCAACAAGTACCTCGCGCCCTTCTCGGGCACGGTCACTGAGAATCTCATGGCCGACCGGGACGGCACGATCGTCAAGAAGGGGCAGCGAATCTTCAAGATCGAGCCCGACGAGCGCGTCGAAGAAGAATCTCCCGAAGAGCTGACCGCGCGCCGCCGCACCGCCACCCTGGCCCTCCTCTAGCGCAACTCGTAGCAACGTCCCCAAGTTGCGCGGCCGAGCGGGGTCAGGCGGTGGGGGAGGAGGCTTGCTTCTTCGTCGAGGGCGAGAACAGGTAAGCGACGCCGACGCCCAAGAGGTAGAGGCCGATCATCGGGACGGCGAGGAAGATCTGGCTCACCCAATCGGGCGGCGTGAGGATCGCCGCGACGACGAAGACGCCGAGTACTGCGTAGGGAGTGCCGCGGAAGAGCGTGGGCGCATCGACGATCCCGGCGACCGACAGAAAGAACACCACGACTGGAAGCTCGAATGCCACGCCGAAGGCGAGAAAGAGTCGCGTCGTGAGTGCAAAGACCTCGCGCATCGTCCACGCCGACTGGACGAACTCGCTGTCGAAGCCCGTGAAGAAATCGAACATCAGCGGGAATACGATGGTGTACCCGAAGGTCGCACCGCCTCCGAAGAGCAGCGTCGAGACGCAGACGAACGGAACGATCGCGTTCTTCTCGTTCGGGTAGAGGCCCGGCGCAACGAACGCCCAGATCTGCCAGAAGATCACGGGCAGCGCGAACACGAAGCCGGCGAGTACGGCGCTCTTCAGATACGTGAAGAAGATCTCGGTGGGAGCGATGGCCTGGAGAGTGCGCTCGCCCTCGCCGAGGGCGTCGATCGCGGGCGCGAGGAGCAGGCCGAAGATCTGCTCGCTGAAACTCCAGGCGAGCGCCGCGCCGATCACCCAGGCGAGCAAAGCCCACGTAATGCGGCTGCGAAGCTCGGAGAGGTGGTCCGTGAGCGGAAGCCTCTTGTCATCCACCGTTGGACTCGCGTTTTCCCTCGGTCGTCGGCGCCGCGGGGTCGTCCGGCTTCGCGCCCGCGTCCTCCTGACCCGGCTCGGGCTCCTCGCTCGGCGCCTGTGCTACCGGGGCTGCGCCCGTCTCTTCGCCCGTTGCGGCGGCGGTGCCGCCGGCAGTGGCCGCCCCACCCTGAACGGGAGGGGGTCCCGGCGTCGAATCGGCGTTCTCGTTTCCGGGCGCGCCCGGCGTCTGGTCCTGGCCGGCGTCGTTCAGGTCGAAGCGGGTCTCTTCGGAAATGTCGAGGAACTCGCGCCGCAGATCGGTGGACGCACGGCGGAACTCGGCGAGGCTCCGGCCCAACGAGCGCGCCAGCGCTGGCAGGCGCTTCGGACCGAGCACGAGCAGCCCGATCACGAAGATCACCATCAGCTCTGTCATTCCGATGCCAAACACGGGTCACGAATCTACGGCAGGGCGTATGGGACCGCTATCACAGGTCCGTCGGTCGAGCCGGATCGCGTCTGCGTGACCGCGAGCACAGCCTTCAGCCCTTGCGGGCTCTCGCCGGGGGTAGAGCGGGCCCATGACCGCCCAGATCCGGAGGCGAAGGGCGAAGGCTCGCGGGGACCCGAGCAGCCAGGCTCGGACCCCCGCGAACTCCCCCCTGTGATCTTGACTCTCACGCGCCCCCGACTGGCGCCGCGTTGGATGGGCCATCGGGTGCCGTTCCGCCCTCAGGGCTCGGGCCGAGGAACTCGAGTCCGTGCCAGACGCGCGTGTCGAAGTCGGGCCGCGCCCAGACCACCCGGCCCAACACGCGGCGCACGGGCTTTCCGTTGAGCCCGCAGAGCGTGACGTCGAGGAGCGACCCCACTGGGGCCGCTTCATCGAGCCCGAGGCACATGCCGGATTCCGACAGATCGCGGGTGAACCCGATGAGTCGTTCCGGCGGCCGCGGGAAGCCGCCTTTCCGCACCGTCGGCTCGGCGGCTCCTTGCTTCTCCCGCCTTCCGAGCTCCGCCGCGCCCAGCCGATGGGCGATTTCCACGATGCGCACCGCTCCGTTGCGCCGCTCGCGCCGAACCGGCGCGAAATTGGCGTCGCGCGCGGGTCGCTCAGTTCTATTTCCGAATGCCGCCATGGCTTCCTCTCCTCATCGAGGGGATCAACCCACCAACGCGTACTCGGTCGACGCGTCCATGACGGCGTCGGCCAGAAGGATCGGATCGATCTCGCACACCCCCGTCCCGAGGACCGCGAGAAACTCCTTCGTGATGTCCGGGTCGAACTGCTTGCCCGCGAATCGCCGCAGCTCGGCGACGATCACGTAGCGACTGAGCGCCTCGCGGTAGGGGCGGTTGCTGCTCATCGCGTCGAAGGCGTCGGCCACTCCGATGATGCGTGCGGCCAGAGGAATCTCGCTGCCGGCGAGTCCCGCCGGGTAGCCGGTCCCGTCCCACCACTCATGGTGGTGGAGGATCGCGGACGACACGGCGGCGGGCATGTGGAGCGGCTTCAGCAGTCGTGCGCCGATCTCGGGGTGTTTCTCGACGAGTTTCCGCTCGGCGGGAGCGAGCGCTCCGGGGCGGACCAGCAGGTCGGTGGGCACGCCTACCTTCCCGATATCGTGAAGGAAAGCTCCTATGCGAACGTGTTCGTGTTCTTCTTCTGAGAGCTCGAGCCGGTGGGCGATGAGTCCCGAATAGAAGGCCACCCGGCGGGCGTGGCCGCGCATCAAGCGGTCCTTGGTCTCGATGGTCTCGGCCAGCACCTCGAGGAATTCGACCGTCGGGCTCGCGGCCTCATCCTCTCCCGCGGCGCCCCAATGACTCGTCCCGCAGTCGAAGACGTCGCCGACGCGCCCGCGGAGCTTCTGGCTGCGCCGCACTTCGTCGAGAATCGCGTGGGCGTCTTTGTTGCGTCCGAGGACGTTGCCGAGTTCGCCGAGGAACGACGTCAAGCGGCCGCGCGCCTGCTGATGAGTGAGTGCGCGCTTCACCGAGGCCATGACCTGCACGACGTCGAAGGGCTTCTGGAGGTAGTCGGAGATCCCGAAGCGGATCCCGCTGGCGGCGCTCTCGACCGTCCCACACCCGGTGATCACGATGATCTCGACACTCGGGCGGTCGCTGCGGATCGCGTGCATCACGTCCTCAGCCGGCATGTCGGGCATGTTGAGATCGAGCGTGACGAGGTCGACGGGCTTCTCGCGCAGGACCTCCAGGGCTTCGGTCCCACTCTTCGCCAGCAGCACGTCATAGCTGGGCGAGAGGATCATGCGCAGGCTCTCCCGCGGCCCGCGCTCGTCGTCCACGACCAGAATCACCTGCTTGTCGAAGCTCT
>JABSQW010000091.1 GCA_013215605.1 Myxococcales bacterium
CACCGCGACCAGCGCCGGCTGCGCGAGCGCCTTCCACGGCTCCCGCGAGACGCCCAGTGCCGCGACCCTGGCAGCGCCGTCCACCGCGAACAGCAGCAACATCGGCGTGACGACGTAGAGGAAGCGCGTCGCATGTGCGGGAAACGGCCACGCCACGATCACGCCGAGGTAGAGGAGCACGTAGACGGCATCGGGTCGGCGCTCGCGCAGACGCCACACGCAGCCCGCGACCGCGAGGACGCCCACGAGCACCGCGATCCCCGTGTCGAACCCCGACGGGTGGAGCGCGAAGACGCGCACCCAGGCGCCCGCGAGCGCCTCGATCTGCGCCGCAAACGATCGCCACGCCGCCTCGAGGTGATCCGGCGACAAGCTCGCCAGGCGACTCGCGTAGGCGGTCCCATACGTGCCCGCGAAGCCGGCCAGTTCCTTCACGAGCAGCCAGACGGCAATCGGTGTCCCCGCCGCAAGCGGCCACAGAACACGCCCAGGGGTGCGACGCAGAATCAGCCCCGCTGCGAACGCCACCAGCAGCGCCACCCCGGCGCTGCGGCTGAGGACCGCCAGACCGACGAAGAGCGCCGCGAAGGGCAGCGCCGCGCGCCGCTCTTCGGCCGAAGCTGCCGCGTCCGTCGCGCGGGTGAACGCGAGCAGGTGCAAGAGGGAGAGCAACAGGTAGAGGTTTTCACTCAGGCTCTCGAGGGCGACGAGGAGCGTCGCGGGCGACAGCGCGAAGAACGCCGGGAGCGCCCACGTCTGCCAGCGCGGCGTCCCGTTGGCCGCGAGCCAGCGCGACATGGCGACGAGCGCCGCCAGCAGACACGTCGCGGTGAAGGCGTGGGTCGCCGCGATTCCCCGCGACCCACCGAGCAGCCCGAGAAGCAGTGGATGCAGCGGCGGAAACATGGCCTGCGCCATGACTTCCCGTGCCACGCGCGAGGGCTCGCCGGGAAACGCGGCGAGGTAGTCGGCCATCAGGAGATAGATCGGCGTGTCGGGGGAACCGCCGGCTTCGGGCGACCCCGTGAAGGGATACAAGCACGCCGCGTAGACCGCGAGCGCTAACCACGGCAGGGCAAGGCTGGCGATCGGCGCGCGCATCGCGTCTAGTCTACTTCTACGCTGGCGTCGCCCCGCCACAGGCGCAAAGAATCTGTCAAGATGACGCCAGCGAGCTTGGAGGGGACCCATGAGTACTGCCGCATCTGCACCTGACGAGGCGATCGACGTCCCCGCCGACGCCGCACCGGTCCTCCAACTCGCCCAGCGCGATGGAGCGATCGCCCTGGCGGCGCTCTCGATCTGGGCCGCGGCCGACGCCTGGCACGCCACGACGGGCCTCGCGTTGGCGTCGTTGCTCAGCCTCGCAAACGGCATCGCCGCCGGCATCCTCCTGGATCGGCTGGGCCACGAGTGGGGGCACTTCGCCGGCGCACGCTGGGGCGGCGGGATCGCGCCGACGCTGCCCATCGCGAGCTTCTTCCCCATTTTCAACCTCGACATGGAGCGCAGCCCCCACGCGGCCTTTCGCGCCATGAGCGTCGGCGGCAACGTGGGCCACTGGCTGGTCGTCCTGCTGCTGGTGACATTCATCCCGCTCGACACCGCCGGTCGGCTGGCGCTGGTCTCCAGCGCCTTTGGCTACGCGGTGTTCGCGAGCCTGACCGAGTTTCCGGTCATTCGGCGCGCGTTTGCCGGCGCAGCGCCGGCCGAGAGCTTCAAGGGCCTGACGGGAGCGGTGTTGAAGCGCAACCGCTGGCTGGGAGCCGGCGCGGGTCTGCTGCTGTTCCTGGTGCTGTAGAAGCGGCACGACCGGGCGCGAGCCGGTGGGCTGCGACGCCGCGTCGACCGCTCCATGCTTTCAGGCGGGGACCCACTGCGGGAGCCGCAGCACATCGCCGGTCTCGGGGTCGGGAATCTCCTCCCACACGGCGCGCACCGCCAGGCCGACGCGGACGTCTTCCGGCGCCGCCTCCAGGAGATTGCCGGTGATGCGCACGTCGGGAAGCTCGTCGAGGCTGACGAGCACGACCGTGTAGGGCAGCCGCTCCGACAGCTTGGGATGCACGGGATGCCGGATCACGGTGTGGCTGTAGATCGTGCCGGTCCCGGCGACCTCGCGACCCCCGAACTCGTAGCCGCCGCAGCGGTAGCAGAGGTCCTCGGGCGGGTGCTGGATCGTCTGACAGCCCCGGCATTCGCGGACGACGATCTTTCCACTCGTAAAGAACTCGCGGTTCGCCTCGTCGAGCGCCGGCAGCATCCATCCGTCCAGATAGCGGGTCATGGTGTCCCTCAGTCCCTGCAGAAGAGCACGGCGCTGCCCGGCGCATAGCCGGGGCCGGCGACCATCAGGCTGAGTTCCGCACCCTCGACCTGGCTGGTGGATTCGCCGCGGATCTGGCGCACCGCCTCGTTCACGAGGCCGAAGCCGTGGATGTACGCCTCGCCGAGATTTCCGCCGCTGGTGTTGATTGGAAGCTCCCCGTTGGGCCAGCGCAGCGACCCCGCGGTGACCCACTTCTCGAGGTCGTCGGGCGGACAGAAGCCCATCTCGCTGATTGCCATCAGGACCGGTCCCGTGAAATTTTCGTAGAACTGGGCGACGGGCACGTCCTTCGGACTCACGCCAGCGCGGGACCAGAGGCTCTCGCCGACGTGCCGGAAGTGCGCCGTGGGAAATGGCGCCTCGTTGAAGCCATCGACACCCCCGCGATGCTCGAGACCCTGGGCGGCCGCCAGGATCGGAACCGCGCCCTTGGCGAGATCGCGGGCGCGCTCGACCGTGGTCACCACGATGGCCGACGCGCCGTCGTTCTCCGGGCAGCAGTCGAACAGGTGAAAGGGCTCAGCGATCCAGCGGGACTCGTCGTAGTCTTCGCGCGTGATCGGGCTCCCGCGGCGCAAGGCGCGCGGATTGCGCTGGGCGTTGTCGTAGGCGACGAACGCGACCTCGAAGAGCGAGTCCTGGGTCACAGCGTGCTCGTGCATGAAGCGGACGGTCTGCACGGCGTTGATCTGGGCGGCGGTCACCAGTCCGTACGGCACCGTGAAGGCCTGCGGCCCTGGCACGACGTTCCGCCCCGCCGAGTAGCCGAAGCCCGCCTGACCAAAGCGGCCGAACTGCCCCTGAGCGAGCGCGCGGAACACCACGATGGTCTCCGCGTAGCCCGCGCTGATGGCGGCGTCGGCGATCATCACCGCCGATGCCGCGCCGTTGCCGCCACCACCGAACGTCTGTCCGGTGAACTCGATGCGCGAGAGCCCGAGCGCAGCGCTCAGACGCACGGGATTGTTGCGCGCGTCCATGTACGAGACGATGCCGTCCACATCGGAGAGCTTTAGCCCCGCGTCTTCTACCGCGCGCCGGATCGCCTTGCAGGCGAGCTGGAACTCGGTCTCGGACGCCCCACCTCGCTTGAAGAACTCGGATTCTCCGACGCCGGCGACGGCGGTTCGACGCTGCACACTGACCCTCTGGTTCACTCGACGAGTTGTGGACCGCACATCCTACCAGGCTGCCCGGTGGGCGACGCAACCTCTGTCGCGGCCCCAGGACAGGCGCAGGGTAACCGGCATTCCCGGTATACAGCGGCGCGACCCAACGGATATGATCCTCGCGACACGTCGAAGGAGAGAACCATGGGCAAGCTCGAGGGAAAGGTCATAGTCATCACGGGCGCCGCGCGGGGCCAGGGCGAGGCCGAAGCGCGCCTGTTCGTCGAAGAGGGCGCACGCGTCGTACTCGGAGACGTCCTCGACGACCTCGGCAAGGAGGTGGCCGAGAGCCTCGGCGACGCCGCGATCTACGTCCACCACGACGTCAGCGACCGGGCGAGCTGGGACGAGACGATCGCCCGGGCCGAGAGCGCCTTCGGCCGGGTCGACGCCCTCATCAACAACGCGGGCATCCTGCGCGTCGGCATGATCGCCGACATGCCGCTGGAGGAGTACCAGCAGGTCATCGCCGTCAACCAGGTTGGCGTATTCCTCGGCATGCAGGCGGCCTTCCCCGCACTGAAGAAGGCGGGCGGCGGCGCGATCGTGAACATCTCGTCGGTGGGCGGGTTGGCGGGCATGGCGGCCATGTCCGCCTACGTGTCGAGCAAGTTCGCGGTCCGCGGGATGACGAAGTGCGCGGCCATCGAGTTCGGACCCCACAACATCCGCGTCAACTCGGTCCACCCCGGCGGAGTCGATACCCCGATGCTCGACCCGCTGTACGACCCCGCCGATCGGGGCGGGGAGGCGAGCAACAGCATCTACGACAGCGTCCCCATCGGGCGGATCAGCGCCCCCGTGGAGATCGCGAAGCTCGTGGCCTTCCTCGTAAGCGACGATTCGTCCTATTGCACGGGCTCCGAATTCATCGCGGACGGCGGCATGATGGCCAAGATCCCGAGCGGCTAGGCGCGCTGCGACCCCTTCTCCTTGCGGCTATGCTGGCCGGGTCCGTCGTCCTCCGCTCCGCTGACCCCGCGTGCCTCGACGACACCGCAGCCGCGGCGGCGCGACGGCTCGTCGTCGAAACCCCGCGCGTCGAGCAGATTTCGAACGGTTTGGAGGCATTGTGGCCAACCCCCCGGAAAGCGGACCCGAATCGCTTCCCTCCTCCTTCGACATCGCCTACGAGCTCGACGATCGCTACCGCCTCGAGAGCGGCCGCGTCTTCCTGACGGGCACCCAGGCGCTCACGCGGCTGCCGATGATGCAGCGGCAGCGCGACCGCGCCGCTGGGCTCAAGACCGGCGGCTTCATTTCGGGCTACCGAGGCTCGCCCCTCGGCACCTTCGACATGGCGCTGTGGCAGGCCAAGGACTTCCTCGCGCAGAACGACATCATCTTCCAGCCCGGCATCAACGAGGACATGGCGGCCACCGCCGTCTGGGGCTCGCAGCAGATTCACACGATTGGCAGCTCGGACTACGACGGCGCATTCGGCATCTGGTACGGCAAGGGACCCGGCGTCGACCGCTCCTGCGACGCGCTCAAACACGGCAACTACGCGGGCGCCGCGAAGTACGGCGGCGTGTTGCTTCTGTGCGGCGATGACCCGGGCGCAAAATCGTCTTCCATCGCCCACCAGAGCGAGCCGGCGCTCGTCCACATGGGCGTCCCGATCCTGAACCCCGCCAACATCCAGGAGTACCTCGACTTCGGGATGTACGGGTTCGCGCTGTCGCGCTACTCGGGCTGCTGGGTCGGCTTCAAGTGCCTCACCGACACGGTCGAGAGCGCGGGCTCCGTGTCCGTGTCGCCGGATCGCATCCAGGTCCGCGAGCCGACGGATTTCCTGGTTCCCGAGACCGGGCTCAACATCGGCGCCGTCCAGGGCATGCCGCCCGTGGCGGAGAAGTTTCTCTACGAGCAGCGTCTGCTGGCCGCGCAGGCCTTCGTGCGCGCGAACGGTCTCGACCGCATCGAGCTCGCGTCGGACCACCGCCGACTCGGCATCGTCACCACCGGCAAGGCGTACCTCGACGTCCGCCAGGCCCTCGACGAGCTCGGTGTCAGTGAGGCCCGGGCGGCCGAAATGGGGCTGTCGATCTACAAGGTCGCCCTCAGCTGGCCCCTCGAGCCCGTGGGCGCCCGAAACTTCGCGATCGGCCTCGAGGAGATTCTCGTCGTCGAGGAGAAACGGCCCCTCGTCGAGGAGCAGCTCGCCGCGGTGCTCATCAACCAGGACGTGCGCCCGAAGCTCTACGGCAAACGCGACGAGCGCGGCGCCGAACTCGTCTCGAACATCGGCGAGCTCTCGCCGGCCGACGTCGCGGCGGCGCTGCGCCGCTGGCTGTCGCGCGTTGCGCCCGAACACGTCACGCCCGCAGCTACCACGTCGCTGCCGGTGGTGCAGGGAAGCGCCACGGGCCTGGTCCGCGCACCGAGCTTCTGCTCGGGCTGTCCGCACAACACCTCCACCGTCGTGCCCGAAGGCAGTCGCGCCATGGGGGGCATCGGCTGCCACGGCATGGTGGCGTGGCTGCCGGAGCGCCGGACGAGGGGCTCGTCGCACATGGGGGGCGAAGGCGCGTCCTGGATCGGCGCGTCGCCGTTTCTCGACCACGAACACATCTTCCAGAACATGGGTGACGGCACCTACTTCCACTCCGGCCTGCTCGCCATTCGCGCCGCCGTGGCGGCGGGCAACGTGAACATGACGTACAAGGTTCTCGTCAACGGCGCCGTCGCGATGACGGGTGGCCAGCCCATCGAGGGCGAGTCGATGGACGGCGAGATCACGACGCCCGAGATCGCCCACCAGCTCCACGCCGAGGGCGTGAAGCGGATCGCCGTCGTCAGCGACGACATCGAGAAGTACGACAAGGGCACCTTCCCGAAGGGCGCGACGATCCACCACCGCGACGAGTTCGATCGCGTGCAGCGCAGCCTCCGCGAGGTCCCCGGCGTCTCTGCCTTGATCTACGATCAGACCTGCGCCGCCGAGGCGCGGCGACTGCGCAAGCGCGGCGAGTTCGACGATCCGGATCGCCGCATCGTGATCAACGAGGCGGTCTGCGAGGGCTGCGGCGACTGCAACGTCCAGAGCAACTGCATCTCGATCGAGCCGGTGGAGACGGAGTTCGGCCGCAAGCGCAAGATCAACCAGTCGAGCTGCAACAAGGACTACTCGTGCGTGAACGGCTACTGCCCGAGCTTCGCGAGCGTCCATGGCGGCAAGCTCCGCAAGGTCGAGACGAAGACCGCGGATCTCGGCAGCGACGAACTCTTCAGGAACCTCCCCGCCCCGGTCACGGCGCCCACCGACGATCCGTTCAACATCCTGGTCACGGGCATCGGTGGCACCGGCGTGATCACCGTCGGCGCGCTCCTCGGCATGGCCGCGCACCTCGAGGGCAAGGGCTGCTCGCTCCTCGACGTCACCGGTCTCGCCCAGAAGAACGGCCCCGTGTTCAGCCACGTGCGCATCGCGAACGACCCGGAGAAGCTCCACGCCACGCGCATTGGCGTGCGCTCGGCCGACCTCATCCTCGGCTGTGACATCGTCGTCGCGGCGGGCGAGGAGGCGCTGCCGAAGATGCAGACCGGTCGGACGACGGCCGTGGTCAACACCCACGTGGCCCCCACCAACGCGTTCGCCACATCACCCGACCTCGACTTCTCTTCGCAGGGCATGCAGGACGCGATCGCCGAGGCCGCCGGCGTCGACAGCTGCCATTTCAGCGAGGCCACGCGCCTCGCTACCGCGCTCCTGGGCGACTCCATCGCGTCGAACCTCTTTCTCATGGGTTACGCGGTCCAGCTCGGTCGCGTTCCGGTGAGCCTCGCCGCGCTCGAGCGGGCCATCGAGCTGAACGGCCGCTCCGTCGAGATGAACAAGCGCGCCCTCGCATGGGGCCGCCTCGCCGCCGTCGACCTCGAGGCGGTGCGCAAGCAGGCGAAGCCCGGCATCCGCGAGTCCGAGACCGTCCACATCGCGAAGACCGTCGACGAGATGGTCGCGCTGCGCGTACCGGCGCTCACCGACTACCAGAACGCCCACCTCGCGCGCCGCTACACGAAGCTCGTCGAGCGGGTGCGACAGCGCGAGGAGACGGTGATCCCGGGCAGCACACAGCTCAGCGAAGCCGTCGCAAAGTACTTCTTCAAGCTGCTCGCCTACAAGGACGAGTACGAGGTGGCGAGGCTCTGGTCGAGCGGACCGTTTCGCCAACAGCTCGACGCCGAGTTCGAGGGAGACTACACGGTAAGGCTCCATCTCGCGCCGCAGCTCTTCTTCCCGCGCGATCCGGACACGCAGCGCGTGAAGAAGCTGACGGCCTGGCCGTGGGTGCTCGACGCGTTCGGCTGGCTCGCGAAGCTCAAGTTCCTGCGCGGCACGCCCTTCGACCCGTTTGGCTACACGAGCCATCGGAAGCTCGAGCGCCAGCTCATCAGCGACTACGAGATGACCATCGGCGAGCTCCTCGACGCGCTCTCCGCCGAGAACCTGCCGCTGGCGACGGAGATCGCGAGCATCCCCGAGATCATTCGCGGTTTCGATCTCGTGAAGGAGCAACAGCTCGAGAATGCGCGTTCCAAGGAGGCCGAGCTCCTCTCGGCCTTCCGACTGCGGTCGCCCGGTAGCGCCGTGGTCGGCGCCTGAACGGCTTTCGGAGGTCCCATGTCGCGCACCATCTTTCGCGAAGCGAACCTCCTCGACGGCGAGAGCCCCGCACGAGCGGCGGTCAGCGTGGTGGTCGACGGCGACCGGATCGCGTTCGTGGGGGACGGCGACGCCGCGCCGGCCGCGCCGGGCGACCGCGAGATCGAGCTCGCGGGTCGCACGCTCATGCCGGGTCTCGTGTTGTCCCATTTCCACTCGACGTACGACGGAATCACGATCATGCCCGAGCCCCTCGGGCTCGAGAACCCCCCGGGCTACCTCATGCTCGTCGCCGCCAACAACGTGCGCAAAGCACTTCACTGCGGATTCACGAGCATCGTCAGCGCCGGAGCGATCAACGACGAGATCGACGTCCAGCTGAAGGCCGCCATCGATGACGGAGTGGTCGAGGGACCGCGCATGCTGGCCGGCGGCCGCGGACTCGACACCACGGGTGGATACACGGACACGGGCCCCCACTGGTGGGAGCTCGGCAACCCCGGCGCGAGCCGCTTCTGCGACGGACCCGACGAGTTCCGCGCGGCCGTGCGTGCCGAGATCAGCCGCGGGGTCGAGATCGTGAAGCTCTTCCCGAGCGGCGGACACGGCGTGCACGATACAGCCGCCGCTTCGGCGATCTCTGAAGACGAGATGCGGGCAGCCGCAGAGGCAGCCCACCAGCGCGGCAAGAAGGTGCGCGCCCACTGCTCGTGGCGACACAGCGTGCTCGAGTGCGTGCGCGCCGGCGTCGACGTCATCGATCACGGCGACGAGATCGACCGCGAGTGCATCGACGCGATGGTCGCGGCCGGCACGACGCTCGTTCCGGGCATGTTCTTCCTCAAGCAGATGCTGGGCGACACCGGCAACCTCGTAAACGCCACGCCCGAGCAGATGGCGCCCATCCAGGCCGAGTTCGACAACCTGCGAAAGATGCTCCCGGTCGCCCAGCAGGCCGGAGTCAACCTCTGCGTGGGCGATGACTACGGAATCATCATCCTGCCCCACGGCCGCTACGCGGAGGAGCTCGAGTTCTACGTCAAGGAGGTGGGCATCGCCCCCCTCGACGTCATCCGCTGGGCCACGCGGAACGGCGCAAAGCTGATGGGCCGGGAAGACGAGGTCGGCAGTGTCTCCGAGGGCAAGCTCGCCGACCTGCTCGTCGTCGACGGCGACCCGAGCGTCGACATCGCCGTGCTCCAGGACCGCGACAAGCTCCTGGCGATCATGAAGGGCGGCGCCCTCGTGAAAGATCACCTCTCGAATCTCGAAACCCCGAACCCGTAATCGAGGAGACGCCGTGCGCTTCGCCTTCGCGGAATCAATGTGCGACCCCACCCAGTATCCCACCCTGGCAATCGCTGCAGAGCAGGCGGGCTACACCTCGTTCACGGTGCCGGACAGCATCTGCTACCCGCGCGAATCGGACACCACCTACCCCTACACCCAGGACGGAAACCGCGAATTCCTCGAAGGCAAGCCCTTCATCGAACCCTTCGTGTTGATGGCGCACCTCGGCGCGGTGACGGAGACACTGCGCTTCACCACGTTCGTGATGAAGGTGCCGATTCGTCAGCCAACGCTCGTGGCGAAGGCTGCCACCTCGCTCGCGGTGATGACGAACAACCGCTTCGGCTTCGGCGTCGGACTCTCTCCCTGGCCCGAGGACTTTACGGCCACCGGGACCGATTGGAAGACACGCGGCAAGCGCCTCGACGAGATGATCGAAATCCTCCGCGGCCTGGAGACCGGCGAGTTCTTCGAGTACCACGGCGACCACTACCACCTCGACGCCATCAAGCTCTGCCCGGCTCCCACCGAGCGCATCCCGATCCTCGTGGGCGGTCACGCCGATCTGGCACTGCGCCGCGCTGCGCGCCTGGGCGACGGCTGGATGCATGCGGGGGGGGATGCGGAGACGCTCGCAAAGCTCATGAAACGCATCGGCGATCTGCGCGTCGAGTACGGTCGCGACAAGGAGCCCTTCGAAATCCACGTGATCTCGACGGACGCCTACAGCCTCGACGGCGTGAAGCGTCTCGAGGACGCGGGCGTGACCGACGCCATCGTGGGGTTCCGCGACGCCTACAGCGAGGACAGCATGACGCTCGACCAGAAGCTCGGCGCGCTGAAGGGCTTCGCGGACAACGTCATCTCGAAGGTCTGAGCCCTTGAACCGCGCCGCACTGGGGTTCCGCGCGCTCGCGCGCGGGATCGGCTACGTCGTCGTCGTCTCTCTCGCCCTCCTCGCCACCGGTCTCGCCCTGCGCATTGCGCAGGTCTCGTTCTTCTACGAACCCGCCCACCCCGAGCACGCGAACCAGAAGGCCAGCTACCTCGCCGGCATCTCGCCCGCGGCGCCGGAGACCGCGCCGAACCTCGTCGTGATCCTCTTCGACGACCTCGGCAAGGGGGATCTTTCGCTCTACGGCAACCGCCTGATCGACACGCCGCGCATCGACCGGGTCGCCGATGAGGGCGTGTCGCTCTCGAATTTCTACTCGGCGGCGCCGGTGTGCACGCCATCGAGAGCAGCACTGCTCACCGGCCGCTACCCGATCCGCTCGAACACCCACCAGCACGTCTTCTTCAGCGAGGGGTCTCTCGGATCGCTCGTGCGGCGGACGCTCGGGGTCGGCAACGAAATGCCGGCCGACGAGATCACCATCGCCGAGGCGCTCGGCGCAGCGGGCTACGCCACGGGCATGGTGGGCAAGTGGCACCTCGGCGGCCTTCCCGGTCACCTCCCCAACGACTTCGGCTTCGACGAGTACTACGGGGTGCTCTGGAGCAACGACATGACGCCCCTCCACGTCTACCGCGATCGCGAGATCGTCATCCGCGACGAGAGCGACCACGACACGGGGAGCTACCGCGACGAGGACGTCCCCCTCGAGGGCGGGATCGACCAGTCGTCCCTCACGGCCCACTATACCCGCGAAGCCATCGCCTTCATCGAGCGCAACCGCGAGCGCCCCTTCTTCCTCTACTTCTCACACACCTTCCCGCACGTTCCCCACTTCGCGTCGCGGGAGCACGCCGGGAGCTCCGATGGCGGTATCTACGGCGACGTCGTCGAAGATCTGGACCGAAGCGTCGGCGCCGTCCTCGACGCCATCGACGCCGCCGGGCTCGGGGAGCGCACGCTCGTGCTGATCACGAGCGACAATGGTGCGGACTACAACGGCAACCCGGGGGCGTTCCGCGGTCGCAAGGGCGAGACCTACGAGGGCGGACAACGGGTGCCGTTGCTCGCGCGCTTTCCGGGTCGCCTGCCGGCGGGTGTGGTGCGCGACGCGATGGCGATGAACATCGACCTGTTCCCGACGCTGCTCGCCCTGGCGGGCGCCCCGCTTCCCGACGACCGGATCATCGACGGACGCGACCTTTTTCCGCTGCTCGAGAACGGCGGCGCGTCGGCTCACGACACCCTCTTCTACTTTCCGGTGGTCGGCGGCTCGCCCGACGCAGCTCGGCGGGGGTCGTTCAAGTACCTCCGCGAGAGCGGCGATCCGGGCCGCTCGAAGCCGCAGCTCACGCACGTCGGGCTCGACGCCGAGAACCACAACCTGATTCTCCGCTTTCCCGAGGAGGCTTCGCATCTCGCGAACGCTCTCGACAGCATGGACGCGACGCTCGAACGCAACCCCCGCGGCCTGCTCTAGCCGCAGCGACTAGGGTCGCGGCTGCAGCCCAGCCACCAACCCCGGCTTTTCGACCAGGTACGCGGCTACCTCGTCCGCGAAGAACTGCGTCATCACCGGCCCCGGGTGTCCGTTGACCGGACTCGCGCGCAGCAGGGTGTCGGGGTAGCCGTCGAAACGTTCGCGGGCGGCGGGCAGCAGGTTCAACACGTCGATCCCGGCGTTTCGGACGAGGGGCTCGAGCTTCGCGAAAGCGTTCGCCGTACGCCCCTCGAACCGGTTGCTCGGCGTCATCGCCACGGTCAGGCCGACCTCTAGCTCGCGGGCGAGTGCGGCGAGATCGCGCAGCACTTCGGCGTAGATGGCGAGGTTCTCCGGGGTGTAGAGGTCGTCGAGCCAGCGCTGGTACTCGTCGTTCTGTGTGCCGTGAACCCGGTCGAGCCACGCCCCGCCGGCGAGGCGCGTCACACGCGGGAACCAGCGACGAGGCAGCGCCAGGTTCTCGTCGATCCAGCGCAGCCTCGCATCGGCGTTGATGCGCGCGAAGCGGCCGATGTCTGGATCGTTCTCAACGAGCCCCACGATCAGCCAGTCGAATTCGAACGCCCGACCGTGCTCGTCGAGGAACGCGAGCTGATCGAGCGTCGACCAGCCGTTGCGCCCCCACGACAGCACCTCGACGTTCGCGTAGCGCTCGCGAAGCCGCTCCTCGAGGCGGTGGCTCCAGACGTCCTCGTGGGGGATGCCCGAGCCCCAGATGAACGAATCGCCGAGCACGGCGATACGGTAGGCGCCCGGCGCCCGCGCCTCCGTGCGCACGAGGTCCGTGAAGCCGAAGGGATGCTGTTTCGCGAGCCGGTGACTGCGGAGACGCAGCTCGCGGTCGCGCTTCCGGGCCTCCGTGAGGGGATCGGCGGCGTGGCGCCAGGCCATCACCTGCTCTGCGAGCCACAGGGCCGCGAGCAATGACACCGCCACCAGCGCGGCGTTGACGAGTCGTCCCCTCACGCGTCCTCGCGCACGCCGCCGGAACGGAACGGAACGGACTCGGACTTCGCCATTGCGGGAATTATACTGCGCTCGGCGCGGGTCCTTCGACCCGCCGGATCGGGGGGGACCTTCGTGGCCACTTATCAGCTCGGTGGGGGTGCAGGAGCGCGCGTGTCTCTCGAGGTCGATGATGCGCTGCTCGCCGTGCGCACGAAGAGTCGACGCGCGCTGCGCGACGTGGGTCTGCGCAGAGCGGCCCGCAGCGCACTGGAGTCGTTCGACACCGAGTTCGCCCTGCCCCACGCAGGGGTCGAGGTGCTCCGCTGTCGCGCGCGGAGTGGTCGGAAGGAGCGCCGCGATCGGGCGCGGCGCGAGCTCCGCCGTGACGTCGACGTGCAGTTCGCAGGCCGCGTCCTGCGCGACCGCGCGGGTGGCGCGGTGCTCTACACGGAGAACCTCTTCGTCAAGTTCCGCGACGACCTCGGCGCCTCGCGCTGTCGCGCGCTGCTCCGGGAGCACGACCTCCGAGTCAAGCGCGCGCTCGAATACGCGCGCAACGCGTACTTCGTCGCCGCGCCGGAGGGCACGGGGAGGAAGGTATTTGCGGTATCGACGCGCCTGCTTCGCGACGCGTCCGTCGAGCTCTGCCATCCCGAGCTCATCCGACGACCGAGGCGCCGGGCGGCGTTCCCCGGCCAGTGGCATCTGCAGCGCACCCGCATCGGTGGCGTCACGCTGGACGAGCACGCCAACGTCGTGGCCGCGTGGTCGCTTTCCGAAGGCCTTGGCAGCGTGATCGCGATCATCGACGATGGATTCGACATCGACCACGAAGAGTTCGCCGGCGCCGGCAAGCTGGTCGCGCCCCGAGACGTCACACGCCGGAGCGATGACCCGCGCGGCCGCGCGATGGACAGCCACGGTACGGCGTGCGCCGGCGTCGCCTGCGCGAACGGCGCGCACGGCGCTTCGGGTGTGGCACCCCGCGCGAAGCTCATGCCGATCCGGCTGGCTTCGGGCCTCGGGTCCCAGGACGAGGCCGACGCGTTCTTCTGGGCGGCCCGGCACGACGCCGACGTCATCTCGTGCAGCTGGGGCCCCTTCGACGGCGACTTCGAAAGACCCGGCGACCCGCAGCACCGCCACCGGGAGCTCCTGCCCGACTCGACGCGACTCGCCATCGACTGGGCGGTGAAACACGGGCGAAATGGACGCGGTTGCTCGATCACCTGGGCGGCGGGCAACGGCGGTGAATCCGTCGACAACGACGGGTACGCGAGTTACGAGAAAGTCACCGCGGTCGCGGCCTGCGACGACCGGGGCCGCCAGGCGCCCTACAGCGACTTCGGCGACGCCATCTGGTGCGCGTTCCCGAGCAACCACTACTACCCGTCCGTCACGCCGGGGATCTGGACCACCGACCGGCGCGGCGCCTCGGGGTACAACTGGGGCACGCCGTCCCTCGGCGACGCCGCGGGCAGCTACACCAACTCGTTCGGCGGCACGTCGAGCGCGTGCCCCGGCGCCGCGGGTGTCGCAGCCCTCGTGATCGCCCGCAATCCCGACCTCCGGTGGGACGAGGTCCGCGACGTGCTGCGCCGCAGCTGTGAGCCCATCGATCCCGAGGGCGGCAGCTACGATGCGTCCGGCCACAGCCCGAAGTACGGCTACGGCCGACTCGATGCGCGCCGAGCCGTCGAGCTCGCCGCGCCGTCCCGCACGCGGTACACGGCGATCCACAAGACGCTCCACGAAGTCGCGATTCGCGACGGCAAGACGAGCTCCATTCGCATAGAGGTGGCGGACACCAAACCGTTGATCGATCTCAAGGTTCGCGTACAGCTCGAACACAGTTTCATCGGGGATCTGGTCGTGGAGCTGCGGCCTCCCGCGGCCATGGGAATGCGCCGCGTGCTGCTCCACGACCGCGGTGGCGACGCCACCGACGACATCGACGCCGTCTACGACGTCGTCAACACGCCTGCTCTCGGCGCGCTGCTCGGCAACGCTCCCACCGGGACGTGGCGGCTCGCGGTGAGCGACAGGGCGTTCCGCGACGAGGGTCGAATCGCGAGCCTGGCACTCGAGTTCGTGCTGTGAGCGCGAAGCCGCCGGCTACTCGCGCTCGGAAATGGCTGCGACGAGGTCCTGGTGTTCGCGCTCGTTCAGCGAGAAGCGCGTGAACAGGAGCGCCCCGAGCGCGTAGGCGACGGCGGGAACGGCGCCGACCAGGAACAGGATCGTGGACTTCACGGTCTCGGGCTGCACCTCGAGCTCGCCGTCGTAGCCGGCCGCGCCGAGGGCCACCCCGCCGATGCCCGCAGCCACCGCCCAGCCGGACTTCCGCAGGAGATTCCACACCGCGGTGTAGGTCCCCTCCTTGCGCTCGCCACTGAGGTACTCGTCGTAGTCGATCACGTCGGCTTGGATGGCCGGCGCCACCACGGTGCTGATGCCGCCGCCGATCCCCAGGACGATCACGATGGCGTAGAGGATCCAGACGGTGCCCTCTCCGATTACGAGGTTCGCCGAGAATCCCAGTGCGTAGAGGCACATCCCGAACAACCACAACCGCTTCTTTCCCACGATCCGTGATACGCGCAGCCAAATCGGTGTGAAGACGAACTGGGGGACCACCCAGAATACGAGCACGAGCTCGAGCGAGCTGATGTCACCCACGACGTTGTCGAGGATGTAGGGCGTGAGGAACGCGATGGTCCCCATCCCGAACGACTCGATGGCGTAGACGACGAGCAGGATGCGCGCGTGGGGATTGCGCAGGACGTCGCGGATGCCGCTCCAGAGATCGACGCTGCCCCGGCCCTGGTGCTCCATCGGCTCGGGTAAAAAGCGCCACGCGTAGACGATGGCGATCGCAACGGCGACGCCACCGGAGAGGGCGGCGACGAAGGCGGTCTGCCTCGGATCGGCGCTGGTCCGAATCGAGTAGACGAGACCGAGACCGAGCCCGTATCCCGTGACTCCGATCAGGTGACGCCATGCGAACAGCCGGGTTCGCTCGTGATAGTCCTGGGTGAGCTCGTTGCCGAGTGCCGCGTAGGGGACCAGAAAACCGGTCGACGCGGTTTCCCACAGGATGTAGGCAGCGCCCATCCACAGTACGAGTGCCGTTCCGGTGAGCATGGGCGGCGGCGCCCACAGCAACACGAGGGTGACGGCGAGGGGCAGCGCCGCGCCGAGCATCCAGACGTGCCGACGCCCGAACCGCGAACGCGTCGAGTCCGAGAGATGGCCGGCGAGCGGGTCGGAGACGCCATCCCAGAGCCGGGCGATCATGATGATCACGCCCATCGCTCCCGGCGCGATGAGCAGCTCATCGGTGCTGAACTTCATCAGCCAGATGCTGATCGGCAGCGACGCGCCCATGTAGGCCGCCATCGGAACCGCGTAGGCGATCAGCGATCGATGCGGGAGTCGCCCAGAGGCCAACGGCGTGCCCGAAGCAGGATCCGGGGCAGCATCGAGTGCGGGTTCTGCCACACGGCGATCATCGCACCCGGTAGCGACCGACGGGGAGCATTCTTGCGCTGCGGTCGGTTCGCTTCGAGGTCCGAACTTCCCGCCCCGGGGCCCGCGCCGCGATCGCTCTCGTGGCGGCGTGTACCATCGCGACGTGGACTCCCGAACCGTCGAGCTGATCGACCTGCTCGAGAGCTTTCGAGACGCGGAGTACATCGGGGAGCCGGTGTCCCAGCTCGAACACGCCCTCCAGACCGCCGAGCTCGCACGCGCCGCCCGGGCGCCCGAGAACGAGGTCCTGGCGGCGCTCCTGCACGACCTGGGGCACCTCTGCGCTCCCGAGGATGCACCGCGGATGGACGAACTCGGTGTCCTCGAGCACGAGGGCATCGGCGCAGACCGACTGGCCGATCTGGGTTTTCGTCCCGAAGTCACGGACCTCGTCCGCAGCCACGTCGCGGCCAAGCGCTACCTCGTCACGACCCGCCCGGGCTACCTCGAGAGCCTCTCCGAAGCGAGCCTCGGGACGCTGCGCCACCAGGGGGGCCCCATGGCCGACGCCGAGCGCGCGGCGTTCGACGCCGACCCGCTGCGCGACGCCAAGCTCCGCGTCCGATCGTGGGACGAGCAGGCCAAGGTGGAAGGGCTCGTCGTGCCGGGGATCCGCTCCTACGCTGAGATGATCGACGCGCACCTGAACGAGAAGTCCGTCCCGTAGGCGGGCCCGGACCTCTAGCGGGGAATCTGCCGCGAGAGCGCCTTGGCGCGCTCCCGTGCGCCGGCGATCTGCTCGCTCGTGAGGCTCGCCCCGAGCATGCGCTTGGTTCCGGCCGCGCGGGCGAAGCCCGCGGCCTCGCAGATCTCGAGCCACGCGTAGGCCTCGATGGGATCGGCGGCGACGCCCTCGCCTCTCGCGTAGCCGAGGGCCAGGGTGTACTGCGCGCTCGGGAACCCCGCGAGCGCCGCCTGCTCGAACCAGCGCATCGCCTCGCTGGGGCTCTCCTCGACGCCCTCGCCGCGCAGATACAGCATGCCGAGGTTGTGCTGCGCGACCCGATGGCCGCGTTCGGCGGCCTCGCGATAGCTCGCGGCGGCGGCCTCGAAATCAACCGGCACACCGAGCCCCGTGCGATACATGGAGCCCAGCGCCTCGTAGCTGCGCGCGTCCCCCGCGTCGGCGCCGCGACGCAACCAGGTTTGCGCCGCCTTCGGATCCTCCGCGGCGCCCACGCCCCGTAGGGCCGCCATGCCCAGCATGTACATCGCGTCGGTGTTCCCGACCTGCGCCGCGCGCTCGAGCCACTGCCGCCCTTCGGAGCGCCGCTCGTCGGACGTCCCGTCGGCGATCAACAAGATTCCGACCGACGCCTGGGCCTGGGGATGATCCTGCTCGGCGGCGAGCCGCAACCAGCGCTCGGCCTCGGAGGCGTTGGCCGGCGTACCGAGTCCGCTCCCCACCAGCATGCCCACGAGGTACCGGGACTCCGCGTTGCCCGCGTTGGCGGCCTCGAGGAGCCAACGCAGCGCGTCGCCATCGCTCTTCACGGTGCCCAGGCCCTGCTGGTACTGAACCCCGAGCCGGTGAGCGGCGACCACGTTGCCGTTGATGGCAGCGCGCCGGTTCCACGTGAAGGCCTCGGCGGCGTCGATCTCCCCCGCCTCGCCGCTGAGGAGAACGCGCGCGAGCTCGACCTGCGCGTTCGACGATCCCAATTGCGCGGCGGTGCGCAGCCATTCCAAGCCCTTTTCGGGATCGCGCTCGATCGCCTGGCCCGAAATCAACAGGCGCCCCAGCTGTTCGGCCCCCGATTCCGAGCCGTGCTGCGCCGACATGCGAAACCAGCGCAGGGCCTCCGCCTCGTCCGCAGCGACACCGCGACCGACGAGGTACGCGCGACCGATGTTGCTCTCCGCGCGAGCATTTCCCTGCGCAGCCGCACGACGGAACCAGACCATCGCCTCCACTTCGTCGGAAGGAACCCCCTGACCCCGGGAGAGCAGGGCCGCGTAGTCGTTTTGCGCCTCGGCGTTGCCGTTCTCCGCTGCGAGACGCATCCAGCGCGCGGCTTCGGCGAGATCGACACTCACGCCGAGACCGCGCTTGTACGCGACGCCGAGCAGCATCTGCGCGGGAGGAAACCCGCCGCTGGCGGCTGCGCGCAGGCGCTCGACCCCCGCCGCCGGATCGGCATCGATGCCACGCCCGTACAAGAGCATCCCGCCGAGGTCGTGGGCCGCCCGCTCGTGGCCCGCGTCGGCAGCGCGCTCGAGCCAACGCGCGCCCGCCTCCGGGTCCGCGTCGACGCCGAGCCCCGAAACGAGCATGCGCCCCCACCCGTACATCGCTTCACCCTCGCCGCTCTTTGCCGCGCGTTGCATCCAATACGCAGCACGCCGCGGATCGAGCGAAACGCCCCGCCCCGCGAGATGGCGCTCGGCGAGCTCGCGCTGCGCAAAGGAGTCGCCCGCTTCTGCGGCCTCCACCAGCGCCGCCGGGGTCGGGTCCGAGGGAGTCGTCGCAGAAGCGTCCGCAGCCTGCTCGCCGCGCGGACCGCCCGTGCCCGCACAGCCCCACGAGAGTGCGAGCAGCGCGGTCGCCGCACACACCGCGAAGCGACGCGATTCCCGAGCCACGGCTAGCGAATGAGACCGCCCGGCGTGGCTCCGGTGTGCTCGCCGTCGCGGAACGTCACCTGCCCCGCGACCAGCGTGGCGCGGTACCCCTCGCCGCGCTGGACCACCCGCGGTGCTTCGGTGGGGAGATCGCGAACGATCTGCGGCGTCTCGAGCTTCAGGCCGTCGAGATCGATCACGTTGAGGTCGGCGCGCAGTCCCACCTCGACACGACCGCGATCGTTCAACCCGTAGAGCTCGGCGGGGTCGTTCGACAGCATCTTGACGGCGTCCTCGACGCGAAGTCGCTCGCCGCGGGAACGGTCGCGCACCCAGTGGGAAAGCATGAACGTCGGCATGCTCGCGTCGCAGATCATGCTGCAGTGCGCGCCGCCGTCCGCGAGGCCTACCACCGTCGAGGGGTGGCGCATCATCTCACCGATGTCGTCGAGGCTGCCGTGCTTGTAGCCCGAGAAGAACACGTGCAAGAAGCCCGGGTTCTCCGCGTCGACCACGAGATCGCACATGTCGTCGTAGACCACCTCGTCGGCGTCGCGACCTTCGCGATTCGCCCGCGCGGCGATCGAATCGTCGGGATCCGGCTCGAATACCGGGCCACGATCGAGCGCAAAGGTGGTGTCGTAGCTGTTGCGCATCATCGCCATGCTGGCGCCGTCGGCGTCGCGTTCGGCGAGGATCTTCTCGCGAGTTGCCGGGTCGCGCAGCTGTACGATGCGCTCGACCAGGGGCAGCTGCGCGATGGCGGCGTACGACGGCCGCAGCATGAACGGATTGAACGTCTCCCAGCTGAGCAGCAGACCGGCGGGCCGACCCGAGACCTGCGGGGTGAGCTTCGCCCCCTCCGCGTTGGCCTCCTCGGTCTTCTCGAGCACGCCGCGCCAGTGATCGGGATCGTTCTGAATCTGGGCCAGGCTGAACGTGATGGCTTTGCCGGTCTCGAGGCTGAGCCTGCGGTAGAGCTCGACCTCGCGAAGCGGGGCGTCGAGGTCCTCCCCCATTGCGCCCGCCGGGACCGACTCGAGAAGTCCGCTCCCGGCCTCGACCAGCCCCTGCATGAGGGCCAACAGCTCGTCTTCGGAGGCGAAGGTACCGGGGACGGGCTCGCCGTGGATCGAGGTATGGAGCGGCAGTCGATTCGTCGAGAACGCCAGCGCGCCGGCCTCCACTCCCTCGCGCACGATGCGCGCCATCGCCCGAACGTCTTCTGCCGTGGCGACCTCGTTGCGTGCGCCGCGCTCGCCCATCACATACGCGCGCACCGCGCCGTGGGGCACCTGAGCCGCTACTTCGACGGCGCGCGGAAACCCCGCGAGCGCGTCGAGATACTCCGGGAACGACTCCCAGGCCCAGCGAATCCCCTCGGACAGCGCCGAGCCGGGGATGTCCTCGACCCCCTCCATGAGCTCGATCAGCCAGCGCCTCCGGTCGGGTCGGACGGGCGCGAAGCCGACGCCGCAGTTGCCCATCACGACACTCGTGACTCCGTGCCACGCGGACGGCGCCAGCACGGGATCCCAGGTGGCCTGCCCGTCGTAGTGGGTGTGGACGTCGACGAAGCCCGGCGTCACGAGCAGCCCGGATGCGTCGATTACCTCGGCGGCGTCGGTCAGGGTCCCCGGTGCCACCACCTCACGGATGCGTCCCTCCTCGACGGCGATGTCAGCGCTGCGCGGTGGCGCGCCGGTGCCGTCGACGAGGGTGCCGTTGCGAATGATCAGGTCGGGCATCGGGAACTCCGGGGTTGACCGCTGACGCTACTTGATATCCCGCACAAGATACCGCGGTGTTCTACCAATCTCATGGTGCACGCGCGCCACGTATTCACCCACGACGCCGCTGACGGTGACGAGGGTTCCCCAGACCGCGAGAACGATCGCGACGACCGCCCACGTCAATGCGGCCGAGAGCCCGCCGACGATCAGCGACAGCGCCGCCGCTACGAGTGCGCCGAACGACACAGTGATGGCTGCCATACCGGCGATGACGACGTAGAGAAAGGGGTTGTCGGTGGCGCCGACCAGGATCGATAGGAACTGACTGATTCGCGTGATCGTACCGTGGCGCGAATCCTCCTCATCGGGCCGGGCGTGGTGGCGCACTTCGACCTCCGTCACGCGGAAGCCGAGCTTGGCGAACATCACGGGGAACCAGCTGCGTGTGCTCGAGTACCGCGAGATCTCCTCCGCAGCCTCTTTGGTGTAGCCGCGCAGGAAACAGCCCGAATCGTGGATGGGATGCGGGGAGTCGCGCCGAATCACCCAGTTCACGACGAGTGAGGGGACACGGCGCGACAAGAAGGCGTCCTTGCGGTCCATTCGCCAACCGCAGACGATGTCGTAACCCTCGTCGAGCTTTTCGACGATCTTCGGGATGTCTGCGGGGTCGTTCTGCAGGTCGCCGTCGAGGGTCACGACCAGCCGCCCCTCCGAGTGATCAAAGCCCGCGTAGGTGGCGATGTGCTGGCCGAAGTTCCGCCGCAGGTTCACCACGCGGAGCCAGGGATGGCTCGCCTTCGCGTCGAGCAGCTTCTCCTCGGTGGCGTCGCGGCTTCCGTCGTTGACGAAGATCACTTCGAGGGGCGAGGGAAGGTCGGAAAGGATGCTGGACAGCCGCTCGACCATCGGGTCGATGCTGGCCTCTTCGTTGTAGACCGGAATGACGATCGAGAGCTCCACGCTGCTCCTTCGTGGCCGGCGCCGGGCTCGCCCCATGAATCCGCCCGGCCGGACCGGCCGGAGCCGGGGTAGTCTACCCAAGTCTTCGGGATCGAAGCAGATCAGCCGAAACACACGGACTGGGAGCGAACGTGCGAGAGGAGAGGCGATGAGGATCCTGCTCACCGGTGGCGCCGGCTATGTCGGCAGCGCGTGTCTCCGCTGGCTGATCAAGAACGGCCACGAGCCCGTCGCTTACGACAACTTGAGCGAGGGCAACGCCGCCGCCGTCCCGGGCGAGCGCCTGGTGGTGGGCGATCTCGAGAACCGCGAGGCGATCGCGGAAGCCCTCCGCAGCCACGGCGCCGAGGCCGTCATGCACTTCGCCGCCGTGGCGTCGGTGCCCGACTCGATTGCCGATCCCGACACCTACTGGAAGGTGAACGTCGTCGGCACCAAGAACGTCCTCGACGCCATGCGCGACTGCGGCGTGCGCACCCTGCTCTTCTCGAGCACGGCCGCCACGTACAGCTTCGACAACCCGATGCCCCTGACCGAAGACGCCGCCCTCGTTCCCCAGGTGCCGTACGGCACGACGAAGCTCGCCGCCGAGCGTCTCATCGCCGACTATGCCCGCGCGTACGAGATGGGGTACACGTTCCTCCGCTACTTCAACGCCTCCGGTGCGGATCCCGACGGCGAGTACGGCGAGGATCGCCGCAGCGAGAGTCACCTGATTCCGCTGATCCTCTACGCTGCCACGGGGCGCCGCGACAAGGTGCTCGTCTTCGGCGGCGACTGGGACACGCGCGACGGTTCGTGCGTCCGCGATTTCGTGCACACCGACGACCTCGCCCAGGCCCACCAGCTCGCCATCGAGAGCCTCGAGCCGGGGATGGGCCGCGTCTACAACGTCGGCAACGGCGCGGGACACACCGTGCTCGAAGTACTGCGCGCGTGCGAGGAAGCCGTGGGACGTTCCGTCCCTCACGAGATCGTCGAGCGTCGGCCCGGCGACCCCGGCGTGCTGATCGCGAGCCCCGAGCGCCTGAAGTCGGAGCTCGGCTGGCAGCCGCGCCACGACGACATCCGCGACATCGCCTCGACGGCGTGGCAGTGGACGAATCGCTACCCGAAGGGCTACGCGAGCAAGACCGGGGACAGCCGCTCGATGAGCTGAGTCGCGGCCGGCAGGTCGTCCACCACGTGATCCCAGTGCACGGCGGCTGCGCGCTCGGTCTCCGCGCCGCGCCCGGTCCGCACGAGGATCCCCGTCGCGCCGAGCGCCCGGGCGAGTCCGATGTCCCCCTCTGAGTCTCCCACCACGAAGCATTCCGATAGCTCGAAGCCGTGCTCGGCGGATGCCTGCTCGGCCATTCCGGTGGCGGGCTTGCGACACGCGCAGCCGGCGTCCGGGTGGTGGGGGCAGAAGTAGATCCCGTCGAGGCGGGCCCCCCGGGCGGCGAGTTCACGCGTGAGCCGCTCGTGGATCTCGGCCAGCCGCGCGCGATCCATCATCCCTCGGCCGATCGGCGACTGGTTGGTGACCACGACGAGCCCGAAGCCCCGGGCCGCGAGGTCGCGAAGCGCCTCGGCTGCGCCGTCGATCAACTCGATCCGGTCCGGATCCGTCAGGTGGTCGCGTTCGACGTTGATCGTCCCGTCCCGATCGAGCAGGACGAAGCGACGGCGGCCCGCGGTGGTCATGCGATCTCCCTCTCCCCAGCGGGCGAGCGTACGCCATCGGCCGCGGGCGACTGGGCCGCTTGCTGCCGCCGCGTGCACGAGCAGGCGTCGCGTAGAACCCATCGAAAGGCGGTGAAACACTAGATTTTCCATTTGATTTCAACGACTTGTAGGGTTTTTCGCTGGACTCGCCAGTACCCTCCGGGGTATTCTTGGTGCCTCCAAACGGCATTCTTTGGCGGGTGCGATCCATGCAGATCCTGGTCACGGGCGGAGCCGGTTTCATCGGCTCCCACACGGTCGACCGCCTGGTCGAGGGGGGGCACTGCGTCCGCGTGCTCGACGCCCTGACGAGTCCCGTTCACCGCGCCGGTGTCCCCGACTATCTGAATCCGAACGCCGAGTTCCTCCAGGGCGACGTGACACGGCGCGAGGACCTGCTCCCGGCGCTCGGCGGAATCGATGCGGTCTTCCACTTCGCCGCGTACCAGGACTATCTGCCCGACTTCAGCAGGTTCTTCCAGGTGAACGCCGCCGGCACCGCCCTGCTCTACGAACTGATTGTCGAGCACGACCTCCCGGTACGAAAAGTCGTGGTGGCGTCGTCCCAGTCGGTGGGCGGCGAAGGGCTGCACCGCTGTCCGGAGGGACACGTCGGCGTCCCCGACATGCGCTCCGAGGAGCGCCTGCGCAAAGGCCGCTTCGAGCTCCTGTGTCCCACCTGTGGCGCCGAGACCACCTGGCAACCCAGCGACGAGTCCATCGCGAACCCCCAGAACCCCTACGGCCTCTCGAAGCACGCCGAGGAGCGGATCGCGCTCAGCCTCGGCGACCGCTACGACATCCCGAGCGTGGCGATGCGCTACTCGATCGTGCAGGGTCCGCGACAGTCGCCTCACAACGCCTATTCCGGTGCGTGTCGCGTCTTCTGTCTGAGCTTCCTCTCCGACCGCGAGCCCCCGATCTACGAAGATGGACACCAGGTGCGGGACTTCGTGAATATTCACGACGTCGTCGATGCGAACCTCCTCGTGCTCGAAGACGCGCGAGCCGACGGTCGCGTGTTCAACGTGGGCGGCGGACGCGCCTACACCGTGGCCGAATTCGCCGGTATCGTCGCGTCGATCTTCGGCAAGGCCTATGAGCCCCGCCCCGACGGCCGCTACCGCTTCGGAGACACGCGCCACGTGTTCTCCGACTGCACGGCGCTGCGCTCCCTCGGATGGGAGCCCAAACGAGATGCGGTGGCAAGCGTGTCGGAATACCTCGTCTGGTTGCGCGATCAGGACGACCTCTCCGGAGTGCTCGACCGGGCAGAACAGCAGATGCGCGGCCTCGGTGTCGTGCGGGAGGTGATGTCGTGATCATCTCGCAGACCCCGCTTCGGGTCTCCTTTGCGGGAGGCGGCACCGACATCATCGACTACTACTCGCGCCACGAGGGCCTCGTGGTGTCGACGGCGATCGACAAGTTCGCCTACGTGGTCGTGAAGGAGCGCTTCGACGACGCCATCTATCTCAACTACATGAAGAAGGAAATCTGCGACCGCGTCGATGAGGTGAAGCACGACCTGATCCGGGAGGCGATGGACGTGACGGGCGTCGACCGGGGCGTCGAGATCACGCTGCTTTCCGACATCCCCTCCGAGGGCGCCGGCCTCGGCTCTTCGAGCAGCTTTACGGTCGGCCTGCTGAACGCTCTCTACACCTACCAGGGCCTCCAGGTGCCCGCCGAACGGCTGGCGGAAGAGGCATGCCAGATCGAGATCGATCGACTGGCCAAACCGATCGGAAAGCAGGACCAGTACATCGCGGCCTTCGGCGGGATCCGCTCCTTCACGTTCCGCCGCGACGGCCGCGTGGAAACCGACGAGCTCACGCTCACGCCGCGCCGGGTGGCCGAGCTCGGCATGCGTCTGCAGCTGTACTTCACGGGGCGCACACGCTCCGCCGACGCGATCCTGTCCCGCCAGAAGCAGCAGATGGCGGATCGAACCGAGGAGCTCGCCGGCATCAAAGCCCTCGCGGTGCAGCTTCGCGACGAGCTCGAGAGCGGAGACCTCGATCAGCTCGGGCAGTCACTCCACGCCAACTGGATGCTGAAACGCACTCTCGCCGAAGGCATCAGCGATGACCCCATCGAAGCGATGTACGCGTGTGCACGCGCGCACGGGGCACTCGGCGGCAAGATTTGCGGTGCTGGCGGCGGCGGCTTCCTCCTCGTCTACTGTCCGCCCCAGAGTCACGAGAAGCTCACCAAGGGGATGAGCGACTTCCGCCTGCTGCCCTTCGGCCCCGAGCGTGACGGAAGCAAGGTGATCTTCAACTACCGACACGGAGGCTGGAAATGAACGGCTACCCCGAATACGCCTCGGCAACCGCCTACCTGAAGCGCGCCGGCGAGCTCATGCACTCGCTCGCACCCGCTTGCGAGCGGCTCGTCGACGCACTGTACGACGCATTCGAAGCCGGTCAGACGATCTTCCTCGCGGGCAACGGCGGCAGCGCCGCGGCGGCGTCGCACTTCGGCCAGGACCTCGCGAAGGGAACGCTGACGTCGCGGCACGCGGAGCGCCGCATGCGCGTCATCCCGCTGACCGACAACCTCGGCTACATCACGGCCCTCGCCAACGATGAGGGTTATGAGTCGGTCTTCGAGCAGCAGCTCCGGGGACTCGCGAGCTCCGGCGACCTTCTGGTGGCCATCAGTGGCTCCGGAAACTCGCCAAACATCCTGCTGGCCGTCGACTACGCGGCATCCATCGGCATGGGCACCGTCGGGGTCACCGGCTTCGACGGCGGGCGTCTCCGGCAGGTCGCAGACGTCGACGTGCACGTTCCCGTCGACGATATGGGCATGTGCGAGGCACTTCACGGCGTCGTGTTCCACTATGCGATGAGCGAGCTTCGCTCGCGCCTGTCGCGCCTCGAGAACGCCTGACCCACCTCGCGTCGCTCGCCGTGCCCCACTCTCCCGCAAAGGAGCCGCGTTTCGAGTGATCCCGCTCCTGCTACCGAAGCGCCGGGCTGGCGCGGTGATCGCGACCGGGGTGCTCTGCGCGCTCTCCACGAGCCACGCCGCCGCTGAAGAAGCGCTGCACGTCGCAGCGAGCGTCCCGGTGACGAGCCGTGCCACGGTTGCCGCGACTTCGCCCCTCGATCTCGGCGGGGCGACCCGACGCGCACGGATGCGTGGCGAGACGCGCCTGGTGCTCGACGGCCCCGTCCACCGCCTGCCGCTGACGGTTCCCGCGGACGCCTCCCTCGCATTCGGATTCGGCGCGCACAGCGGATTCACCGGGCAGCCGAAGCACAGCGTGCGTTTTCGCGTGACCTTCGAAGTCGACGGGGAAACCCACGCGCTTTGGGGCCGCCGCGTCCGGCGACGGTCCAGTCGCATCTTCGGCCGCTGGTACGACGAACGCATTTCGCTCGCGGCCCTCGCTGGCCGCACCGGGACACTGGTGTTCGAGGCCAGCTCGACGATAGGCCGCCCGGCGTCGGGCTCGCTCTGGTCGAAGCCTCGCGTGATCTACCGCACCCCGCGGCCGGGTCCGAACGTGATCCTGGTGTCCCTCGACACCCTGCGCGCCGACCGCCTCGGAATCTATGGCCACTCGCGCGACACGAGCCCCACACTCGACGCCATGGCGCGCGACGGGGTGCTGTTCCGCCGGGCGTTCGCGACGTCGAACTGGACGCTGCCGTCGCACGCGTCGCTCTTCACCGGCCAGTACCCGTGGCGGCACGGCTCGCGCCACTTCGGCCTGAAGTCCCCGATTCCCCCGCACCTCACCACACTTTCCGAGGCGCTCGCGGAGCGCGGTTACGCGACGTACGGTTTCGTCGGCGGTGTCTTCGTCTCGGCGCAGCTGGGCTTCGATCGCGGGTTCGATCGCTACGTCGACCCGGGCTACGCGACGTTCAGTACGGTGCCCTTCGCGACGAACCTCCGCATGACCCTCGGTCTCCTCCAGCACCACAGCGAGCGACCGTTCTTCCTCTTCCTCCACACCTACCAGGTGCACATGCCCTACAAGCCGCGGGCGCCCTGGAACCGCGCGTTCGACCCCGACTACGCGGGACCGTACCGGAATGCCTTCACATCCGGCGACTACGCCCCCTATCGGTGGACCGACGCGCTGGACGCGGGGGTGGTCGATCACATTGCCGCGCTCTACGACGGCGGTATCCGCCAGACCGACGATGAACTCGGCATCCTGTGGCAGGTGATCCGCGAGAGCGAGATCGCGGATCAGACCTGCATCTTCGTGACCTCGGATCACGGCGATGAGTTCATGGAGCACGGGAACCTCTTCCACCACAACGCCAAGGTCTTCGACGAACTGATCCGCGTACCCCTCGTCGCCTGGTGTCCCGCGCACATCGCGACGGGGCACGTGGTCGAGGAGCCCGTCTCCCTGGTGGACGTGTTGCCAACGCTGCTCGAGCTCACCGGGAGTCGCGTGCCCGACGGTCTCGACGGATCGAGTCTGATGCCTGCGCTGCGCGGGGAACCCCTGCCGACCGGGAGGACCGTGTACGCCGAGGTCGACGGATCGACGATCGAGAAGACCGGCTCGGTCACGGCGCTCCGCACGCGACGCCACAAGCTCGTGTCGTCGACGCTCGGCGGCGGGCGTGTCATCGCGCTCTACGACCTCGAGGCCGATCCCGGTGAGCAGTCCGATGTGGCGGAGCAACACCCCGAAACCGTACGACGCCTCACCGAACGGCTCGACGCGCGGCGCCCCTTCGACGCGAGCGCCGAGGCCGGGGCCGTGCCCGACTTCTCCGCAGATCCGGCGCTGCGTGAGCGGCTGCGCGAGTTGGGCTACATCCAGTAGCGGCTGGCGCCTTGCCGGCGCACGGAGGCCCCCATGGACGCACCGCTTCGCTTCGGTCTCGTCACGCCGATCGTCACGCTCCTGGGCCGGGAGAAGACCTGGGAGGCGGATGCGGGTCCGGCCGAGTTGCGCGAGATCGCGGTCGCCGCGGACCGACTGGGCTTCGAGTTCCTCACCTGCTCCGAGCACGTCGGCATCCCGACCGACGTCGCTCCCGTGCGGGGGAGTCGCTACTACGATCCGCTCGCGACGTTTGGATTCATGGCCGCGCTGACCACGCGCATCCGCTTCCTCACGAATATCCTGGTCCTCCCGTATCACCATCCCCTCTCGGTCGCGAAGCGCTACGGAACCCTGGACCGGCTCTGCGACGGTCGCCTGATGCTCGGCGTGGGCGTGGGCTCGCTCGAGGAGGAGTTCAACCTTCTCGGCGCCCAGTTCGAGGGGCGCGGCGCGATCTACAGCGAGGCGCTCACCGCCCTTCGGGCCAGCTTCGGCCGGCGCGAGCCGGTGTTCGAGGGCGAGCACTTCTCCTTCTCGGACTTCATCATCGACCCGTGCGGAGTGCAGCAATCGGTGCCCATCTGGTTGGGCGGCCGGACCGCGCTGTCGCTGCGCCGGGCACTTGCGGCGGCCGACGGCTGGACGCCGTTCTCCCTCGGGTCCGACGAGGTCGCGGACATGCTCGCGCAGGCGCGCGGGCTTCCGGAGTGGAAGGAGCGGACCGCGCCGTTCGACGTCGCCCTCGGACCCGCTCAGCAGGCCGACGTCACGCAGCCCGACGGCGTCGAGCGCCTGGTCGACGGCGTCGCCAGCGCCGCAAAGGCCGGCGCGAGCGTGATCAATCTCGGGACTCGGTCGACCTCGCTCGCCCACTACCTCGACCAGCTCGAGACGATCGCCGCCCGGGTCATGCCGCGCTTCAGCGATTCGGGAAACTGAGCGGTTCCCACGACGTTCGCGGTGCGTTGATAGACTGGCGTCCATGCGAGCTGCACGCTGCAACGAGTACGGACCGCCCGAGAACATCACCCTCGAGGATCTTCCCACGCCCGAGTTCGGCGAGGGGCAGGTGCTCGTCGACGTGCGGGCCGCGTCGGTCAATTACCCCGACGTCCTGGTGATGGCGAACCGCTACCAGGTTTCGGTCCCCGTGCCGTTCACGCCGGGGAGCGAGTTCTCGGGCAGCATCTCCGCGGTGGGTCCGGGCGTTGCACGACTCGCGGTGGGCGACGCGGTGTACGGCGCGACATTCGTCGGGGCGTTCGCGGAGCAGGCCGTGGTTCCCGAGGGCTCGCTCACGCTCGTGCCGGAGGGCGTCGACCTCGTCGACGCCGCGGCATTCTCGGTCGTCTACGGTACGGCCTATTACGCCCTCACCACCACGGGCAGGCTCGAAGCGGGCGACACGCTCGTGGTCCTCGGGGCCGCGGGTGGCGTGGGGCTCGCCAGCGTCGCCATCGGCAAGCTCCTTGGCGCACGCGTCATCGCGGCGGCGTCGAGCGCCGAAAAGCTCGCAGTGTGTCGGTCCTGCGGTGCGGACGAGACGATCGACTACAGCCGCGAGAACCTGAAGGAGCGCATCAAGGAGCTCACCGGTGGCGTGGGCGCGGACGTCGCCATCGATCCGGTCGGCGGCGAGTACAGCGAGGCAGCGTACCGCGCGATGCGCTGGCGCGGCCGCTACGTCGTGGTGGGCTTCGCGGCCGGCGAGATCCCGCGCATCCCGCTGAACCTCGTCTTGTTGAAAGGAGCCGCCCTCGTGGGCTTCGACATCCGCCCCTTCCACACCAACGCCCCGGAAGAGCTGGCCGAGCGCGGCGCAGAGCTCAAAGCCCTGCTCGCCAACGGAAAGCTGCGACCCCACATCGCCTCGAAGTGGCCGTTGTCCCGGACCGCAGACGCCCTCAAAGAAGTCGCCGAACGCCGCGCCACTGGCAAAGTCATCATCGACCCGACCCTCCCCTGACCCCAAGAACCCAATGAGAGCGACCCCGGCATGTCCGCCACTCGGGGATGTCGCCGGGTGGGGTCACCAGGGGGTGTGGCGGGTGTCGATGGCAACGGCGCCGGAGTCTACCCAGGCGTCGATCTGGGAGGGAGCGGTGCCGAGCTCGCTGAGGATCTCGCGAGTGTGCTGGCCGAGGGTGGGAGGAGCTTGATCGAGCGGCTGGGGGAGGTCGGCGAAGTTCCAGAGGGCGCCGACTTGTTCCATCACGCCCATCTCGGCGTGGGGATACGCGACGGACATCCGGGCCTCGCGGTGCTCGGCGTTGTCGAAGAAGCCCTGCTCCTGTCCCGTGCGAACGGGCTCGGCGGGGACCCCGGCCGCGTCCAGCGCCATCAGCAGCTCGGAGCTCTCGCGCTCGGCCAGGGCCGACTCGAGGGCGTCCGGCGACGTGGCTCCGGCGACACCCTGGAGCGCCTCGAGATGGGTCTTGCCCAGGGCCGCCACGGCGATCCAGCCGTCGCGAACCTCGTAGATGCGATAGCCCGGCCCGATGCCCGTCTGGCGGGAATCGACGCCGGGAAACGACGCGAGCTCACCATTCGCGTCGAGGTAGAGCTCGCTCATCGTCAGCACGCAAGCGCCGAGGATCGACGACGACAGGAACTGACCGCGCCCGGTGCGGTCGCGCTCGCGCAGCGCGAGCAAGGTGGCCACCGTCGACGCCATGGCGTTCTGGTGGTCCATCATGCCCATGCGGTGCCAGAGCGGCGGATTGCCCGGGCCGCCACTCGCAACCTCCCACCCCGAGCACGCCTGGAAGAGCTGGTCGTAGCCCGGCCAGTCGGCGCGCTCACCGCGCCGGCCGTAGCTGCTCGTGTGGCAATAGATGAGCGTCGGGTGGAGGGCCGCGAGGCTGTCGTAATCGATACGCAGCTTCTTCGCAGCCGGGTAGCGAAGATTGTGGTGCACGATGTCCGCGCGTCGCACGAGCTCCTCGACCACCGGCCGCACGTCCGGGTTCTTCAGATCGAGGCCGATGGAGCGCTTCCCGCGCTGACACCCGCAGAACGAACGCGCGACGTGTCGCATCATGTCGCCGGTGGTGGCCTCGAGCTTGATGACCTCGGCGCCCAGATCACTCATCAGCATGGGCGAGAACGGGCCGGCGAGGAAGTTCCCGAAGTCGAGCACGCGCACCCCGTCGAGCGGTCCGGCACCGGGCCGGCCCGTACTTCCGGATGCCGCCGTCGGTGCCGGCCTCCGCTCGGCCAGCACTTCCTTCCCATTCTCGTCGAGGCGCGGCGCCGGGCGCGAGACCCGAGACGGCGGTGTCACACTGAATGGCGTTCCCGCCTGAGTCAGCCGACCGAGCTCGGGATCGTCGACACGGATGACGTAGCCGTTGGCCGCCGCTTGTTCGTCGCGCAGCACCTCGCCGGGCGGATTCGCCGGCTGCACGGCGATGTCGTTCGCCCACAGCAGCGGCAGCCACTCCGAGGCCGACCGCTTGAGAAACGCCGCGACGAGAATTCTGGGATCGCTCACGAGCGCCGGTGGCGCCACGAAGCGAGCGATCTTCTCGCCGGCCCGCGCCAGTTCGTCCTCCGTAAGCGCCTCGATCACGGCGGCCGCTTCGGGGATCTGGATGACCGCCTCGAAGCGGCCCATCATGTGGATCCAGGAGCCGTCCGCGCACTCGTAGAGACCGCTCGACATGTTCTTCGGCAGTCCGAAGGCGAAGCGCGGCGACGGATTCTCCGCGCGCGCCCAGTACTGCATCATCGGGGCGAGGGCC
>JABSQW010000092.1 GCA_013215605.1 Myxococcales bacterium
GGCGATGCCCGGAAAGTGCAGCTTCGCGACCGCGGCGGCGCCGCGCTCGGCGGTTCCGAGGTAGGACGCGGCGTCGGGCCAGCGCGCGCCGAAGCCGGTGCGGAACAACACGATCACACCGTCCGGAAGCCGGCCGTGGCGAGCCTCCCAGCGCTCGAGATCGGCGATCCGGATCGCGTAGTCGCGATCGCGCGCAGCGTCCGCCGAGACGTCGACCACCACCGCGGGCGCGATCAACCGCTCCAGCGAGATCTCGTCCGTCGAGTGTCGGCCCGCTGCGAAGTGGACGGGCGCGTCGAGGTGGGTGCCGCCGTGTTCCGACGTGCGCAGGGTGTTGGACTCGTAGAACCAGCCGCCCTCGGTGGTGCCCTCGAAATCCGACGTGAGCTCGAAGCCCGGTGCAGTGGGCCAGTAGAGGGTTCGTGCGTCGAAGGCGTGGGTGAGATCGACGAGTCGTCCGTCGACGAAAGCGGACGGCGACTGGCAGGCCAGTAGCGAGATCGCCAGACTCGTCAGGCAGCTGAGCGCTTTCGCCATCGTGTTTTCCATCCCGTTGCCAACGCGTCGTCAACGGTCGGGCGGCTCAGAGGCGGAAGCTCCAGCCGCCGTCCACGATCCAGGTCTGACCGTTCACGAATCGCGCCTCGTCGGAGCAGAGGAAGAGGGCGGTAGCGACGGGGTCCGACACCTGTCCCGTGCGCTTGATGAGCTGTCCGTTCATCACCATTTCGCGCTGAACATCCGAGAGGCCGGCGCTGGCGGCCTCCGTCTCGACGAATCCCGGCGCGATGCCGTTGACGCGGATGCCGTCGCCCGCGAACTCGCGAGCGAGCGACACCGTGAGCCCGTTCAGGGCGAGCTTCGAGACACTGTAGGCGCCCACGCCCATGGAGTAGGAGTTCGACGACTGATTGAGGATGGCGGAGGTGCGGCCCCGCAGGTGCGGACGACACGCCTTGGCGCAGAGCATCGCGCCGATCACGTTGACGTCGAAGAGCCGTCGCCACTCCGCAACGGGCAGCTCCGAGGTCTCGTTGTAGATCCCCAGGTGCAGACCCGCGTTGTTGACGAGCACGTCGATGGCACCGAAGCGTTCGGCGGCACGGGCGGCGAGGTTGCTCGCATCCGCTTCGTCGGAGACGTCGGTGCGAACCGCGAGGGCGGCGCCGCCGCGCTTCTCGATCCCCTCGACAGTTTCGGCGGAGCCCGCTTCATCGACGTCCGCGACGACGACCTGCGCGCCCTCGGCGGCGAAGGCCGCCGCGTAGCCACGGCCGATGCCCGCCGCGGCGCCCGTCACCACGACCGTTTTACCTTCGAAGCGCATTCGCGCATCCTACCCGAACCGAATTCCGGAACGCGCGTCAATAGGGTAAAAACTCCTCGATCCGGGTACTGGCAGCCCCTACTCTGCTCCCTCCCACCGATCCATCCATTCCCTGAGCCGCGCCCGTACGGAGGGCCTCCCGATGAGCCGAATCGTCTTCCGAAACGCCAACCTGCTCGACGGCGACCAGCCGCTGCGACCCGGGTCGAGCGTCGTCGTCGAGGAGCAGCGGATCTCCGCGGTGGGCGCCGACGCGAGCATTGCCGCGCGACCCGACGATCGTGTGGTCGATCTCGAGGGTCGGACCCTCATGCCGGGCCTGTGGTCCTGTCACTTCCACACGTGCTTCTCGAACTGGGCGCTGGCGTCGGCGCCGCTGCTGGGGCTCGAGGCTCAGCCCGGCGTCATGGCGATCGTCGCCCAGAAGAACATCACCACCGCGATGGACTGCGGGTTCACGAGTCTCGTGTGTTCGAGCAGTGCGTACAATCTCGACCACGCGCTCAAGGTCGCCATCACCGGGGGGCTCATCTCCGGGCCTCGCATCTGGGCGTGTACGCGCGAGATGATCTCACCGGGAGACCAGGCCGACGGCTCGAACTCGAGCTGGTACATGGAGGTCGGCAACACGGGACTGCTGCGGATCTGCAGCGGACCCGAGGCGTTCCGCTCGGCGATTCGAGAGGAGTTGGGTCGCGGCGCCGACATCGCGAAGATTGCCGCGAGCATGGGGCATGGCGTCGGACCGGCCGAGGAGCTCGAGTCCGTCAATCGCGCCGAGCTCGCCGCCGCAGTCGACGCCGCGCACGGTCGCGGCAAGAAGATCCGCGCTCACGCAGCATCGCGGCGCTCGATCATCGACTCCGCGTGGGCTGGGGTCGACATCATCGACCACGCCGACCGCATGGACACCGAGTGCATCGACGCGATCCTCGAGGCCGGCTCGAGCCTCGCGCCGACACTGCTCTTTTCACAGCGCTTCCTGGCCTTTCTTCAGGGGATGCTCGACCAGGGCGTGGCGATGGGAGCCAGCTTCATCGCCGAGGGCCCGGCGGAGCGACAGCGGCGCATCGACGAGGGGCGCGCCGACTTCGAGAACATCTGCAGTGTGCTCCCCGAAGCCAATCGCGCCGGAATGCGCATCGTCGTGGGGGACGACTACGGCGTCACGTCGCTTCCGCACGGCGACTACATGGACGAGCTCGCGCTCTACGTGAAGGAGATCGGCATTCCGCCCCTCGACGTCATCCGCTGGGCGACGAAACACGGCGCCGAAACGGTCGACCGCGGGGACGAGCTCGGAACGGTCGAGATCGGAAAGCTCGCCGATCTGCTCGTGGTCGACGGCGATCCGATCGCCGACATCGCCTGCCTGAAGGACCGCGACAACCTGCTCGGGATCATGAAGGAGGGCGTATTCTACAAGGACGCGCTCGGCGTGCCCGGAGTTCCCTGACCCGCCCGACCCGTACGATTCGCCCCGCCCGACCCATTGCGAGGAGGTCCCCGTGTCGCATCTCACCTGGCAGATCGGTGACGTTCGCATCACCCGCGTGCAGGAATTCGAGATGGAGGGCCTCGAGTGGGTGATCGAGCAGGCCTCGGCCGCGAACCTCGGAAAGATTCCGTGGCTGGCCCCGCACTTCGTCAACGGCGAAGGCGAGGCGGTGCTGAGCATCCACGCACTCGTGATCGAGACGCGCGACCGCAGGATCCTCGTCGACACATGCGTGGGGAACGACAAGAACCTCCCCGTCATTGCCGACTGGCACCAGCGGACAGGCCCCTTTCTCGCGGACCTCGCCGACGCCGGCTACCCGCGCGAGAGCGTCGACACCGTGCTGTGCACCCACCTCCACGTCGACCACGTGGGGTGGAACACGATGCGGGTCGATGGCAAGTGGCAGCCCACGTTCGCCGAGGCGCGCTACCTCGTGGCCCACGACGAGTGGGCGCACTGGAGCGAGAAGACTGACGAGTTCACGACGCAGGTCCTCGACGAGTCGGTGCGTCCGGTGTGGGATGCCGGCCTGGTGGATCTGGTGGACGCCAACCACCGGGTCTGCGACGAGGTGTGGCTGGAGCCGACGCCGGGGCACACACCGGGCCACGTGTCCGTGCGTGTCTCGTCACGCGGGGAAGACGCCGTGATCACGGGCGACATGATCCACCACCCCTGTCAGATCGCGGAGCCTGGTTGGGGGGCCCAGGTCGACCACGACTTCGATCAGGGCGTTCGCACCCGAAGCGACTTCCTCGCCCGTTACGGAGACCAGCCCGTGCTCGTCATCGGTACCCACTTTGCGGGTCCGTCGGCGGGGCGCATCGTGCGCGACGCGGGCACCTACCGCCTCGACGTCGGCTGAGCGCCTGGGCGTGCTTTCGTCGCAGCGGGTCTCGCCCTAGCGAGACTTCTTCGGTTTTCCCACACCGGCGCTTCGCGCCCAGCGTTTCCACGCTTTCCGCAGCTCCCGCTTCGGACCACCGGGCGTCCAGGCGACTTCGCGCGTCTCGCTGCGGTCCGCCTCGAGGTCGTAGAGGCGCCACTTGCCGCCGTTGATCGAGAGGAGCTTCCACTTTCCGCGGCGAATGGCCCGATGCTTCGAGAAGTGCCAGTAGATGCTGCGCGCACCCAGCGATCCGCCGGTGAACGCAGGCACGAGCGACCTGCCTCGTGGCGGTAGCGGGAGTCTTTTCGCACTGGCGGCGCGGGAGGCGGAGGGGTGGGACACGCCAGCGAGGTCGATGAGCGTCGGCACGATATCGACCACGTGCGAGACCTCGGTGACGAGGCCGCCACCTTTCCGGATACCGGCCGGCCAGTGGACGATCAGCGGCGACGCGATGCCTCCTTCGAAGAGGTCGCGCTTGAAGCCGCGGAAGGGGGTGTTGCTCGCGGTCGCCCAACCCGCGTCCAGCGTGAGGAAGCTGCCGGGCTCCCAGGGCGGCTTGCTCGCGTCGAATTTGCGCTGCGAGCGGCTAGGACCGTTGTCGGACAGGAACAGGATGACGGTATTCTCGCGCACTCCGAGCGAATCGAGCTTGTCGACGAGTCGCCCGACATTGCGGTCGAGGCGGTCCACCATGCCCGCGTACGCGGCCATGCGGAGCACTTCCAGCGCGCGCTGTTCTGCGTCGAGTGTTTCCCACGGAAGGACTCCGAGCGGGAGAGCGCGCTGTGTCCAGGAGTCGTTGGTGATGCCGAGCTCGACCTGCCGCTCGTGGCGCCGCGCGCGGACCGCCTCCCACCCGGCGGCGTAGCGCTCGAGATACTTCTCGACGTCGGCGCGGGGCGCCTGCAGCGGGCTGTGCGGCGCGCCGTAGGCGAGGTACAGGAAGAAGGGCTTTCGGGTCGCGTGCGCCTCCTCGACGAATCGGATCGCCCAATCGGTCTCGGCGTCCGTGGCGTAGAAGCCCGCTTCCGGTACGGCATACGGCTCCGCGTCGAGGCGGTACGTGGCGTTTCCCGCGAAGCTGTCGGTACTGCCACTCAAGTGACCAAAGTAGTGGTCGAATCCGAACTCGAGGGGAGTGCCGGCGAGGTGCCACTTGCCAACGGCGAACGTCGCGTAACCGGCGTCGTGCAGCACCTCGGCGGCGGACACGTAGCGGCGCTTCGAACGCGGATTTCTACGCGCGATGTTCCTGGGCGCCGCCGCGAAATAGAGCCCCGTGAGCAGGGAGCGCCGCGTCGTCTCGCACTTCGGGGTGGTGTAGAAGTGGGTGAAGCGCAGCCCCCTTTCCGCGAGTTGGTCGAGGTTGGGGGTATCGATTTCGCTCCCGTAGCTCCCGAGGTCGGCAAAGCCGAGGTCGTCGGCGAGCACGACGACGAAGTTGGGGCGCACCGCGGGCGTGGGGCCGGGGGTGGCGCCGAACGAAATCGCTGCGACGAGAAGAACGAGCGCAACCTCGAGACGCCGAACGCGTCGAACCTTTCTCGTCGACTCCAAGATCTCAGAAGTACCAGGGAAACCGCGAGAAGTCCCGCGGGCGCTTTTCCAGGAACGCATCGCGTCCTTCTTCGGCCTCTTCGCCCATGTACGCGAGCCGCGTCGCCTCGCCGGCGAACACCTGCTGGCCCACGAGTCCGTCGTCGATCAGGTTCATGGCAAACTTGGCCATGCGCTGGCCCGTTGGACTCTTCGAGTTGATCTCGGCCGCCCACTCGAGGGCGGTGTTCTCGAGGTCGGCGTGGGGAATGACGGCATTGACCATGCCCATATGGTGCGCTTCTTCGGCGCTGTAGCCGCGGCCGAGGAAGAAGATCTCTCGAGCAAACTTCTGGCCCACCTGGCGCGCGAGGTACGCCGATCCAAAGCCGCCGTCGAAGCTCGCGACGTCGGTGTCCGTCTGCTTGAACACCGCGTGCTCGCGACTCGCGAGGGTGAGGTCGCACACCACGTGCAGGCTGTGACCGCCGCCGACCGCGAAGCCGGGAACCACGGCGATCACGATCTTTGGCATGAAGCGCACGAGACGCTGCGCCTCGAGGATGTGCAGGCGACCCGTGCGCGCGGGATCGATGCTCGCCGCGTCGTCGCCCTCAGCGTAGCGGTAGCCGTCTCGCCCACGGATCCGCTGGTCGCCGCCGCTGCAGAAAGCCCAACCGCCGTCCTTTGGCGAGGGACCGTTCCCCGTGAGGAGCACGCAGCCCACGTCGGACGTCATGCGCGCGTGATCGAGCGCTTGGCAGAGCTCGTCGACCGTGCGGGGACGGAATGCGTTGCGGACCTCCGGCCGGTCGAGGGCGATGCGGACCGTCCCCTGGTCGGGGGCGCGGTGATACGTGATGTCCTCGAACGAGAAGCTCGGAACGGGCTCCCAGCGCTTGGGGTCGAAGATGTCCGAGACCATGCCGAATCCTCCGGTCTGAACGCGCGAGGATAGCCGGGCCGCAGCCTTTCGGGCGTCCGCGCGGTATTCTGACGGCAACCCGCGAGTGAGGAGAACCCATGGCGAGTGCGACCCCCATGCTAGACGACATCCAGATCGTCGACACCGACGCCCACATCAGTGAACCCTACGACCTCTGGTCGTCACGGGCCCCCGCGGCCTGGCGCGATCGACTTCCGCGCATCCAGGAGATCGAGGGTCAGAAGCACTGGGTGGTCGATCGTGACGTCGTCCTCGGGCCGGCCGGCGCGGCAAGCGTCGTAGCGAAGGACGGCCACAAGTCGAAGGGCACTGAGTTCTTCGGGTGGAAGCTCGAGGACGTCCACCGGGCTTCCTACGACATGAAGGCGCGTGTCGAAATGCTCGACGGCTTCGGGATCCACGCGCAGGTCATCTATCCCAACCTCGCCGGATTCGGAAACCAGAGATTCGTGTCCCTCGACGACGACGAGCTTCGCCGACTCTGTGCCACCGTCTACAACGACGCGATGGCCGAGATCCAGGCCGACACCGGCAACCGCATCCTCCCCATGGCGCTCATGCCGTGGTGGAACATCGACCACTGCGTGGCCGAGGTGGAGCGTGCGGCGGGGATGGGACTGCGCGGTATCGTGATGTGCAGCGACCCGGACAGCATCGGACTGCCGGATCTCGGTGACGACGCGTGGTCGCCCTTCTGGGAGATCTGCAGCGACCTCGACATGCCCGTCAATTTCCACATCGGCGCGAGCGAGACGTCGTGGAACATGTTCGGTCGGGCGGCGTGGCCTTCGATGGGCATGTCGCGCAAGCTCGCTCTCGGCTCCGCGAATCTCTTCATGGAGAATGCGCGCGTGCTCGGCAACATGATCTACAGCGGCGTGCTTGAGCGCTACCCAAAGGTCAAGGTCGTTTCGGTCGAGAGTGGCATCGGATGGATTCCGTTCATGCTGGAGACGCTCGACTACGAGTGGATGGAGACCGGCGCCCAGAGCGAGCTGACCCTCACGATGCCGCCGTCCGAGTACTTCCGCCGCCAGATCTTCGGCTGCTTCTGGTTCGAGAACACGGCGCCCACGAAGTTGATCGACGTGATCGGCGAGGACAACGTCTTGTTCGAAACGGACTTCCCGCATCCGACGTGCCTCTATCCGGACGTGAAGAAGTACCTCGCCGAGGTCACCGCCGACTGGTCGGACGAACGACGCCGCAAGATCCTCCAGGACAACGCCGCCTCGCTCTACAAGGTCGATCTCGGCGTCTAGCCGAGCGGATGTACGCAACCCCGCTAGCCGAGCCCTTCGGCGCGCAGCTGCACCTCGACTCGGACGCTCCTCTCTGCAGGGAAGAGGGCGACGAGCTTCGCTGTCTCTTTGCCGAGCACGGACTGCTCCTCGTTCGCGGCGGCGAGGTTTCGGCCGAGCAGCAGATCGACCTCCTCTCGCAGCTCGGCAGGGTCGAGCCGGACGCGAGCGGCCAGCCCATGAAGATGGAGGTGACGAACCAGCACGACGAGACCACCGCTCCCGACGGTGAGCTCATCTTCCACTTCGACTACGCGTACGACGTCGCACCGATTCCCGCCATCTCGATGTACGGGCTCGTGATCGAAGAGGGAGCCACGCCGACGCTCTTCGCGAGCTCGTCGAATGCGCTCTCGAAGCTTCCGGCGGCTCTTCGCCGGCGCCTCGAAGGGCGCGAAGCCGCGCACGCGTGCTTCCTGTTCTCGCCGGAGTCGCCCGCGATTCGCTCCGAGGAGCCGGACCCCGTGATCCCGCGGGGCGAGCCCGGGTGGGGGCCCGAGCACTACTGGGCGCGTCACCCGCTCTTGTGGAGCAACGCGGCCGGGTTGCCCACCCTGTTCGCGTGCCTCCAACACACGGATCGCATCGTGGGGATGCCGCGCAAGGAAAGCGACTCCCTGCTCGAGGAGATCTACGCCTACCTCTACGACCCGTCGAACGTGATCGAGCACGTCTGGCAGTCGAACGATCTGGTGATGTGGGACAACCTCTGCGTTCAGCACGCGCGCCCCGAGCCCAGGAACGCACCGCGGACACTCCGCCGCTACCACGTCTCCGACGCGGATCTCACCGAGGACTACATCCGGATCGCGCGCGAACGCGGCTACATGTGAAGGCCGCAGAGCTGCGACGCCGTCTCATCCCCGGCCTTCATCGCGTTCTCGGTGCGTTCGCGCTGTGGATCGCGGTATTCGCGCCCGCCGAGCTCGTGGCGGGCGACGCGCCCTCGGATACGTCGCCTCCCAACATCGTCGTGATCGTACTCGACGACCTCGGCTACTCGAGCTTCGGCGTGTACGGTGCGACCTCGATCGCCACGCCGCACGTCGACGCCCTCGCCGCTGAGGGCATGCGCTTTGCCCGCTTCTACGCAAACTCGACGTTGTGCTCGCCCACGCGCGCCTCGCTTCTCACCGGTCGCTACCCAACGGTACTCGGAATCAACAGCGTACTCAGCGGACGGATGGGACGGGCTTCGCTGCGCGGAATACCCGATGCGTTCCCGACGCTGCCCGGCGTACTGCGCGAGAGCGGCTACACGACCGGCCACTTCGGCAAGTGGCATCTCGGGGTGTTACCGCGTTTTCAACCCGGAAGACGGGGTTTCGACCATTCGGTCGTCCCAGCGCATTCGCGAGCGAACGCCGGTGACTCGTACTTCGACCGGAAAATCCTCGTCGACGGCACGACGGCCGAGGCGTCAATAGGCCACTTCACGCGCGTCGTCACCGATCGCACGATTGCCTTCATGGAGGCGAATCGCGAACGCCCCTTCTTCGCGAACGTCTGGTACAACGCGCCCCACAAGCCGATCATGTCGCCCCGGGCGTGGAAGGAGCGCCACCCGGCCACCCCGGCGGGCGCCTACGCGGCGCTCGTCGAGTATGCCGACGCACAGATCGGCCGGCTCCTCGCCGCGATCGACCGGCTGAAGCTGCGCGATCGCACCATCGTGGTCGTCACGAGCGACAACGGTGCCACCACCATTCCCGAGCTCTCCTTGAACGGGCCGTACCGGGGTGAGAAGGGAAAGCTCTACGAGGGCGGGATTCGCGTCCCGATGATCGCGCGCTGGCCGGGTCGCATTGCCGCCGGCTCCGTGACGGACACGCTCCACGCGACTTTCGACCTCTTTCCCACGTTTGCCGACGTTGTGGGTGTGCAGACGCAGGCGTCCGAGTTCGACGGGCGAAGCATGCTCGGGGTGTGGCTCGGTGACACGACAGACCCGCCGGCGACGCCACCCGTGTCCGATGAACGGACACTCTTCTTCGAATCGAAGGGCTCGCGAGAGCTGCGATTCGCGGTCCGACGCGGTCGCTGGAAGCTCGTCCACCACAAGACGATCGAACTGTTCGACGTCGAAGCAGACCCCGGGGAGATGTTCGATCGCAGCGGATCCGAGCCAAAAGTGGCAGCGGAACTGCTCAGTGCCTATCAGCAGTGGCGGGTCCCCGCTGCGCGGATCGCCTACACGGTCGAAGAGGTGCGGGGCGACGCCCAGGTCGAGGGGTCGGCCTATCGATTACACGGCGGCGCAATCACCCTCGCGGACGACCAGCGATTCAACCCCCACGATGGCGACTTCAGCTTCACGGGCTCCGTGATCGTGGACGAAATCGGAGCCTGGCAGACGGTCGCCGAGCAACCCGGGAGCTGGCGACTCGCGATTCGCGCAAATGGGGCCCCCGAACTCCTCATTCGCCATCCGAATCGCGATCGCCGAGCGCGACGACGCGGTAAGCCGCGGGAGGTCACGCTTGCGACAACAATCGTTGGAGCCGGTCGCATCGGAACCGACGGTCCGCATCGGCTCGGATTCACGATCGAGGGGAATTCGCGGGGCAACAGCCTGGTCTGGCTCTACCTGGACGGTGTGCTCCAGGTGACCGACGTCCTGGGGATCAGATCACTCTCGCTGCCGGGTGGACCCGTCCACCTCGGCAGCGCCACCGATCCGGCCGAATCGCTGCGAGGTACGCTCCGCGACGTCGCCTTCTACGTGCGCGCCCTCGACGCTGACGAGATGGCGCGACCCGCAGCGGGATCAGTGGGCAGCCGCTGAAGCTTTCGTTGACGATTGGCGCGCACAGAGTTGGTGGCCGCGTTGGCTACTCTTCGCGAATGCTCGTGCGCGCGACCTTCCGACACGTTCCTCCGGGCGCGACCCTGCTCGTTCCGCTCCACCTCCTGATTCTCGCGTGCTCGCCTTCCGAAGCCGCTCCCGACCCGGCGCTGCGTATCTTCTACCTCGGCAACAGCTTCACGGGGATGGCCGGGGGCCAACCGAATCTGGTCGCCGAGTTCCTCGCGGCGCGCGGCGTCGAATCGGTGAGCGCCGCCGTGACCGCCGGTGGCGAGACGTTGAGCGGCCATCTGGCGACCAACCGCGGCGAGGTCCCCACCTGGCGCGAGCGCCGCATCACAGAGAGGGGGCGTCAGCCCACGAAGGCCGTCGCCGACGTCACGGCGGCGCTTCGCGCAAAGCGCGCCGAGTGGGCGGCGCGAGCGGGGACGCTCGACCACGCGTTCGTCGACGCCGGGCCGTGGGACGTCGTGGTCGTGCAGCCGGGGCGCGGAATCGTCGAGCCCGAGCTGTTCGGCGTGCTACCGGCCGCGCGCGCACTGACGAAGTACTTCCGCACCCACAGCAAAGACGCCACGATCGTGTTGTACGCCGCATGGGCCGATCCGCGAGAAGGCGCGTCTCAGCCGGAGATCGACGTCACGGCGCGCCGGATAGCCCGGGAGAACGACCTCGTCCTTGCGCCCGTCGGAACGGCGATGCACGCGGCGTTCGCGGAACGCCCCGATCTCGACATCTTCGTCTCGCTCGGCGATCCGCACCCCGGCCGGGACGGCGGCTATCTGATTGCCTGTGTGCTGTACGCAAGCATCACGGGCAAGAGCCCCATCGGTCTCCCGGCGAACCTCGAGACCCGGTACGCGGTGGAGCGCCCGGACAAGCGCCAGAATCGCCTGGTCGGATACCGACTGCCCGAAGCCGACGCGAAATTCCTGCAGGACGTCGCATGGAACACGATTTCCGCAATGGAGCCGCTCTAGAGCCGATGAAGCACGAGATCCTTCACGAGACCGGCACCGAGCACGACGACAGCGACCGCGAGTGGCAGCCCCGTGACGATCGAGGCCGCCTGCAGCGCGGGAACCCCACCGACCCAGAGCAGCGCGCAGGTCACCGCGGCCATCGCCGTGCCCCAGAAGATCTTCCCCGGATTCGATCCCGAGACGCCCAGCAGGTGACAGATCACGAGTGTCGCCGAGTCGAGTGAAGTGATCAGCCAAGTGAACAGCAGGAAAGCCGCGATCGCGATGAGCGCCGTAGAGACTCCGGGTGTTGCGACATTGCTGAGCACCGTCGTGAGGCCAAGACTGTAGTCTTGGTTCACGGCTCGACTCACGGCACCGGGATCGGCGAGCTCCTGCTCGAGCGCAACGCCCCCGAACACCGACATCCAGACGAGGATGACGAGCGTCGGAACGAGCATCACCGCGACCACGAACTCGCGGATCGTTCGTCCCTTCGAGATTCTCGCGATGAATAGACTCACGAAGGGCGTCCACGCGAGCCACCAGCCCCAGTAGAACACCGTCCAGGCGGCTTGCCACTCCTGTTCTGAATTCGTACCGGCCACCCAGAGCCCGGTGGGCACGACGCTGACCACGTAGTCGATCAGCGTCGCGAAGAAGCGACTGGCAATTACGGTCGTCGGTCCGAGCGCGAGCACTGCGATCAATAGAACCCCGCTCACCCAGACGTTGAGCTCACTGAGCCGCCGGATGCCGCGGTCGAGCCCCGAAAGTGCGGAGAGCGTGCCGAGCCCGCAGACGCCGAAGACGATCGCCGCCTGGATTCCGCGACCCATCTCGAGGCCGAACAACACGTGAAACGTGGCATTCATTCCGGCCGCCGAAAGACCGATCGACGTCGCTACTCCGCACACGGTTCCGAAGAGCGCGACGAGATCGATGACCGCACCGGGCCAGCTCTCGATGGCGCGTTCGCCGAGGATGGGGGTGAAGGCCGACCGAAACGTGAGCGGGCGGTTCCGCCGGTGACTGTAGACCCCGATGGCGAGGGCCGTGACGACGTAGAACGCCCAGCCGTGGATGCCCCAGTGGAGCACGGTGAGGCGAAGTGCGATCTCGACCGCCGCCTCCGATCCCGGAGCGATTCCCGCCGCATCGAGGAAGGGATTGGCCTGGAAGTGGAGGATCGGCTCGGCCGTCGACCAGAAGAGGAGGCCCGAAGCGAGCCCCGCCGAGAAGAGCATCGCGAACCACGACAGCCTGCTGAATTCGGGCTTTGAATCGTCTGCGCCCAACCGGAGGTTCGCCTGTGGATGCAGAGCGACGACGGTGACGAGGAGCAGCGAGACGCTCGCCGCGAACACGAACAGCCAATCGAAGAGCCGAACGGTTCGATCCTTCGCGCCGATCAGGAGGTCGCTGGTCAATTCGATCGAGAGCAGCGCGCCCAGAACGAACGCGCAGACGATTGCAACGGCGATCACGGACTTCGTGTTGGGAAGACCGACCCGCGCGAGCAATCCCGCTTGCGAGTCGGATCGGGTCGCCATGGCCGGGAGCCTACACGACCGCCGTCGGCGCCACCGAAGGAGGGCCTACTTCCGAGACGGCACCTCAGAATCCCCCGAGTACGCACCGCCCGCCACCGGTGACGGCGTCCCCATCGCGGTGCGCACGCGCGACAGCAACCCGCCCGCGATGCGTCGCACGTCCTCGAGGATCAGATACCCGCTCGGGACGATGAAGAGCGTAATTGCACTCGCAAACAGCACGCCGAACGCGAGGGAGACCGCCATCGGAATCAGGAACTGTGCCTGTGTGCTGGTTTCGAGCAGTAGCGGTGTCAGCCCCGCAAACGTGGTGATCGACGTCAGGACGATGGGGCGGAAGCGGATCACACCGGCCTCGCGCACCGCTTCGTCGAGCGCGCTGCCGGTCTCGCGTCTCGCGTTCACGTAGTGGACGAGAATCAGGCTCGAGTTCACCACGATTCCCGAGAGCGCGATGATGCCCTGCACGGACATGAAGGCGAGGTCGCGGCCCATGATCATGTGGCCCCAGATTGCGCCGACCAGGCCGAAGGGGATTACCGACATGATGAGGAGCGGCTGGAAGTAGGAACGCAGCGGAATGGCGAGCAGCGCGTAGATGCCGAACAGCGCAAACCCGTACCAGCGGATCAGGCCGCCGAAGGCCAGACGCTGTTCGCGCTGAGCTCCCTCGAGCGAGTAGCTGACGCCCGAATGGTCGGCGAGGATCGAGGGGAGCTGCGTAGCCAGGATGTCGGCGAGCACCTCGTTCTCGGTGGTGACCTCGCGGTCGACGTCGGCGGTGACGCTCACGATGCGCTGGCGGTCCATGCGGCGGATCGTCGAGAAGCCGCGCCCGAGATCGGCCGTAGCGACGGTGCGGAAGGGCACCTCGGACCCGTCGGGCATGCGAATTCGCATGTCCTCGAGATCGCCGAGGGATCGACGCTGGGCTTCGGGATAGCGGACCATCACGCGCACGTCGTCGCGCCCGCGCTGAATGCGCTGGGCCTCGTCGCCGTAGAAGGCCTGGCGGACCTGGCGCGCGAGATCTTGGAGGCTCAAGCCGAGCGCTTCGCCGGTGGGCAGGAGCCCGAGCTTGATCTCTCCCTTGCCGGCTCGGAACGAGTCCGACACGTCCACCACGCCCGGGTAGGTGTTCAGCGTCTTCTTGAGGGCGACCGCTGCACTTCGGAGCTGATCGACGTCGGCGCCGCGAAGCTGGATGTTGATCGCCTCGCCCGCCGTGAAGAGCGACGACAGGAACCCGAGCTCCACAGCGTCGGGAATCGCGCCCACGTGGTCCCGCCAGCGTTTGGCAATGTCACTGGTGCGAAGATCGCGTTTCTCCGATTCACTGAGCGCGAGGACGACCTCGCCGAGGTGGGAACCGCCGGGTCGCACGGCGCCCGCACTCCCGGGGCCACCCCCGCCGCCGCTGAACGGCTGATCGCCGACGCTGCTCTGGACGTGTCGGATGATGGCGTCCCCGTCCGGGTACTGCTCCGCGATCTCTGCCCGCAGCAGCTCGACGGACGCCTCGATCTGGTTGAGCGCTTCGCGGGTCTTCTCCGCAGGCGTACCCTGCGGCATGGTGAGCCGCGCCGATACGTAGTCGGATTCGAGCGGCGGGAAGAAGGAGAACGCGAGGCGGCCGCTCGCGAGCAGACCGAACGTCCAGAGCAGGAGAGCGACCCCCACGGCCAGCGTGAAGTAGCGGTACACGAGCGCGCGGTCGAGCAGCGCGCGGTAGTGGACCTGGTTCAAATGATCGAACCAGGTGGCGAATCGCGTCTGCACCCCGCGCCACCCCACCGCCAGCGCGTTCGCGGACGGCTTCTGACGCTTCCCGATCGAGAGGTGGGCGGGTAGGACGAGCTGCGACTCGACGAGGGAAAAGAGCAGAGAGATCACGACCACGGAAGCGATGATCGCGAAGATCTGCCCCATGAACCCGGGCGCGAGCATCAGTGGGGAGAAAGCGACCACCGTGGTGAGGACGCCGAAGATCACGGGCACGGCGACTTCCTGCGCCCCTTTGATCGCCGCGAGTTGGCGATTGGGGTCGGTCAGCGTATGGCGGTGGATGTTCTCTCCCACCACGACCGCGTCGTCGACGAGGATGCCGAGCACGAGGATGAACGCGAACGACGAGATCACGTCGATCGAGAAGCCCAGCATCGGAAAGAGGAAGAGGGCGCCGAGCAGCGAGATCGGGATGCCGATACTTATCCAGAACGCCAGGCGGACCTGCAGGAAGAGCGCGAGGACGAGAACCACCAGGAGAAATCCGCTGCGACCGTTCTTGAACATCAGGTTGAGACGGCTGCGCAGCATGTCGGTGGAGTCCTGCCACACGTTCAGCCGCAGTCCTTCTGCGAGGCTCACCTCGGTTTCGACGTATTCGCGCACCCGTTCCGCAATGTCGACGGCGTCCTGATCGCCCACCCGAAAGACGCGAATCAGCAGGGCGCGGTGGCCGTCGAAGTTCGACGTCTGGTCGGTATCCTCGAAGGCGTCGACGACCTCCGCGACGTCGGAGACGTGGACGCGGCTCCCGTCGGCGCCGCTCAACACGACGATCCGCTCGAACTCCGGTCCCCAATAGGCCTGCCCCTTCGTGCGCAGCAGGATCTCGCCTCCCTCGGTCTTGATCGAGCCCCCGGGCAGGTCGAGCGAGGACCGACGCACCGCCTGGGTGACCTGGTCGAAGCTCAGGCCAAAGCGTCGCAGCGACTGCTCGGCGACCTCGATGGAGACTTCGTAGGGACGCGCGCCCGTGATCTCGACATGCGTGATGTCGGGCAGGTTCGCGACCTCGTCGCGCACGCGCTGGCCCACCCGCTTGAGTGCGTGCTCGCTCGTCTGGCCGGACAGCACCAGCTCGATCGCCGAGCGGCGCGCGGTGACCTTCGAGATGATGGGCCTCTCGGCCTCGACCGGGAAGGTGTCGATGGCGTCGACGCGCGTCTTGACGTCGTCGAGCCCGCGTCCGATATCGGCGCCGGTCATGAGTTCGACCGTCACGGTGCACGCGCCCTCGACCGCCGTCGAGCGGATCTGGTCGATGCCCTCGACACCCTCGATCTCCTCTTCGATCCGTACGCAGATTCCTTCTTCCGTCTCCTCGGGCGCCGCACCGCGATATTCGACGGTCACCGTGATCATGTCGATGTCGATGTCGGGGAAGGGCTTCAACAGGATCGACGGCACGGCGAGGAGTCCACCGAGGACGAGCACAGCCATCAGGAGGTTCGCGGCGACGTGGTTCGAGGCGAACCACGCGATCACCCGGTTCACGATCAGGCCTCCGCGTCGGAGCCGTCGGTCAGAGGCGCTTTCGCCGCGGCAGCGGGCTTCACGCGCACCCGCATGCCGTCGACGACACTCTCGAGGGCGGAGACGCAGATGCGTTCGCCAGCGGTTACTCCTTCGCTCAGCACCACCTGTCGGCGGTCGACGCGGGCTACGGACACGTCGCGCCAGCGAAGACGATTCTCGGCGTCGACCACCAGGGCGCGCTGCCCGGAGCGAAGCGCCGCGCGTGGCAACACGACGACGTGCGGCTGCATGCGTCCAAGAATCTCTGCTTCGACGAAGAGGCCGGCCGCCAGGGGAGGGCGACCCAGGTCGTTTGGTGCGTAGGGATCCTCGATTCGCGCCACCACGTGGACCATGCGCGTGCGCGGATCGATCTCACCCTCCGTACGCACGACCCGCCCCTCCCAGACGTGGCGCGCGCCGGCGAAGTCGGCGTGGAGGCGAACGAGCAGGCCGGGCCCGCTGGAGGCTTCGGTGGGACGGGTGAGCGGCAGATCGAGGTATGCGAGCTCTGGATCGGGCACGGGCAGCCGCACTTCGGCGTAGTCCACCGAGTAGACGGTTGCGATGGCGTTGCCGCGGCTCACGAACTGGCCGACATCGACGTTCTCGCTCCGCACGCGGCCGTCGAAGGGAGCTGAGATGCTCGTGCGTTCGAGGTCGCGCTCGGCCTGCTCGAGGTTGGCGCGAGCCTCGCCGAGCACGGCCTGCGCAACCTTCTCGGCGTTGATCGCGTCGTCGAACCGCGCGGCGCTGGCGACGTCGTTCTGGGAGAGCTCGTCCTGACGACGGAGCTCCTTGGTAGCGCGCGAGAACTCGCTTTTGGCCCGGGCGAGGTTCGCCAGCGCGCGCTTGACGACCGTCTCGTAGTCGCGCCTCTCGATGCGGATCAGCGGCTCGCCGGCCATGAAGAAGCCGCCCGAAGCGAAGGTGGGCATCACCCACTCGACGCGGCCCGACACTTCGGGCACGAGCTGACTCTCGGTGCGCGGCTCCACGGTGCCGTGGGTGACGACGACGTGCCGGTAGCTCCCGACCTCTGCGGCCACCACGCGCACGAGGGGTACGAGAGGTTCCGGGGAGCGGCTCTCGACCTCCGGGCCGGTGGCCACCAGCGCGGCGGCGCCCACGACGCCCACGACCAACGCGGCAAACGGGGCGACGGCCCGCGGAGAGAAGGTCATTGGGGGCTCCCTTGGAGTGACGGGCACGTGCACTCGGTCCGCAGTATATCAGGGACCGCTTCACGCCGATCTGCGATCGCGGTCCGAGTCGCTTCTGATCGGACAGGTGCGCGGAGTCTTCTCAGGAGGCGGCGGCGCTGCGGATCTTGTAGCGGATGGGTAGCGTCTTGTACCCGACGACGAAGCTCGAGGCGATCTGCGACGAATCGCCGGCGAGCTCCAACATCTCCACGCGCTTTGCGAGCTCGAGGAACAGCGCCCGCGAGCTCAGGCGCGCGACGTGGGCGCCGAGGCAGAAGTGCTCGCCGGTGCCGAAGCCCAGGTGGCGATTCGGGTGGCGCGTGATGTCGAACTCGAAGGGGCGCTCGAACACGCGGTCATCCCGGTTGGCCGAAGCGTAGAACATCACGAGGTGCTCGCCCTTGCTCAGCGTCGTTCCGTGGAGCTCGACATCTCTCAGCATCGTGCGGCGCATGTAGTTGACGGGAGACGACCAGCGGATCACCTCTTCCACGGTTGTCTTCGTGAGCTCGGGATGCTTGCAGAGGAGATCGAGCTGCTCGGGATTCGCAAGCAGCGCCGCCATCCCACCGGAGATCGCGTTGCGCGTAGTGTCGTGGCCTGCGGTGAAGACGATCAGGTAGTAACCGAAGGTCTCGACCGGGCCCATAGGCTCCCCGTTGGCCAACTTCGCGTT
>JABSQW010000093.1 GCA_013215605.1 Myxococcales bacterium
TCGTTCAGCTGGTCAACCTGCCGGCGGTCGTGAGCATCGATCCCGCGCGCCGGGATCTCTTCTTCCCGGGATCTTCGAGCAACGCCGCGACGTGGTACGCGATCGAGGCATGGCTCGAGGACGTCTTCCCGTCGAAACACATCCAGGTGAGCCAGCTCGGCATGAACGTCTACGGGGAGCCCGTGGCGGGCTTTCGCCACGACGCCCAGGTGGTCGAGGGCTGGGCCGTCTTCCGGGTGCCCCGGACGCTCAACGAGCCCGGTCTTGCACCGGTCCTCGCTGAGCTGGACGCCGAATCCGCGGCGCGCGACCCCGGGCTCTCGCTCCTCGAATCGCTGACGCTCGACGCGTCGCATCGCGCCATCGCCTACCCGAATGCGAACAGCTCGGACGACGACCGCGAGACGTACCTCCTCGTGTTCGACGGCGCTCGGCCGCGGATGTTCTCCGCCAGGGAACTCTCGACGCCCGGGCGCAGGGCGAAGCTTCGCCGCGTGTTCCGGCGCATGACGACGCAGCCGCGCTAGAGATCCGGCCGGACCTCCAGCTCAAGCGTCTTCCGCAACCCGCCGGAGCCTTCTCTCCCCCATCGTCGCGTGGCGGGGATCGTCGACGCGGTCCGTGTCGAGCAGCACGCCCGCGAAGACGATCGCCCAGCCGATCGCCGGTTTCCACGTGGAGCGCCCGGAGAAAGTCGGCGACGTTGTCCCACCCCGCGTCGATGTCGATTTCGGCGGTCGGTGTGCCCGCACCCGTGGCTTTCGGCGTCTCGGCCATGGCGTCCTGCCAGGTGAACGTCCCGATTCTACGGGCGGGTGTGGCGGAAGGGTTCGAGCGCCAGCACCGGGAGCGGCGGTCGGCCGAGGATCGCGTCCGCGGCCTTCTCGGCGATCATCATCACCGGAGCGTAGATGTTGCCGTTTGTGATGGTCGGCATCACCGATGCGTCGACGACACGCAGTCCGTCGACGCCGTGGACGCGCAGCGACGTCGGGTCGACGACCGCGAGAGGGTCGATTCCCATCCGACAGGTACACGACGGATGCAGGGCTGTCTCGCCGTCGAGCGCTACCCAGTCGAGGATCTCCTTGCCGGTCGCGACCGAGGGACCCGGAGCGACCTCCCCGGCGTCGAACTCCCGGAACGCCGGCTGACCGAGGATGTGTCGGGCGCAACCGATCGCCTCGACCCACTCGCGCCGGTCCTGCTCCGTCGACAGGTAGTTGAAACGCAGCTCCGGGGGCTGGCGGGGATCCGCTGAGCGGATGCGCAGGTTGCCACGCGCATCCGACCTCATTGGGCCGATGTGAAGCTGGTAGCCGTGGCCGCGGGTCGGGCGCGTGCCGTCGTAGCGGATCGCGAGGGGCAGGAAGTGGATCATGAGGTTCGGGTAGTCGACGGCGGCATTGCTGCGCACGAAGCCTCCCGCCTCGAAGTGGTTGGTCATTCCGGGCCCGGTGCCCGCGAGCCACTGCAGCCCGATCCACGGGCGCCACCGCCACAACATGTTCGGTGTCATGGAGACGGGCTTCTTGCAGGCGTGCTGGACGTAGACCTCGAGGTGGTCCTGCAGGTTCTCGCCGACGCCCGGCAGGTCGTGGACGACTTCGATGTCGTGCTTCCGGAGGAGCGCAGCGGGACCGACGCCTGAGACCTGCAGGAGCTGCGGCGAGTTGATGGCCCCGCCACAGCAGATGACTTCGTCGGCGAACACCCGGTGGGTGCGACCTCGGTTCGTGTACTCGACGCCAATGGCGCGGCGCCCGTCGAACAGGATGCGCGTCGCGAATGCGCGGCAACGCACATCGAGGTTCGTACGCTGCTTCACCGGATGGAGGTAGGCGCGCGCCGCGCTCCAGCGCAGGCCGCGTCGCACGTTCCGGTCGAAGCTCGCGAAGCCCTCCTGACGCTGGCCGTTCACGTCGTCGGTGAGCGGGAATCCGGCCTGCTGTACCGCGCCGAAGAACGCATCGAACAGGGGGCCCTCCGCGCGGCCGCGTTCGAGGACCAGCGGACCATCGCGCCCGCGGTATTCAGCGTCGCCGCTGTCGCACGCCTCCATCCGCTTGAAGTACGGAAGACAGTGGGCGTAGCTCCAGTGTTCGAGCCCCGGGCGCTGCGCCCAGCCCTCGTAGTCGAGCGGGTTGCCCCGCTGGAAGATCATGCCGTTGATGCTGCTCGAGCCGCCGAGCAGCTTTCCGCGCGCGTGATAGATGGAACGCTCCGCCATGTGGGGTTCGGGCTCGGAGCGGTAGCCCCAGTCGTAGAAGCGGCTGCCGAGCGGAAGGGCGAGGGCCGCCGGCATGTGGATCAGGACGTCCCACCAGAAGTCCGGGCGGCCGGCCTCGAGGACGAGCACGCGGTACGCGGGATCTGCACTGATCCGGTGAGCGAGTGCGCATCCCGCAGAGCCGCCGCCGACGATCACGAAGTCGAAGTGCGGATCGCTCACGCGGTGGCCCGGGTTTCAAGCACCGGTGAGGTCCCGGAGCGCGCGGACCACGTTCTCGCTTGCTTCCGCGTCGAGCTGGGGCAATCCGAGCAGGGCGGAGAGCCACAGTCCATCGGCCGCCAGTCGCACGATGGTCGCTGTGGTCGGGTCGATGCCGTCGGTCTCGAGACGCAGGTGCCAGCGGGTGAAGTGCTCGCGCACCGACTCGAGATGTTCGGAGTCGCGGCCGAGGGTGGCGAGGATTCCGGCCATGAGCTGCGCGGAGCTGTCGGCCGGTGTTCCCTGGTCGGTCACCGTCGAGCCGAGGTACGCGCGGGTCCACGCGCCCACTGCTTCGGGATCCGTCCTCGACAGCGATTCGAGCTCTCGATCGAAGTGCTCGAACATGCGCTCGAGGAGGCCGGCCACGAGGGCCTCCTTGGAGCGGAAGTGGTACAGGAGCCCGCCCTTGCTGATGCCGGCGTCCACGGCGACCGCGTCGAGGACCAGCGCGGCGGGCCCGCCCGCGAGCAGCCGCGTCTCGGCGGCGTCCAGGATCTTCTCTCTTGACTGGCTCATGTCCCATCTTTTATACCGTCCAGACGGTACAGTTCAAGCTCTGACGGCTTGCTGGTTGCTCGCTGATCGCCTCGAGATGGGTAGGATGAACTGGGAGGTCGGTGCTGGGCGACTGGATGACCACGTCTGTGGCCGAGCGGACCCTTGTCGGAGGTGGGCCATGGCCAAGTGGATACTGACCGCGTGCCTGGCCGCGGGACTCCTCGTTGCGGTGTTCATCCAGGCGGTGAGCCGCGGCGGGTTGGGGGACGACGAAGTTGCCGGAGACGTCGCTCCGATGGCGCGTTCCGAAGTGACCATCGCGAGCTACGCCGCCGAACAAGCCGAGACGCTGGCCGCGATCGGCGCACCTCCCGCGAAGCAGGTGCTGTTCGGTGATTTTCACGTTCACACGACCTTCAGCTTCGACGCGTTCATGATGAACCTTCCCACGGCCGGAGGTCGCGGCTCCTATCCTCCGTCCGACGCTTGTGACTTTGCGCGCCATTGCTCCGCTCTCGATTTCTGGTCGATCAACGACCACGCGGAGGGCCTGACTCCGCGGTTGTGGAACGAGACCGTCGAGAGCGTTCGACAATGCAACGAGGTGGCGGGAGATCCAGCGAATCCCGATCTGGTCACGTATCTGGGCTGGGAGTGGAGCCACATCGGAACGACGCCCGAAAACCACTACGGACACAAGAACGTGGTGTTGCTTGGAACCGAAGACGACGAGATTCCCGCGCGGCCGATCGGTTCGCGGAGTCCAGCCACCAGCGGGGGGCTGGGACCGTCCACCCTCCAACGGATCGGGCTCGCTGCTTTGAACGGAAAGCGGGGCATCGATTTCAATCGCATGATCACGGCCATGACCGAGACCCCGCTCTGTGCCGACGACATCCCCGTGCGTGATCTTCCGCTCGACTGTCTCGAGAACACAGCGACGCCCGAAGGGCTGTTCGCAAAGCTCGACGATTGGGACGTGCCTTCCATCGTGATTCCTCACGGAACGGCCTGGGGGATGTACACCCCCGCTGGCTCGGACTGGCGCAAGCAGCTTGCCGGCCACGATCCCAAGCGGCAGACGCTGGTGGAACTCTATTCCGGACACGGGAACTCCGAGCAACTCCCCGATTGGCGCGAGGTCGTGGTGGAGAAGGAGGGTTCCCTCTCGTGTCCGGAACCGTCCGACGACTATCTGCCGAGTTGTTGGAGGGCGGGCCAGTTGATCGAAGAGCAGTGTCTCGATGAGGGAGAAGACGATCGAGAGTGCGCGCGTCGCGCGGCCGATGCGCGGCAGAACTACGTCGATGCCTATCAAGCCGGCTGGAAGACCCTTCCCGGGTACGAGTCCACCGACTGGCTCGATGCGGGGCAGTTTCCGAACGGCTTCCAACCCGCGTTCAACTACCGCCCCCGGTCATCGGTGCAGTACATGCTCGCGATCCGCGACTTCAGCGATCCCGCGAACCCCAAGCGCTTCGGTTTTGGTTTCCTGGGTTCCAGCGACAACCACTCGGCTCGAGCGGGTACGGGCTACAAGGAAGTCGCTCGAGGAGAGATGAGTGACGCCCGCGGCGCCGGCGAAGAAGGCCCCCCGAGTGCCAACGGGATGTTCGGATCCGCCGACGGTGCGTCCGGGCGGGTCGCGGAGTCGGTCCCGTTCGTTTCGAGCGGCGAGAACCCACTCCAGCTGTTCGAGACCGAACGCGCATCCGCCTACATGGTGACGGGGGGCCTCGTCGCCGCTCACTCGAAAGGACGCGATCGCCACGCGATCTGGGATGCCCTGAAGCGCAATGAGGTCTACGCCACGAGCGGACGGCGCACGTTGCTCTGGTTCGATCTGATCGATGGCGCAACGTCGCTTCCCATGGGCTCGACGACCCGGCGGGCCGCGATGCCGCGTTTTCGCGTCCGGGCGGCCGGCTCGTTCGAACAACGCCCCGGTTGCCCCGACGACGCGGTATCCGCGCTGGGGCAGGAGCGCATCGATCAAGTCTGCGTGGGCGAGTGCTATCACCCGAGCGACACGAGACGCCCCATCACGCGCATCGAGGTGGTTCGCATCCGCCCGCAGATCAGCGAGGACGAGCCCCTGGACGGACTGGTCGAAGACCCCTGGCGCACCTTTCCGTGTCCCGCCGACGGGGGCGGATGCGTGGTCGAATTCTCGGACGTGGAGTTCGCCGAAACGCGCCGGGATACGGTCTACTACACCCGCGCGATCGAAGCGCCGGATCTGTTGATTCACGGCAACAATCCCTTGAGGTGCCGCTACGACGAATCTGGCACCTGCATCTCGATCGATCCCTGTGGAGCCAGTACGCCCGCCGCCGACGATTGCCTGTCCGAGGCAGAGCCAAGGGCCTGGTCGTCGCCAATCTACGTCGACTACGCAGCAGAATCGTGAGCTCCGGTGGTCGCGTCAGCGCGGTCTCGAGGGCCTGGCAGAGCGCTGACGCCTCGGGATCCAACTGACGATCCAAACCCAGGCGTCCAGCCGGACCTCTACGCTGCCATCTCACCCGCGCGCGTCTGGCCTGCGAGCGCGGCGCTGCGCGACGAGCGTGCGCTCGTGGCAGGACTGGTAGGCTGACCGCCCCGACGCCCGCGAGGCGCGAGGAGGTGGGATGCGGTTTCGAGGAGCCCTGGTAGCGACGGTCGTAGCGCTGTTCTCGTTGGTTGCGGTCCGTGTGACGGCCGACGAAGTCGCTGCCATCGACGACGCGGATCTGGCGAACGCCGCGGCCAGCTCCGGCTCGTGGCCGGCCCACGGTCGAACCTGGTCGGAGCAGCGCTACTCGCCGCTGCAGACGCTGAACGTGGGCAACATCGCGGGGCTTCAGCTCGCGTGGCGACACGATACGGGGACCCGACGCGGCCTCGAAGCGACGCCGATCGTCGTGGACGGTGTGATGTACACGACCACCACGTGGAGCGTGGTCATCGCGCTCGACGCGAGAACCGGCGCTCCGCTGTGGCGCTGGGATCCGAAGGTACCGCGGGAGATCGGTCAGATCGCCTGCTGTGACGTCGTGAATCGAGGCGTCGCGGTGTATCGCGGCCGGGTCTTCGTGGGCACGCTCGACGGGCGCCTCGCGGCGCTCGACGCGGCGACGGGGAAGCCACTGTGGGAGGTGCGAACCGTGCCGGAGAGCGGCGCGTACACGATCACCGGTGCTCCGCGTGTCATGAAGGGTCGTGTCGTCATCGGAAACGGCGGCGCAGAGTTCGGTGTGCGCGGGTACGTCAGCGCCTACGACTGGGAAGACGGCGAGCTGCTCTGGCGCACCTACAGCGTTCCGGGGAATCCCGCCGATGGCTTCGAGTCCCCGGTGCTCGAAGAAGCGGCGAAGACCTGGCGCGGGGAATGGTGGAAGCTCGGCGGCGGCGGAACCATCTGGGATTCGATGGCCTACGACCCGGAGCTCGACCTCCTCTACGTGGGAACGGGCAATGGCTCGCCCTGGGTGCGCCAGCTGCGAAGTCCCGGAGGCGGCGACAACCTCTTCCTGAGTTCGATCCTGGCGCTCGACCCCGCCGACGGCCGCCTGGTGTGGCACTACCAGACCACGCCCGGTGACACCTGGGACTTCACGGCCACGCAGCACATCGTCCTCGCCGACCTCGTGATCGAAGGTCGCGAGCGAAAAGTGCTCATGCAGGCGCCGAAGAACGGCTTCTACTACGTCCTCGACCGAAAGACGGGCGAACTCGTCTCCGCCGAGGCCTTCGTCGAAGTGACGTGGGCCTCCGGCGTCGACCCGGAGACCGGGCGTCCCAGGGAGCGCGAAGGGCAGGACTATTCCGAAGGTCTCGAGTTCGTGAAGCCCACGTTCTTCGGCGGACACAACTGGCAACCGATGTCCTTCAATCCCGGAACCGGACTGGCCTACATCCCCGCGCAGGAGATCCTCGGTGCGTATCGCCGCGACCCGGACTTCAAGCCGGTCGTGAACGAGTTCAACGTCGGAACCGATCTCAACGTCTTCTCCGCCTTCGGGCCGTCGGCCGTCTCGGGTCATCTGCTGGCGTGGGACCCCGTCGCGCAGCGCGAGGTCTGGCGGATCCCACACGGTCTGCCCTGGAACGGCGGCACGCTGACCACGGCCGGCAATCTGGTGTTCCAGGGAACCGCCGACGGACGCTTCGTCGCCTACCGGGCTACCGACGGTCGCGTGCTCTGGACGACCCACACGGGAAGCGGCGTCATCGCCGCGCCGGTGACCTACGCGCTCGACGGCGTGCAGTACGTGTCGGTCATGGCGGGGTGGGGCGGGGCGTTCGCGCAGATCGGCGGGCCGGCTGCGCTCGGGGTGGAGAACGGCCCGGGTGCGATTCTGACGTGGGCGCTTCCGACGAGCGCACCGACGGCCGAGGAGTTCGAAGCTCTCATCACGCGAGAAGGGGAGGATGCCGCCGGAGAGCGGCTCTATCACGTCTGGTGCTCGCGCTGCCATGGAAGCGCGGGAATCAGCACGAGCGGCATCCCCGACGTCCGCGGCGCGCCTAGCAAGCTCGGGGTGGGATTCGACGCGATCGTCGAGACGGGAATTTCGGGGACGGGAATGCCGGCGATGGGGCCCTACGTCGACGCAGCCGAGCGCGCGCTGATCCGGCGCTATCTCGAGTCGAGGTAGGGATCGGAACGTCGTGAATCCAAACGGCACGCATCCCCCGTCGCGCCCGGGACTGCGCGGGAGTCATGCGGGAGCCTTCGAAGTCGGGTCACCACATCCGTTCGAGCAGCTCCTCTGCCGAGTCGCCGTCGTCGCTCCCCATATGAACGAGTTCGTCGCGGACGGCCTCGGCGACCCGAGGGATCTCCTCGCGCACCGCGTCGGTGTCGCGCAGCCGTGTCGGCACGCCGAGGTCGGCGATGAATCGTTCGAGTACGTCGGCGGCCTCTGCGGCTGTCGCCACGCCGAAGATTCCGGCGATGCGCTCCTGCGCGGCCGCTGTTTTCGGAGCGAGGAAGCGCATGACCGTCGGAAGTGCGACGCACGACGTGACGCCGTGAGGGACGTTCCAGTACGCGCCGATCTGATGTCCCAGTGGATGGGAGAGACGCGTGCCGACGTTCGTGATGCCGCTGATCGACAGCCATGCACCGAGCAGGCAGTCCTGTCGGGCGTCGAGGGCTTCCGAGTCGCGTGAATCCGGCAGCCGCGTGAACAGCAGGCGCAGCGCTTCCGCGGCCAACGTGTCCGAATAGGGGTGAGGGGTGCGGGCCCAGAGGGTCTCGAGCGCGTGGTCGACGGCGCGCATGCCCGTGGAGAGCCAGAGGCCCTCGGGCGTGTGCTTCGTCACGACGGGATCGTGGATCACGACGCGGGGCGCGATGTCGAAGGCGAAGACTCCACCCTTGCGGCGCGTCTTCTCGTCGGTGACCCCGGCGAACGGCGTGAACTCTCCCGACGACAGCGTCGTCGGAATTGCGATCTGCGGAGGTTTGCCGATGGCGTGGGCGACGGCCTTGGTGGCGTCGACGACGCTGCCGCCTCCGAAAGCCACGAGCGCATCGCAGCCGCGCGCAAGGGCGACCGCCTGCTCGACGTCGCTGCCCGGGGTGTGCTGCCGGATCTGCGAGAAGGTACCCATGTGGGCCGCGCCGACGAGCTCTTCGATCTCCTTGACCTGCCTGGACAGGCTGCGGGTCGACAGCACGTAGACGCGTTTGGCGCCGAACTCCTCGAGCAGACCCGGCAGCGCGTTGCTGCCGCCGGGTCCGGTGATCACGCGTTCCGGCGTCGAGAAACGCCAGGTTCGATGGGTGCGAGGGGCGGTCATGGTGTCCTCCCGACAATCTGCAGCTGTGCGCTAGGACTATTCATAACCCACTGACTTAGATCAAGAATTTTGATCGCCAAGGGGTTCGGGGTGCGATTTTTCTGGCTCGATTCAGTTTTTGTGGGTAAATTTCCCACGTAATGGGTCGATAACCACCCAAGCAACCCGAATGCCCGACCGGATTCCATCCGAGCGGGCGAGGAGACCGAGATGATTCGAAATTCCATCCTCACGCTGGCCACGATGCTGGCGGTGCTGCTCCTGGGCGCCGTGCCCGCCGCCGCCGAGTCGAACGGAGAGGTCGCGGCGCTCGACGTCGCTTCGCTCCGCACCTTGGTTCGCCCCGGGGACCGCAGCCGCGATCGCGTGCGAGATCACCGGGCCCACCGACCTGATCGACGCGATCGCGTGCGAGATCGCCGGGCCCACCGACCTGATCGAGGCGATCGTGTGCGTTCGGACGTGCGTCCCGACCGCGTCGACCGCCCGCAGCGCGCGGATCGACCGCATCGGGTCGACCGTCCGGCGCGCATCCGTCGCGTTCCGTTCGACCGGTAGTCGATCCGGACCCGGAACGGAGACGCCGCGCGTCCCGTTCCGGGTTGCGGGCTGCCACCGCGCGGCCCGTCAAGCCAGCGACGACAGTGCGACGACCTGCGTGCGCGGCTCCGGGATCTCCTTCGCGCCCACCCAGCGCAACGCGAGTCCGCCGCGCGCGTGGCCGGCGGTGTCGAGCCAGTTCGGCACGCCGGGATCTCGACGCGCAACCACGATGCGGACGTGGCCGTCGGCATCGGCGACGGCCGTCTCCTGGTTTACGTGGGTCTGGAAGTTCATGTAGTCGAGTGACTCGAGCCAGTGGTTGCCGATCTGCAGGTTCCAGTACTCGCACTCCGGGGGATCGAGGTCGATCACGAAGGCCTCGTCTTCCGCCAACTCCCAGTAGCTGTAGTTGTAGCTCGTGTTCGGATCGCCCTGCGCGACGGCGAGGAGCTTCGGATCGATCGGACGAATTTCGTGGCGGTGGGCCTCGAAGGACGCCGTCCAATTCAGGAACTGCGAAACGGTTGCGTTGACGACCCTGCCCGCGCGATCGAGGGCCTTCGAGAAGCGCGCCGGGTCGAGGGGCGGCGGTGCTTCGGCTCCGCCGAGACGCTCGAGCTCCATCGGCGCCTGGCGCTGCCGGGCCCGCTGCAGGAGCGTCTGGCGGGCCTGAAGGGCGTTCGTCTCCGGCCCCATCGGCAGCCAGTTGCCCGCGGTTTCCACCTGGCTGAGCGTGATCTCGAAGCTGCCGTCCGCTTCGCGCTTCAGCGCGTGGCTCTCGAGGTAGCCGTCGCGCAGGAGCCCTTTCGGCGTGCCGAGTCCTCCGGAGAACGTGCCGAAGCCGATCATGTGCGCATCGGCGAACTCGCCGCGCAGCGTGTAGGTGGCGTTCGAGTCGAGGCTCGCACCGCAGTACACGTAGTCGGGGTTGTCGAGGCCGATCTTCGGAGATTCCGCATGACCGAGGGCGACTCGCCCGGGCTGCACGGTCTCGGTGGCGTTGCGGAGAAAGCTGCGGGCGAGGCGGCTCACGTAGCGGATCCCCTCGGCGCGATCGAAGGGGTCGTCGGGCGCGGCGTCCAGCACCTGGTGGCCCGCCTCCTTCAACCGGTCGCAGAACTCGTCCCAGGCGCGACCGTCGCTGATGCGCTGAACCGCGTCGTCACTCATGCTGGCTCCTCCGTCTTCGGCTCAGGCTACCACGCGGACCGTGCGACCCAGCGACTGTCGTGGCCGCGTCGCCGATCCGCTCGGACGCGAGGCTGGGATCTCGCGGCAGCGGGTGCGGCGGAACCGCAGCGTCGGATGGCATCGTTCACCGCGATCCCTCCGAGGCCCTGGCGAGCCCCCGAACCCGGGTCCAGGGATTCGGCAACAGCGGTCCCGGGCGGGTTAGGCTGGTCGCCTACCGGGAGAACACGTTGAGCAGCTTTCGCGAATCCGAGCAGACTCTCCACGACGCCGCCCGCGCAGCCGTCGGATACGACGACTTCGGCGACGACCGCTACCTCGAAGCGCTGCGCGTGCTGCTCGGCTCCCTCGACGACGACGGAAACTTCACAGCGATGGGTGAGGTCGCCGTCAAGGGCATCATCGTCGACGCGCTGAAGAGTCGACTGCACCTCGAGCGCGGCCTGGCCCAGCACCCCGCGTGCGCGGATGCGCCCATCGAGCGGCCGCTCGTCATCATCGGCCTGGCTCGCACCGGAACTTCGGCACTCCACCATCTCCTCGCCCAGGACCCCGACCTCCAGGGCCTGCAGCTGTGGCTCGCCCACACACCGAAGCCGCGCCCACCGCGCTCGCAGTGGGTGGAGGATCCAGACTTCCGCGTCGCCGACGAGAGCACGCGCGCCATCTACGAGCGCAGCCCGGAGATGAAGGCCATCCACCACATGGCGGCCGACCAGGTGGACGAGTGCTGGTACCTGCTCGCCCAGAACTTCATCCACTCGAGCTGGGACGCCAATTGCAACGTCCCGAGCTACTCGAAGTGGTGGCTCGAGCAGGACATGACGCCCTCCTACCGGCACCACAAGCGAAACCTGCAGCTGATCGGCCACCGCGAGCCGGAGAAGCGCTGGCTCCTCAAGGACTCGACTCACCTGTTCGACCTCGAGGCCTTCCTCTCGGTGTATCCGGACGCGATGGTGATCCACACGCACCGCGATCCTGTGAGTGTGATTCCGTCGACGGCCAGCCTGTGCTGGGCGTCCCGCGCATCGCTCAACGCCGACGCGGACCCGGTGGCGTTCGGCCGCTCGACGCTCGCGCTGTGGGCACGCGCGATCGACAACACCCTGGAGGCGCGCGGCGGGTACGGGGAGAAGCAGTTCTACGACCTCCAGTTCCGCGACTTGCAGCGCGATCCCCTCGCGGCGATTCGAAAGATCTACGACTACTTCGGCCTGCCGGTCACGGACGCCGCGGCGGACGCCATGCAGCGCTTTCGCGCCGACAACCCGCCGGGCAAGCACGGGGAGCACAGCTATCAGCTGAAGGACTGGGGACTCTCGGAAGGCGAGATCCGCGATCGCTTCGCCCGCTACGTGGAGCGCTTCGACATCCCGACCGACAGCGAATAGCGACTGAAGGCGGGAGGGCAAGAACGCGAGCGGTGGGCCCTCGGGAGAACGTGAATGAGCCGCGTCGACAACAGAATCGAGCCCGACCGCATCGCGGTGATGGACCACGGGCGCGGGTAACATGCGCCGGCACGGCGCGAGGAGACACGAATCCATGGAACTCGACATCATCGGCTACGCGCGTCCGCTCCGCGAAACCCAGACCCTGGCCCGGGAGATCGAGGACGCTGGCTTCGGTGCACTGTGGCTCACCGAAGGCGGCCGCACCGCCTACCTCTCCTGCAGCGCCGCGGTGCTCGCCACGTCGCGACTGCAGATCGGAACCGGCATCGCGGTGGCTTTTCCGCGCAGCCCCATGATTACGGCCCAGATCGCCTGGGAGCTCGCCGAGTCGAGCGGGGGGCGCTTCACCCTCGGCCTCGGAAGCCAGGTGAAAGCGCACGTCGAACGGCGCTTCAGCAGCGAGTTCGCACCGCCCGGGCCGCGCATGAAGGAATACGTACAGGCCCTGAAGGCGATCTTCGGCGCGTTCCGCGGCCAGGAGAAGCTCTCGTTCGAGGGGCGCTTCTACAATTTCTCGCTGTTGCCGCCGGCGTGGAGCCCGGGTCCAATCGATCCCCCCGACCCGAAGGTGTTCGTCTCCGCGGTGTTGCCCTGGATGACGCGCATGGTGGGCGAGGTGGCCGACGGCGTGCACGTCCATCCTTTCCACTCGCCGGAGTACCTGCGCGACGTGCAGCGTCCCGCGGTCGAAGAGGGGGTGGCGCGCGCCGGGCGCAAACTCGACGAGATCACCTTTCAGTGCCCGATCATGACGGCCGTGGGCGATACCGACGAAGAGCTCGAAGCCACCCGAGCCCACGCGCGCACGATGATCGGGTTCTACGGCTCCACTCGCACGTACTCCGCGGTCTTCGAACACCACGGCTTCGACGGACTGTCGGAGGAGCTCCACGCTCTACAGGCGCGCGGCGATATCGCGGGCATGCGCGCGTCGATCACCGACGAAGTGCTCGACTGCTACACCGTGACGGGAAGCTGGAACGATCTCGGCACCAAGCTCGTCGAGCGCTACCGCGACGTCGCACCCACGCTCCGCGTAACGTCGTATACCGCGCCCGAGACCTGGAACCGTGACCCGTCGACGCGCGAGAAGTGGGGCCACGTCGCGCAGGTGATGCGCGCCGCCGGGTAGCGAGCCAGCTCGACTCTGTTTCACTGAGACGCTGACAGGCTGAACCGCCTATCGAGCGTCCCGCGCGGACGCTTCTCCCAGGCCGGGCCGAACTCGCCGGTGGCTCTATCGGGCTTGCGCTTTCGCGTCCAGGTAGGCCTTCAGCTGACGGTCGTGACGACCGGAGGCACCCGGGGCACCGCTGTTCGTGAAGGGCTCGAAGCGCGCGGGGCTCGCCGCTTCCGGCTGGTCGCCCATCACGGTGACGCGCTGGATGACGCGCTCCTCCTCGAAGTCATCGAGGACGTAGTGCTGGGTGCACCGATTGTCCCACATCGCGATCGTGCCCTGAGCCCAGCTGTAGCGGACGGTGAAGCTCGGGTTAGACGCCCAGCGCGTCAGGTGACCGAGCAGCAGGTCGCTCTCTTCGTGGCTGAGCTCGACGATGCGTCGCGTGAAGTGCTCGTTGACGAACAGCGACTTCCGCCGCGTGACCGGGTGCACGCGCACCACCGGGTGAATCGACATTTTCTCGGGCTGGCCGTGCGGATGGGCGTCGTGGAGTGCGGTCAGGCCTTCACACAGGTCCTGGAGCGGCCTCGACAGCGCGTCGTAGGCCTTGACCATGTTGGCCCACATCGTGTCGCCGCCTACCGCGGGGCACTTCACCATGTTGAGGATTGCGAGAACCGAGGGCTGGTCCTGACAGGTGAGATCGCTGTGCCATTCGTCGGCGACGGCGCCGCGCGAGGCGCGGAGCTCGAAGATTTCCGAGTGCTCGGAGGTTCCCTGGACATTCGGGTGGCCTTCGAGGTCGCCGAAGTGCCGCCCGAACGCAATGTGCGCATCCGGTGTCAGGTGTTGGTCGGGAAAGAAGAGCACCATGTGCTCGATCAACAGCGAGAGGATCGCTTCCGCTTCGGTGGGGCCCGCATGCTCGAGGGATATTCCCCGGACCTCGGCTCCGAGCGATCCCGACATCGGTAGGACATCGAAAGCAGGGGCGTTCGTCGCAGTCGCCATGGCCATCTCTCCCTTACCAGGGAGTATCGCACGCTCAATGCGCGGGCGCGTACCAGATCGGGGAGGTCCAGGCTCGCTCCTGGATGAACTCCGGGACGGCGGGGTCGCTGCAGGCCGGCGGGCGTCCATCGGGTGGCAGCGCGTTGCACTGGATCGTGCTCCAGCGACAGCTCGGATTCTCGATCACTCGCGCGTAGTAGACGGCGTGAGCGTCGGGGTCGAAGTCGGGATCGGTAAAGACGCCGCAGAGTTCGTCGTGGCCGGCACCCCGGGGCTCACAGGTGTCGGGGTCGACGCTCGCGTCCGACGCTGCGTCGCCCGCGACGTCGAAGATCGCCTGGTGCATGTCGTTGCCCTGCCCGGGCCAGGCCTTGATGATCTGAAGCCTCTGGAGCGGCAGGGAGGGGTGGTCGGAAGAGCCGGGATCGCGGAGGGCCGAGACGATGAAGCGGGGCGCTCCGGCGCCGCCCGGTCGGTTCGGGAGATCGCCTCCCATCGCCACGCCTCCCGCGTAGGCTTCCTCGAGCCATTGAGCGCTGTCGCACGCATCCGCTGCATACCCCCAACCGCCAAAGAAGCGCGGAAGGATGCGGGTACCGCTGGTGCCGAACGTCTCGCGCCGCTTCATGGCGTCGAAGAGCGCGTCGCGCGAATTCTCCTCGGCCCAGACGCCCACGAGTCCACCGGGGTTGAAGGGAGCCGGACCAATGGTCGGGCTGACCCCGGAGAGCCGCTGCACGGGATCGCTGTCGTTGATACCGAGGACGCCGTCGAACGAACGCTCCGCGACGTCGCCCGGGTTCGCGCTGTGCATGTCCGTGCTCGCGGTGTTGCCGATCTTGATCGGGTTCACTCCGATGCGTTCGGCCTCGCGCAGACCCTCGACGAGGGCGTAGCGGGAAAAATCGAGCCGCGACTGACAGCCCATGCCGAAGAGACCTCTCGTATCGGTCCCGCCGCGGCAGGGCTCCGGGTTCGGTTCGGGAACGCGCCACTTCTCGAAGTCGCACAGTGGATCGGGACCGCCCTTTACCTTCCACATGCCGTTCCGGCACTCAGAGTCGCCCTTGGTCTGCATGATCTCCACGAGCGGCTCGAGGCGTTGCCAGAGACGCGCGCGCTCGATCTGCACGTCGCGCGGCTCGTCGCGGTAGTCGATCTCGAACATCTTCCCGTTGCTCATGTTCGAGTTGTGGGGAATGGTGAGCACGTCGCAGCCGGAGCCCGCCTGCAGGCACTGTCGGTCGAGGGTCTCCCAGAGCCCCCAGCGATCCGGTTCGTCTACCCATGCCACCACCCGGTCGGGGACGTTCTCGTTGCGGAAGATGACGTTGCGGTGGACCTTCGAGTAGCCGGGTGTGGCCGTGTACTCGTAGCCGTTGAAGGTCGTGAAACGACAGGAGGGAGAGCGGTCGTTGAAGCGCTCCGCCGAGCGCCGGAGCTCCGCCCACACCGAATCCATCGCGTCGAGGCACGCACCCCCATCCTCTCCGCAGACCTCCTTCGAACGCTCCGCGACCGAGACGCCGCGGGCCGTCACGGCATCCTGTCGCGCGCCAAGCGCGCCGAGCGGATGGTCTGCGATGGCTCGTTCGCCGCGCAGGGTGGCGCAGCCCGCTCGAGGGTAGGCGGGAGAGTCCGGGTCGGTGCAGAGGCGCAGCTCACCCAGGGTCGACGCGTGTTCGGTGACCGCCGTGAAGTCGAGAGGGCGCTCGAGGCGGGTCGTTCTCCCCCCCGGTAGCTGGAGGGGCTCGCCGCGCGCGAAGCGGTACGCGTCATCCGGCGTTGCGACCGTGTCGAAGGTGAAAGCGTCCAGGGAGAAACCGGTGTGGACGTGGAGCTCGCCGAAGTACGCGTTGCGCAGGGGATCGTGATCCGCACAGCGGCCCCGCGCTTCGGCGTGCGACGCGGGCGAAGGCGATTGCGAAGGGGAATCGGAGGTGGGACGTTCGGCTGCCAAACAACCGCCGAGCCACGCCCATAGGACGACGATTGCGGCGATCGACCGGGGAGATGCGATGATTCGGCACATCGGGTGTCATACTGGGGGCGCCCGGTGAGTCGGGTCAATCGGAGAGCGAAAATCGCATGAGATTCACCCGTCGCGAGGCGCTTCAGCGCGGCGTAATGCTCGGCCTCTTCGGCCTGTCCCTCCCGCTCGCGATCTCGACGGGCTGCGCTGACGCGGACGTCTGTACGGACCCGGATCTCCTGAGTACCGCCCAGCTGAGCATGCGAGAGACCCTGCAATTCTCCGAGTCGTCGCCTCACGGCCCGCAGCGGGAATGCGCGGGTTGCCAGTTCTTCACCACCGGCGCGGACGCCGGCGCTTGTGGGCGCTGTCAGATCCTGCAGGGTCCCGCGAATCCCCGCGGTCACTGCGACTCGTGGGCGCAGCGCCCGAAGTTCGGTCGCAGAGTGATGGAATGGGGTGTGGGATGATCGGGTCGATGCATTCCTCCGCGTCGAGATGGCTTCTGCTGGCACTCGCCGGCGCCGTAGCGCTGTCCTGTAGCAGAGACGACGGCGTCGGGCCGATCGCGATGCGGCGCCTCACCGCCGACCAGTACAAGCAGACCATCGCCGACGTGTTCGGTCCCGACATCAAGGTGGTGGGTCGCTTCGAGCCCGACGCGCGTCGCGAAGGGCTGCTCGCGGTCGGTACCGCCTTCGTGACCATCACCCCAGCGGGCTTCGAGCAGTACGAAACCATCGCGCGGCGGATCTCCGCCCAGGTGATCGCACCCGACAACCGCGACCGCTTCGTTCGCTGCACTCCCGAGGATGCGAGCGCGACGGACCGCGCCTGTGCGGAGCAGTTCATCGCCGAAGTGGGTCGGCGTCTGCTGCGGCGCGAGCTTTCCGACGAGGACGTCGCACCGCGGCTCGAGATCGCAGAGGCCACGACGCGGAAGCTCGAAGACTTCTACACGGGACTCGAGTACGCGCTCACGAGCCTGTTGATCTCGCCGGAGTTCCTGTTTCGCGTCGAGCGCGCATCGCCCGATCCCGATCGGACGGACCGCCTGCGTCTCACCAATGACACGATCGCCAGCCGGCTGAGCTTCTTCTTCTGGAATAGCACGCCGGACGACGAACTCCTCGATGCCGCCGAGCGGGGCGATCTGGCCGGCGGCTCCACTCTCGATCGACAGATCGAACGCCTCGTGGCGTCTCGAAAGCTGGAGTCCGGCGTGCGTGCTTTCTTCAGCGACCTCCTGCGCCTCGACGAGATCGACGAGGTCAGCAAAGACGTCCTCCTGTATCCGAGATTCAACCGGCAGATCCTCGCGGATTCGCGCGAGCAGACGCTGCGGGTGATCACCGACCACCTCGTGGTGCGGAACGCGGACTACCGCGATCTCTTCACGTCGCGCCGCTCCTTCATGACGCGGAACCTCGGCCTCGTCTACCAGGTGCCCGTGCGCGAGCGCGAAGGATGGGAGCCCGCGGAGTTCCCGGAGGGGAGCCCGCGCGCCGGACTGCTCTCGCACGTGAGTCTCCTGACCCTGCACTCCCACCCGGGACGGAGCTCCGCCACCCTGCGGGGGATCTTCGTGCGCGAGGCGCTGATGTGTCAGGAGGTTCCGGCGGCGCCGGCCGACGTCGACTTCACCGTGGTCCAGGACACCAACAACCCGGAACACAAGACCGCGCGTGACCGGCTGAGCGCGCACAGCACCGGGACCGGGTGTGAGAGCTGTCACCGCCTGATGGATCCGATCGGGCTCGGCTTCGAGAACTTCGACGGAATCGGCATGTGGCGCGCCAGCGAGAACGGAGAGCCGATCGACGCGAGTGGCCGGGTCGACGGCGAGGCCTTCGAGGATCTGGTGGGCGTCGGGCGCGTCCTGCGCGACAATCCAGGGGTGAGTGCGTGCGCGGTGGAGAGCCTGTTCCGCTACGCGGTCGGCCGGAGCGCGGTCGTCGGCGAGCGGGAGTTTCTTCGCGATCTCACGGCGCGCTTCGCTGCGAGCGGCCATCGCCATCGGGAGCTGATGCGCATGATCGCCGCGAGCGAGCCGTTTCGGACGGCCTCCGCGTTGCGCGAAATTCCTCCCGGGAGCGAGTCGTGATATGAGTCGAGACCTCACCCGTCGAACGTTCCTGCACGGCGCCATGAGCGGTGCCGCCTTCTCGCTGGGTCTGCCGATCTTCGACGCGTTTCTCAACGACGCGGGCACGGCGTGGGCCGACGGGGGGCAGCTCCCCGTCCGCTTCGGGACCTGGTTCTGGGGCTGCGGGATGAACCCGCCGCGCTGGAACCCCGCGGAGACCGGAGCCGGTTACGAGCTCACCACCGAGCTCTCACCGCTGGCGCCCATCCGCGAGCACTTGAACGTCTTGAGTGGCTTCAGCGTGCTGCTCGACGGCCGCCCCAACCACCCCCACCACAGTGGCGTGATCGGCATGCTGACCGGGGCGCCGCCGACGCGGTCGAAGGACGTGCCCGCGCCGACCCTCGACGTGCTCATCGCCGACGAGATCGGAAGCGCGACGCGGTTCCGTTCGCTCGAGATCGCTGCCACGGGAAACCCGCGCCACAGCTACAGCCTGCGCAGCGAGAGCGTTGCGAACCCGAGCGAGGTGTCGCCCCTCGCGCTCTACACGCGTGTCTTCGGCTCGGGCTTTCGCGACCCCAACGACGCTGCATTCGTTCCCGATCCCGAGGTGATGGTGCGCCAGAGCGTCATCTCGGCGGTGATGGAGGATCGCCGCCGCCTGGAACGCGAGCTCGGCAGCCACGATCGCCAGCGTCTCGACGAGTTCCTCACGTCGCTGCGCCAGCTCGAGCACCAGCTCGCCATGCAGCTCGAGAAGCCGCCTCCGCTCGCGGCGTGTGTCCAGCCCGAACCCGCGCTCGACTCCGAGGTGAGTGCCGAGATCGGTCATGCGATCGCGAATCACGAACAAATGGCGGGTCTGCTCGCCCTCGCGCTCGCCTGCGACCAGACGCGCGTGTTCAACACGGTCTTCTCCTACGGCGCGTCGAACCTCCACCGCGCGGGCAACTCGGCGGGTCATCACACGCTCACCCACGAGGAGCCGATCGACTCGGCGCTCGGCTACCAGCCCAACGCGAGCTTCTTCGTCGACCGCAGCATGGAGGCGTGGACGACCTTCGTGCAGAAGCTCGCGGGCATCCGCGAAGGGGACGGCACGTTGCTCGACAACTGTCTGGTTCTCGCCCACTCCGAGACATCCTTCGCGAAGGTCCACGACGTCTCGGGTCTCCCGGTGATGACGGCGGGGCGCGCCGGCGGTCGTCTGCGCACCGGCATCCACGTCGCGGGCACGAACGATCCCACCACGCGCATCGGTCTTACCGTGCAGCAGCTCCTGGGGCTCTCCGTCGACAAGTGGGGAGCCGGATCCATGCAGACCCAGAAGCCCATCGGGGAGCTCTTCGCGTAGCCCCTCTCTCTCGATCAGGAGGCAGCCATGACCCATCGACGTGCGTGCGTGACCGCGCTCATCGCCGCGCTTACCGGATTCACCGCGGGTTGCGGCAGTGTCGAGGAGCTCTCTCCTCCGGTCCTGGCGATGGCCAGCGCGACCACGCTGGGCTTCGTCCTGACGGACTTCACGTTCGACCAGCCGCCCGACAGTGAAAACGTCTGCCCGAGTGGCTTCAACATCGACGAGCGCGAGCTGTACCTCTCGCAGGTCGATCCCACGTCGGGGATCACGGACGAGAATACGCCCCGATATCTCGAATACCTCCGTCTGATGCGGAAACGCGGCGGACCCGATCCGTGCAAGGAGCCCGCCCTGTTCTCCGACGACGGACATCTCACCCTCGAGGGTCCCGGCGTGGCCGCGGGCTTCGATCTCGACGGCAGCGTGTCGACGCTGGAGAACTCGAGCCCCGATAGCTGCGCACACCAGGACTTCTCGGGGCAGGCCGGCGAGCCGGGGATCGACAACCAGCTGTGGCGCGTTCTCGGCTGTGTCACGGGCTATCAGCGCGGCAGCATCATCGACGAATATGCGATCACGAACATCAGGGAGGGCGGTCGCACGATCCTGATCCAGATCTCGGACATCGACGACCCGCGCAACGACGAACACGTGGGGGTCGCGATCTTCTCGAGTCCCGACCAGATCCCGGTGGATGCCGCGGGAGAGCTCTTGAGCTGGGCGAGCTTGAGCATCGCCGAGGACGAGCGCTATCGAAACGTGACGAGCGGCAAGCTCGTCGACGGTGTGGTGACCGCAGGCCCTGTCGACCTGCTCCTCGATTTCAACGGGCAGTTCCTCGATGCCGAGTACCGGCTGCGCGGCGCACACCTCCGCCTCGAACTCGAGCCGGACGGAAACGCGCGCGGCCTCATCGGCGGCTACTGGGACATCGCGAAGTTCTACGACGCGTACGCGGTGCAGGCGACTCGATCCGGTGTCTTCAACGTCGGATTCCGCTGTCCGGCCATCTACAAGGCGCTCAAGCGCGAGGCCGACGCCTTCCCGGACGCCGAGACGGGGGAGTGCAGCGCCATCTCGACGGCGTTTCGCGTGGCGGCGATCCCGGCGTTCTTGATCCCGGCGGACTCGATGACGGTGGCGCGCGAAGACCCTCTCGAGGCCGGGTCCAGCTACTGAACCCTCTCCGCAACCGGCGACCGGGGAATGCCCGGGGCCGCTCGGCCCTCGTCCTCACAACGGGCGGAGTGCTCTGCGTGGCGGCGTTTGCGCTCGTTCTTCGCGCATCGCTCCCGGACGGGTCGCCGGTCCCCGTTTCCCCGCACCCCTACACGGAGCTGCGACCTCCCTGGGTGATCGCGCATCGCGGCGGAATGGGGCGCTGGCCCGAGAACACGCTGTTCGCGTTCGAGCGCGCCCTTGCGGCCGGCGCCGACGTCCTCGAGATGGATCTGCAGTCGAGCCGCGACGACGTGCTGATGGTGATTCACGACGCGACGGTCGATCGCGTGACCGACGGGACGGGTGCGGTGCGCGAGTTCACGCGCGCCGAACTGCAGGCGTTCGACGCCGCTCAGCATTTCGTCGACGCGTCCGGCAAACGGTCTCTGCGGGGGAACGGAATCCGCATTCCCACCCTCGAGGAGGTGGTCGCAGGGTTCCCCGATGCGCGCATCAGCGTCGAGCTCAAGCCCGAGGCCCCGGCCCTCGTCGCTCGGTTGTGTTCGCTGATCCGCAGCCAGGGAGCCGACGACCGGATGATGGTGAGCTCCTTCTTTGCGGAGGTCCTGATCGCTTTTCGCCGCGCGTGCCCGGAAGTGGCGACGTCGCTCTCGGTCGCTGAGGCCGCCGTGTTCTACGCGCGTGCCCGCCTCGGCTTTCCGTCGGCGGAGCCACCTCCCGCCGAGGTGCTCATCGTGCCCGTCAGCGTCCTCGGCTTCGACGGCGTCGCGCCATCGGTGCTGCGGGCTGCGGGGCGGCTCGGGCTCCGTACACTGGTCTTCACCGCCAACAGCGAGGCGCAGATGCGCGCGCTCCTCGAAGCAGGCGCGGATGGCATCCTCACCGATGATCCCGTCCTGCTGCGAAGCGTGATCGACTCGATTCACGCCCCGTGAGAGGGCCGCTCACGCAGCAACCGCTGGATCTCTCGCGCGAACAGCCAGAGTCGGTCCTGTCCCCAGAGCGCGAGCACTTCACTACCGTCGGCATCCAGGAGTCGGAAGCTGGGCACGCCCCAGGAACCGAAGCCGTACATGGCCAGACGATTCGCCTCGAGCTCGTCTTCGTAGTCGCGATTGCCCATGATGCCCCGGGCCTCGTTCCAGGCAAGGCCGGCGTTCTCGACCACGACGCGCATGCCCCGATCGTTGTTCGTATTCACACCTTCGAAGAAGGCGGCGCGAAGGAAGCTCCGCAGCAGTTCGGTTCCCCTGCCGTGCTTGCACGCCCAGGCGTAGAGGGAGTAGCAGTTGCGCGCCGGCTCACCGATGGGGTCGTAGAACCCGCGCCCCCAGTCGATACCCAGGGCCGCCGCCTCGCGCGCTGCGTCGGTGAAGATGTACTGGCCCTTCACGCGCGTCGCGGGGACACCGCGCATCACCATCGGGAGCACCGGGCGTACGACCGGCTTCACTCGGGTGTCCTCGGCT
>JABSQW010000094.1 GCA_013215605.1 Myxococcales bacterium
ACTCGATGGTTCGCGCCGGACTCGAGCGCGGACTGACCCCGTACACCGGCGCGGCGCTCCGCGATCTCGTCGCCCGCGAGTTGTCGACAGGCGACGCGGGCCGGAACGGGAACGCCTCGGGGGATCGAGCGCACGTCTCCGGCTTCGACACCACGGCCGTGTTGCTGGCCGGAAGCCTCCCGATGCCGACGCTCGTCGCGGTGATGGCACCCCTCGTCCTGGGGTCGCCCGTTCTCGTGAGGCCGGCGTCGCGCGATCGCGTCACGCCGAGGCGAGTTGCCGATTCCATCGCCGAGCTCGACCGCGGGCTCGGGGAGTGTGTGGCCATCGTGGACTTCGCCCACGACGACGAGGCCAGCGCGAGGGCCTTCCTTGCGGCCGACTGCGTGGTGGCATCGGGGTCGGACGAAACCATCGCAGCGGTCGCTGCACGCGTGCGTCCCTGGCAGCGCTTCGTGGGCTACGGCCACCGCCTCTCGATCGCGGTGATCGGTGACGCCGCCACCCGGGACACCACGCTCGACCACACCGCCCGCGAACTCGCGGTGGACATCGCCCTGTGGGACCAGCTCGGCTGCCTGTCTCCCGTGGCCGTTTTCGTGACGACCGGCGACGAAGACGCAGCGGACCGCGTGGCGCTCGCCGTCGCCCGCGAGCTCGCCGCGACCGAGAAACACTGGCCGCGCGGAAAGATCGCCCGGGACACCGCCGCCGCGATCGCGATGGAGCGAAGCGAGGCCGAGATGCGCGCCGCCGCGGGGCGAAATGTTGCCGTGCACGCGAGCGACGACACCGCATGGAGCGTCGTGCGCGAGGCCGATGCGGAGCTCCGATCGGCGCCGCTCCACCGGTTCGTGCGGATTCACCCGGTCGCCGACGTCGATTCCCTCTGCCGAGCCCTCCATCCCCTGGGACGCCACCTCGCCGCCGTCGCGCTCGCGGGGTTCGGAAGCGAGAACGCCCGCGTTGCGCGCGCGCTCACCGGGCTCGGTGCGTCGCGTGTGTGTGCGCCCGGCCGCATGCAGTCGCCGCCGCTCGCCTGGCGTCACGACAACCGCGGCGTCCTCGAACCCCTCGCCCGCTTCGCCCAGATCGAACGGGTCGACAGCGAGATCTGAGGCGGCCTCTCGGATGCTCCCCCTCGGCTTTGCATCCTTCCTGTGTTTCGGCGTCGTGCTGGTCCTCGTCGGCGCGAACCAGGCGGGATTGGCGCGCGATCTCGGTCTCGACCTCGAGCAAACCGGTCTTCTCGGCTCGGCGCTCGCCATCGGGATCGGCATCGGAGTGGTCGGCGCGGGCCCGCTGTTCGATCGACTCCCGCGACGGCCGGTCTTCGTCGCCTCCACTCTGCTCGCCGCGGCGGCACTCGCGAGCGTCGACGCGTCGACGGGATTCGCGCGGCTGATGGCCCACGTCCTGATCGCCGGAATTGGCATCGGCGCGTACGACACCCTCATCAATGCCACAGTCGTCGAGCGCTACTCCGAGGATTCGGCGAAACCGATGGCTGCCATCCACGCCGCCGCGACCATTGGAGCCATGCTCGGCCCGCCGCTGGTGAGCTGGTTCTTCAGCGAAGACTGGTCGGCGAGCTTTCGCTGGACGGGCGTGAGTCACCTGGTCCTGGCCGCCGTGGCCGCCAGCGTGCGCTTCCCCGCGCCGCCTGCCCGGGACGCCGCGATGACCGAAGCGCGCGAGTCGGTGATATCGTGGGCGCTCCTCCCCTTCTCCGGAGTGGCCTTCGCGTACGTGGGCGTCGAGGCCGCGATGATCGTCTTCGCCATCCCCTACGCGGAACACGTGGGCCTGCCCGACGAACAGGGCCGCCTCGCGATCTCCGTCTTCTGGCTGGGGCTCCTCGCCGGACGCCTCGCCGTGCTCGGTCGAAGCGGAGCGCCCGCCGAACGCACCCTGCGGGTTGCCGGCGTCCTCTCCGCCGTCTTGATTCTGGGAGGCATCACGTTTGCGCCAGAGCGCGTCGAGCTCCTCTTCGGCCTCGTCGGCTTCTCTCTCGGCGCGGTCTACCCCGTCGTCATCGCCCTCGCCGGACAGCGCTTCCCACACGCCCGCGGCAGCGCAGCCGGCTTCGCGGCCGGCGCCGGCGCCCTCGGCGGCTTCGCCATCCCCTGGATCACCGGCGCCCTCGGCGACGCCATCGGAATCAGCATCGCCATCGCCAGCCTCGCCGTCTGGTCGCTCCTGATCGCCCTCTCCGCCGCCACCCCCCGCCCCGGACCCCACCTGGACGCAACCTGACAACCTGGCAAGGACGGGGGTCAGTCGGGGATGGCGTAGCCTTCGGGGAGGCTTCCGAGCATCAGGGTTTGGCGGCAGACGCGTCCGTCGATTCGCCAGCCGGCGGGCGTGCGGGTCCAGCGGTCGTCGTAGGTGCCGGCGTTCGTGATGACGAGCTGGTCACCGAGTTCGCCGCTGGCCATCGGAGCGTGGAAGTACGCACGGGACGTGGCGCGGTCGCCCTCAAACTCGATGGAGATGTTGGTGATGCAGTGAAGGTTCACGGGCCACGGCGCGAGGGCGCGGTCGAGCCACTCCATCACCGAGGCGACGGAACCCGCTTTTCCGCCCGTGCTCGTGTAGTCGACCGTCGCGTCTTCGGTGAAGACTTCGGACAGCGCCGACCACTCTCTTGTGTCGACGATCGTGGCGTAGCGACTCAGCACATCGCCGATGGCCAGCCGATCCGCGATGTTCCTCAGCAGAAGATCCTCGCTCATCGTCACGTTCTCCTCAGATGCGCATCGGCATGATACTCGCGACGATCAGCGCCACCCACGCCGCCTCGGCGACGGCGATCGTCGCCAGGTTTCCCGATGTGGCGTAGATCGTGAAAGCCAGCGATTCGAAGATCAGGAACGCGATCGCGAAGGCCGGGATCATGAGCGCGATCACACCGGAGAACACGCCCGCGGAGACACCAGCGATGAGCGCCGCGATGACGAGCACGCGCCCGGCCAACGCGAACCCACACGCGACGGCGGGACTGCCGCGCCGCAGCAGGATCTGGAACGCGAGCGAGAACGGGAGCAGGCCGAGCGCCGCCAGCACGAAACCGATGACTCGCTCCGGCGTCAGCGCCATGCTGTGCGCGATGATTCCCAACGGTTGCAGAAGCACGTAGGCGGCCACGGTCGAGAGCAGTGCACCCGACGCGAGCTTCGCGGGTCCGCGGAAAACCGCACCGAGATCGAGTTCGCCGCGCACTGCGAGCGCCGTCAGGACAGCGAGCCCTGTCAGCAGGAGCTGCACGATCACTACGTCGCCGAGATCGAAGGGCAGCAGCGCGGTAGGTGGGCCGTTTGCGACGAGCGGGGCCGTCGCAACCATCGCGATCGCGAGCGTGAGGAGACCGAAACCGCCGCCACTCGCCGGGCGCTTGGCAACCGGCTCGACGATTCGTCCGACGACGATTCCGAGTCCCGGCAACATCAGCAACAGGAGAAGCCCGGCGGTCACTCCGAGCGCCTGCCGCGGGTCCGCGAGTACGTCGAGTTCGCGATCCGGATGCGCGAAAACGACGTCCAGCCAGTCGATGATCGCCGCCGCGGCGCGAGCGGTCGCGACGATCATCGTGTGATCGGTATTCGCGACCTCGACCACCTTCACACCCGACGCGTGGGCGACGTCGCCGTACAAGCGATCGTGCACGATCGGGTCGACGCCGGCGAGCCGAGCCGCGATGGCGTCGGAGCGCCGCTTCGTCCGCTCCGAATCGGCCTCTGCGTAGATGAACAACGCGTTCGGTGGCGGATACGGCCCGAGCGTCGACCAGCCCCCGGAGATGAGCACGGCCGCGTCGAGGCCCGACTCGCGCGTCGCGTAGTCGAGAGCTGCGCCGGCGCCCATCGAGTGTCCCATCACGGCGATGCGCGAGCCGTCGACGAAGGGACTCGTCCGCAGGAAGTCGACCGCCGCAGCGAAGTCCGCGCCAAAGCGATCCGACCGTCCGAAGCCCCGGGGCATGGGATTGCGGTTCCGACCGTGACCGCGCGCGTCGAAGCTCAGTACCGCGTAGCCCGCGTGAGCGAGGCGTCGCGACAGCGTCGTGAGCACCGCCCGATCGGATGCGATGCCGTGCATCAGCGCTACCGCCGGGGGGCGCGCTTCGCGCGGCTTCGGGATGGCGAATGCACTGCGGTCGGGCCCTTCGCCGGGCAGCGTGAACGTCGCTGGAATCCCGCCATCGAGCTCGATATCGACGTGCGGCGGGCCGCCCCGCTCGTGTGCAGCCAAGCGCACCGCAACCCACAGAAAGATCACGGTCGCAATTCCGGAAACGACGAGGACGACCCGTTGCATGCCGCCATGAGAGCGCGCCTCGGAACGGAAAGTCAACGGATGAAGCGCGCGTGGTATCCTGCGCACGATTCACGATCCATTTCGAGCACCGCGCGAGAAGTCGAACGAGCATCGAACCGGGTGGTCCCGCCGGAACTCCACTTGCCCAACTCCCCCGAGCGCGTACTCATCACTGGCGCCAACGGCCACCTCGGAACCCGGTTGATCGCGCGACTCGCCGCGGCTGACGAGCCGGTGCCCGTGCGCGCGGTCGTGCGATCGGAACGCGCCGCCGCAACCCTGCGCGAGAAGACCCGAGGAGCGGCCGAACCCGTCGTGCTCGATCCGCGCGACGTGGAGGCACTCGCCTGCGCGGCCGACGGCTGCAGCGCCGCCGTGCACCTCGTCGGCATCCTCAAAGAGGGGGCGAACAGTCGCTTCGTCGACGCGCACGAGAACATCTCCGTGGCTCTCGCCGAAGCGAGCGCTCGCGCCGGGCTGCGGCGCATCGTCTACCTCAGCATTCTCGGCTCGCATCCGGGCTCACCGAACGCCTGCCTGGCGTCGAAGGGACGCGCCGAGCGGATCCTCCTCGAGTCGAAGACACCCGCACTCGTACTGCGCGTGCCGATGGTGATCGGTGAGGACGATTTCGCGTCCCGCGCGCTCAGCGGTCAGGCCAGAGCGCCGTTCGTTCTGCTCCCGCGTGGCGGGCGAAGTCTCGAGCAGCCCATCGACGCGAACGACGTCGTGTCGGCCATCCTCGCGGGCGTCCGCGCGCCGGCCGCAGCAGGCGGCCCCCTCGACGACGTGGCGCTCGACCTCGCCGGCCCGCGAAGTCTCCCGCGCAGGGAGATCCTCGCCCTCTGCGCCGCACTCTACGGGCGGAAGCCACCCAACGTGATCCCGGTGCCGCTCGCAATCGGTCGCACCGCGGCGTTCCTCTTCGAGAAGATCCTCGCGGATCCACCCGTGTCACGCGCCATGCTCGGCGTGCTCGACCACGACGACGACATCGACCCGACCGACACTTGCCGCCGGCTCGGTCTCGAACTCACCCCGCTCGACGCAACACTCCGCCGCTGCGTCGGCCCAGAGGCCCGGTCTTGAGCGAAGACACCGTTCCGCAGAGCAAACCCCGGACTCCGCGCCTCTGGCAGCGCGTCCTTCCGTGGGCGATCACGCTCGTCTGCTTCACGTACCTGTACGTGCAGATCGACCGCCAGGCCGCGCGCGAGGGACAGAGCGCCGTACCGTACCTGGTGAGCGTCTTCCGCGATGTCAGCTGGGCGAGCTGGCTCGCGCTGATGATCCCGTACTCCGCGTTCTTCTTCCTCGTCGATTCGATGGTGGTGTGGCGGATCGTCAACTGGTTCAACGCGAAGGTCCCCTACAAGGACATCCTGCCCATCCGGGGAAGCGCGTACATCATCTCGATCCTCAACGAGCAGGTGGGCAAGGGCGCGATGGCCCTCTACCTGAATCGACGCGATGGGGTCCCGGGATGGCAGGTCGGCTCGAGCATGCTCTTCATCATGTTCTGCGAGTTCTTCTACCTGCTCTTCTGGGCGACGATCGGCGTCTCCTTGCGCTGGGATCACCTGCCCGAGATCTTCCACTCCATTCCCGCCGTGGCGGCAGTAGCGGTCGTGTTCTTCGTCGTTTGGGTCCTGTTCTTCCGCGGCTCGATTGCGCCCGGCGCCGCGTTTCGCGATCGGCCGATCTTTCTGTCGTTTCGCAACGCAAAGCCCTGGCACTACTTCGCCATCATCGCGCTGCGCTCCCCCGCCCTGCTCGCAGCCGTGGTGATCTACACGGTGGCGCTGCGCCTGTTCGGAGTCGGGGCGGAGTTCCTCGACATGTTGGGCTACCTGCCAGTGATCTTCTTCGGCGCGTCGGTGCCCGGTCCCTTCCGCGCCGTCGCCATCGCGATGTGGGCGCAGCTGTTCCCCGAGAACGCGGGGCAAATGGCGGCCTTCGGACTCGTGCAGCACAACTTCTTCATCTTCTTCAATGCCGCGATCGGCCTGCTCTTCCTTCGCCGCGCAAACCGCGAGATCTTCGGCGGCGACGATGGACGCTAGGAACGCGACTCGAGATTCGCTCCGCGAGCGAAGGCGGGCGGGTGGGCGCCGTCCGCCGATACGCAGCTGAATCAGACTCGGCGGCGTGAAACCAGCCAGCGATCGATCATCGACGCAAGTGTGGTCGCGACGAGCAGCCAGCCGAATGCCCGGACGAGACCCGGCGCGGGCCAACCGAGCTGCAGCGCGTCGCGCACGATCGGCACCGCGACGGCCACGAAATAGGCAACACCGTTCACCCGACCGAGTGAACTCGCGCGTAGCGATCGCGAGACGCCAGCGCGCGAGTCGACAGCGTACTGGAGGAACGCAACGGCGATCAGCGGTGGGAGCAGCGCCGGCAGCACCTGCTCGATCGCGAGAGCCGCGCTCGCTACTGTGACGAACACCGCGTCCACCGCGTGATCGATCAGCCCTCCGATCGGTGAAGAGGTTCCGAAGCGTCGGGCGATGTAGCCGTCCGCCACGTCGGTGATCACAGCGACGAAGAAGATCACGGTGGCCGGTAGAGATGCGCCTGCGATGATCGCCGCGGCCAGCACGGGCGCGAGGAGCAGGCGCAACAGCGTCACTCCGTTCGCGGGGGTGCGCCAGGGACTGCGCGTTTCCATCGGCTCGAATGTACCCGTTTCGCGCAGCAACTCGAAGTCGGTCTCCGCGCGGTCCGTACGACGCGCTACTATGCGCCGCCGCGCGAACGAGCGACGACCGGAAGGAACCCCGCGATGCATCGGTCCTGGATGAAGCCATCCCTAACCGGCCCGAGCACCGCACTGCTCGCGGCGGCCCTGGGGTGCAGCGGTAGCGGCGGCGACGACGCGATCTCCGAAGCCGCTGCGCGCGGCAAGACCGTCTACCTGAACGTGTGCATCGCGTGCCACGCGGTCGACCCGACCCAGGACGGACCCCTCGGCCCGGCCATCGACGGCGCGACCCTTCCCCTCCTCGAGGCGAAGGTCCTCCGCGCCGAATACCCGCCCGGCTACGAGCCGAAGAGTGCCGGTATCACGATGCCCCGATACGACTACCTCGCCGAGCAGCTGCCCGACGTCGCCGCCTACCTCGCCGAACTCGACCGCTGAACGACGCCGCCGGCCCGCCGTACGAGACGACGAGCCGGCGCTGCGAATGTGTCGGGAACGTGGCGAGGCGTTGCTCCGCCTTCGGTACTCCGCTCCCGCTTCGGCCGAACTCTAGAGCAGGAACGACTGCGCGAGGAAGAGCAACAGCGTCAGGCCGAGCCCCGTGTGGATCGTGCCGGACACCGTGGTCAGGACCTTCTGGGTCGAGGCGCCGGGCCCGATCAGACCGTTTGCCTCGTTCGCGAGGATCAGCACGAACGCAACCAGCCAGTAGACGCCGAGGCTTCCACCGCCGGTATTGAGATCCGAGGTCAGACTCGGGAAGTGGGTTGCCGCGGCCATGAAGAAGAGCATCGGGATGGAGAACAGGGTGTTCGTTCGAGACGCCATACCCGCGCGTCCGCCCGCAGCAGCCGCCGCCGGATCGGCCTCGCCGCCGCCCGCCACGTTGTTCGCGTTGGCGATGACGGTCTGCTGGGCGGGCCAGATCACGAACCAGACATTGGCCCACATGAGCGTGCCGAGCAGGCCCCCCGTCAGGATGCGGGTCATGTAGCCACTGCCGAGCGGCACACCCTCGTGGAGCTTCAGCATGAGAATGAGCACACCGGAGATGAACGTGAACATCGCACCCCAGCGGAACCACCAGAGGGCGTTCGGGACGAGGCCGCGCGTTATGGCGCTCTTGGCACCGCCACCGAGCTCCGTTCCGAAGAACGGAGTCTGGATGAAATTGAAGTAGTACAGGACGCCGATCCAGACGATCCCGGCCAGGAAATGCGCGTACCTGAGAAGAAAGTGCAAGCCTTCCATACTGAAGAGTTCCATTGCGTCCTCCCATGATTTGCGAAATCGCAAAAGCCCGAAGGCGGGGTCATTCTACCGAGGTCACTTGTCCTTGCCGCCTCTTTTGCAACCTGGCCGAGGTTTTCTCGCAGCGCGGGGGTTCAGCTCGGCGGCGCTGACCCGCTCCGCCATTGGAGTACGCGTGTAGCGATTCGCTCCCACCCGTACTCGTCGAACAATTCCCGGGCCGTGTCTCGGTAGGCGCCGCGATAGGCGAGCTCGCGAAGGTCGGCGCGAATGGCGGGGACGTCGGCGCGGACGGTCGCAAGGTCGCGAGTCCGCAGTGCGCGATCGCGGTGGGTGTCGATCAACGCTGCGACCCGAGCGGCGCCGCGGAGCCGCTGGCGAGATTCCTCGGGCCACTGTCCGGCATCCGCGGGAATCTCCTCGATCCGCCCAAAGGACTCGAGCACGAACGCCGCGCCCTTCGGCCCCACGCCGGGCACCCCCGGTAGATTGTCGACGGCATCGCCGACGAGGCCGAGGAAATCGGGGATCTGGGCCGGGGCAACTCCGAACTTCGCGCGAACCCCGTCGGCGTCGAGGGTCCGCTCGCGGGCGAGGTCGTGGAACACCGCGCGTCCGTCTTCACGCACGATCTGGGCCAGGTCCTTGTCCGCGCTGACCACCACCACGCGAGCCCCCTTTGCGAGGAGCTGCTTCGCGAGCGTCGCGATCACGTCGTCCGCCTCGAAGTCCGGGCTCCCGAAGGCCGGCAACCCGAGAGCCACACAGGCGCGGCGACAGATCGCGAACTGCGGAGCCAGATCCGGTGGCGTCTCTTCGCGCTGCGCCTTGTAACCGGGCTCCACGGTATTGCGAAAGCTCTTGGCCCCCTCGTCGAACGCGACGCCCACGTGCGTGGGGCGAACGTCGGCCAGGTACTTGAGGAGTGTGCTCGCGAAGCCGTACGCGGCGCCCATCGGGGTGCCGTTGGGCGCTGTCAGCCCCGGCATCGAGTAGTAGGCGCGGAAGATGTAGACCGACGCGTCGATCAGGTGAACGGTCGGGCGGGATGCCATTTCAAGCGACCGAGGAATCGGCAACCGAGCGAAGCGCCGGCGCGATCAGCGCCCGCGGGACTCCAGCACGTACTCCACGATGCTGCCCGCGGCTTTCGGGAGGGTAATTTCGCGCGGCTCGCCGCCACGACGCGCCACGAATTCCACGATGCCCTTCTCGAGCCCCTTGGGGCCCACCGTCGCTCGGTAGGGGATGCCCACGAGCTCGGCGTCCTTGAACTTCACACCGGGGCGTTCGTCGCGATCGTCGAGGATGACGTCGATGCCGTCGCCGCGAAGCGCTTCGTAGAGCGCGGCACCGGCCTCGCTCGTGGCAACGTCCTTCGGGTTCAGCACGGTCACCACCACCTCGTAGGGCGCGATACCCACGGGCCACACGATGCCATTGTCGTCGTGGTTGCCCTCGACCACGGACGCCATCGCGCGCTCGATGCCGATGCCGTAGGAGCCCATGATGATCGGACGCGCCTTGCCGTTCTCGTCGAGTACCGACGCGCCGAGAGCTTCGCTGTAGCGCGTTCCGAGCTTGAAGATGTGGCCGACCTCGATCGTCTGGTCGACCTCGAGCGGCGTCTCGCACAGGGGACACGGCTCGCCGGCCTGCACTTCGCGAAGATCCAGCCACTGGTCGACCTTGATATCGCGCGCGACGTCTACGCCTCGCAGGTGGAAATCGTTCTCGTTCGCGCCGGTCACCATGTCGCGGCGACCCTCGAGGGCGGCGTCCGCGAGGACTCGTAGCTTCGGGTTCGAGAGGGCAACGGCACCGAGGCTTCCCGCCTTGGCGGAGAGCGCCGCCTCGATCTCGTCGTCGTTGGCGGGCCGCATATCCTGCACGCCGGTGCCATCCGCGAGCTTCTGCTCCACGAGGCCGTGATCGCCGCGCAACAGCACGAGGGCGGTCTCGCCGTCGAGGACGTAGACGAGCGTCTTGATCTGGCGCTCGGCGGGTGCGCCAGCGTCGAATCCGGCGATGTCTTCGATCGTGTGCATCCCGGGCGTAGCAAACTTCTCGGGCGCGTCCTGGCCCGGACCGTCCTCCACGGGCGCGAGATTCGACGTGATCTTCTCGAGGTTTCCCGCGTGCCCACAGGTGGTGCACGAGGCGATCCAATCCTCTCCCGCGCTGCTCTTCACCATGAACTCGATGGACTCGCTGCCCCCCATCGCGCCGGAGGACGCCTCGACGGCCAGGGTCTCGAGCCCGCACCGCGAGAAGATGCGGCGATACACCTCGAAGTGCTGGCCGAAAGCGAAGTCGAGCCCGTCGCTCTGATAGTCGAGCGAGTACGAGTCTTTCATCGTGAACTCGCGCACGCGCAACACGCCCGATTTGGGGCGCGGCTCGTCGCGGAACTTCGTCTGGATCTGGTACCAGATCTGGGGGAGCTGTTTGTAGCTGCGCAGCTCCGACGCGAGCGTCGCGAAGACCTCCTCGTGCGTCATGCCGAGGCCGACGTCGCTGCCGCGACGGTCGGTGAAGCGGAACATCTCGTCGCCCATCGTCTCCCAGCGACCCGACTTCTGCCAGACATCGGCCGGGTGGAGGGCGGGGAGTTTGAACTCCTGCCCACCGATGCCGTCCATCTCCTCGCGCACGATGTTCGTGATCTTCTGACACACGCGGTGCCCCAGCGGCAGCAGGCTGTACACACCGCTCATCAGCTGGCGGACGAAGCCGGCGCGAACGAGCAGCCTGTGGCTCACGGCCTCGGCGTCCGCCGGGTCGTCGCGCAAGGTCGGGATGAAAGACTTTGACCAGCGCACCGGAGCTCCTGGTGGGCAACGGGATTCGGCGAAGCGACTCCGATCGGACCGCTCACCCCCGTCGAGTTCCGCTGGACTCTAGCTCGCGCTCGTCACCAGGTCGCGTCAGGCGGCGAACGGCGTGCCGAGTTCCTCCATCGACGCCAGAAGAGCGGCGTCGAGCCGCGCCGCGAGGGTGCCCGTGGCCATGCCGCGTCCGTCGCCCACCGGTCGCCCGTCGAGCGAACGCACGGGCACCAGGCCCGCGCCGCTACCCGTGAGGAAGACCTCGTTCGCGGCGAACAAGTCGAAGCGGCCGAGGGTCTTCTCCCGGGCGGGCACGCCGAGACCCGGTGCGAGGTCGAGAATCGTGGCGCGGGTGATGCCCTCGAGCGCGCCGTCCGAGCCGGGAGGCGTGAGGAGCTCGCCGTCGCGCAGCGCAAAGACATTGGCGACGCTCGCCTCGGCCACGCTTCCAGCCGCGTTCAGGAGCAACGCGTCGTCGGCACCGTGTTGACGCGCCTCGAGCTTCGCGAGCGCATTGTTGAGGTAGTTGAGGCTCTTGACGCGCGAGTCGAGGACATCGGCGGGTGGGCGCCGCAAGCTGGACGTCACGAGGTCGAGGCCGCGCATGCGCACGGCATCGGGGAAGATCGCGAGGCGCGTGACCAGGCACAGCAGCCGGGGTCGGTGACACGTGGTGGGATCCACGCCCAGCGGCCCCTCGCCGCGCGTGGCGATCAGGCGTACGTAGGCCTCGGGCTCGCCGTAGCTGCTCGCGGTTTCGAGAACTGCGCGCCGCGGCCGCCGGGGAGCTCGAGACCGATGAGCCGCGCGCCGGTCTCGAAGCGGGCCAGGTGGTCGTCGAGCCGGAAGATGCGACGCGAGCGGATTCGGAGACCCTCGAAGATCCCATCGCCGTAGAGAAAGCCGTGGTCGGTGACCGAGATGCGGGCGTCGGCGATGTCCATGAGCTCGCCATCGATCCACGACCGGCCCGAGAGTGCCGAGGGCGCCTGGTCACGGCTGGCCCCAGGCGGCGTAGCGGTGGTCGAGCTCACGAGGAGTCACCCGCGAGGCCGAGACCGCCGAGCCGCGCGGCCACGGCTTCGGCCGCGGCCCGCATTCGGTCGACCACACCGTTCGGACCCAGCTCGGCGTCGAGGGCGTCCAGACGCGGGGACGAGGCGGCGATGGCCACACAGCCCGCCAGGACTCCGGCGTGGAAGACCGGCGCGGCGACGACGGACAGCCCGGGGATCCACTCGCCGCGGTTCGCAGCGACGCCGGTCACGCGAGTCCGCTCGACCTCCCGCTCGAGGTCGAGTGGATCGACCAGGGTCTGTCCCGTGAACGCCTCGCGGTCGAACGGCTCGAGGTCCTCGGGCGCAAAGGCGAGCTGAAGCTTCCCCACTGCTGTGGCGTGAACGGGCACGCTCGACCCGACCTGCGGCGAGGCGCGCAGGAATCCCGAGCCCTCGGCCTTGTCGAGCACCAGGAGCCGTCCGCCCCGCGCTCCCACGAGAAAGTGGGTTTCGCCGAGGTCGCGCGCTCCCGCTTCGAGCACCTGGCGGGCCGCGGCGACGATGGGCTCGCTGTCGAGGACTCCGAGCCCGAGGGCGAGCAACGCGATTCCCGGCCGGTAGCGGCCGCGGTCGTCGCGGTCGACGAGTCCGCGCTTTGCCAGGGCAGCGAGCAGGCGGTGGGCGCTCGACTTCGGGAGACCCAGCGCCCGGCCGAGATCGGTGACGCCCACGGGGCGCGGTGTGACGTGGAGGTGGAACAGGACATCGACGGCCTTCTCGACCGTGGTGGATGCCTCCACGGGATTCTCTCCTCCGTTTCCCAGCGAGTACACGTTCCGATTATCAGAACATATTTCCTATATTTGGAACAGTAGCTCAGAAACGGCGGTTCACAAGAAGACGCCCACGGGGCGCGCCTCAGTCTTCGAGAAGGGCGAGAACGCCCGTGTAGGTGAGCAACTCGGTCTCCGAGGCCACAGACGCGGCGCCGATGGGACCGATCTCGCAGGAGCCGAACATGCCCAACACCGGCGTGTCGCCGAGGGCGTTCTCCAGGTACGCGGCCTCGAGGCCCGGTACGCCGAAGAACCCCGCTCCCCGCGCGCAGCAGTTGAAGTAGAGCCCCAGGGCGGAGACTCCGTTCGACACGCCGGCGAGCATGGCCTTGAGGTCGTCGCGGGCGGCTTCCGGCTCGCGGGTGGCGAGCGCGATCTGGCGGCCGTTGCGGACGATTTCCGGGATCGCGAAGGCCCGGCGCTCGGTGTCGAAGCCGGCGACGTTGCGGACCAGGTAGCCGCCCGGCTGGAGGGGATCGGCTTCGCGCCGCGGCAGGGCAACGAGGAGGAAGGCGGCGGCCCGGCGCAGGTCTTCCGCCAGGGGAGCGCGGGCGACTTCTCGGTAGACGTCGAGCGCGGGGCGACCGTCGAGCTCGAGCACCCAGTTGCCCTGCGTGCGAGTCGCGGTGAGGAGCTCGGTGACGGGACGGCACGCCTGGGTGACACCCACCTGGGCCGGCTTGGTCGCGCGGAGCACCACACCGGCGAGGGCCCCGCTCTCGACCCGTCGGCCGCACCACTGGAGGGGCTCGTCGGCGAACGGATCGCCCGCCCCTGCGCCGACCACGCAGGCGGGACCGAGCGCTTCGCGGATGCCGGCGAGCAGGGGCGACGGCTGGAGGACGCGGGGGTCGGGGAGCAGGATCACGAGGTCGCCGTCCCGCGGCGGCCCGTCGATGTGGGCCGCGATCTCTTCGCCGGTGCCGGTGTCGTCGCTCTGCAGACCGGAAATCAAGAAGGGTCTCGCCTCGATCCCCGTCTGGGCGAGCACCGCGATGGCGGGCTCGCCTTCGATCTCCTGACCGCCCCCCATGACGCCGTGCGCCGTAGCGCCCACGACGACGTCCGTGCCGAGCGCGGAGATCGCGACATCGAGGATCTCGCCGATTCCGAGGTCAGCGCCCGGGGTGGCGAAGAGGATCGCGGAATCGGCTCCACCCGACCGCTCGAGAGCCCTCTCGCAGGCCCTCTCGACCGCCGCCCGGCCGGACGCCGCCGGCGTTCCCGCCGCCCCACCCCTCGTCCGACCCCTCGACGAAACGAGGCTCTCGAGACCGACACCCGCTCGAATCATGGGGGGAGAGTATAGAAGCATCATGAGGCCCGGATTCGACAGCATGGCGCTTTCCAGCCGACCGGCTCTCAGCTAGCATGGGCTCGGCTGCCGATTTTCCCTCCTAGGCAACCATTCGCCTCCCAGCTGAAACGTTCCTTGCGGGCTCACAGCTCCGCCTGTGGGCCCAAGGGTCGATAGAACTGCCTTGAGGCCCGGATTGGCTGACTTCGTACTCGTTGATAACCGATCAGATCTCGACGCCTTGGCGCAGGATCTGCTCGGAGAGAAAATCCTCGCTTTCGATACGGAAGCAGACAGCTTCTACCACTACTTCGACAAGACGTGTCTCGTTCAGGTAGCAACCCGGCGCGAGATCTTCCTGATCGACCCGTTGTCCTGCGGTGGACCGTCCGAGCTGTCGCCACTCGGTCCGATCTTCGCTTCCCCCGACATCGTCAAGATCTTCCACGCCGCCGAGTACGACATCTTCGTCCTCAAACGCGACTGTGGCTTCCAGTTCGCCAACCTGTTCGACACGATGGTGAGCGCACAACTGCTCGGGTATCCGTCGGTGGGACTCGCGAGCCTGGCCGAGCGACACTTTGGTGTGAATCTCCCGAAGGAGCAGCAGCGATCCGACTGGTCGGTTCGCCCGCTGTCACCGCGCCAGCTCAGCTACGCCGCGGCCGACGTCCTCTACTTGATTCCAATGGTCGAAAAGCTTCGCAAGGAGCTGCGCACGGCGAAGCGAATGAAGTGGGCGCAGGAGGAGTTCGAAGCGCTGACCCTCCGCCAATGGCCCGAGCGCGAGTTCGACAAGCTGGGCTACCTGCGCATCAAGGGAGCGCGAAGCCTCGACCCGATGGAGCTGTCGATCCTGCGCGAGCTTTATCTCGTCCGCGACACAAGAGCGCGTGAGATCGATCGTCCGCCCTTCAAGGTGCTCGGCAACCGCACACTGCTCGAGATCACCCAGGCGAAGCCGAAGAAGCTCGCCGAGCTGGCCAAGATCAAGGGCATCACCGACCTCATCATGCGGCGCCTGGGACGCGAGATCATGGCGGCGGTCCGGACCGGTCGGAAGACCGAGCACGGTCCGATTCCGAAGCTCTCGACCGGCACCCGGCGGCGCATCGACCGCCAGGCGGAGCGCCACGTGGTCCGACTGAAACAGTGGCGGGCGGTGCGCGCGAAGAACCTCGCCATCGACCCGGGCGTTCTCTGCCCGAACTCGTCGCTGGAAGCCATCGCCTGGCGCGCGCCCTCGAAGGTGTCGGATCTCGAGGAGCTGCCCGAGCTCAAGCGCTGGTTCATCCGCGAGTTCGGCGCCGAGGTGACCGCGATCGGCCTCGAGGAGGGCGGAGCCGGCGCAGACTGAGCCGCGAGGGGGCTCGTCGAAGAGATCGTCGGCAGGCAGGGACGGGGAGCGAAGCGTGGGAACGGAGTCTCGAGCGCTGTGAATGCGGCTCTCGAGAAGACCTCGCCCCGGAAGCCCTGGGAACAGGCGGGGTGCCATCTTGGGGGAAGAGCGCCTTGAATTCCCACGGCTCCCGGGAACCGGGACCCACCGAATGTGCGCGCCCGCTTAACATCCGGTGGGCCCGTTCCAGATCATCCAACGGTCTCCTGATAAAGCAGGTTCCGTGCCATTCCTACCCGCCCGGGCCGACTCGCCGGGAACTCCCCTAACTATTCGATTCTGCTGCCTTGTCGTCGAACCGCCCGGCGCGCGCGGATCGAAGCCTGTCCGCATCGAAATATTGCACTCGAATGAGGCCCGTGTCCCCTCTGGCCGCCTTAGGAAAGCCTCGATCTCAACATATGGGAAATGCAGGGTTTTTTGAGAAGCCGACAACCGGAGCGGCAGTGCCGCATCGGGTTGCAGCCAGGATCCCCAAGCCGCCCAGAGCGGGCGGGAGGGAAGCGGCTCCAGGGTGCACCGATCCACGCCGATCCAGGAGTCGTGCGGCGAACATTCCCTTTGTCCTCGAGCCGAGCGAGCGCTCATCGCGTGCGGCACAGCTAAGCTGCCGCCGTGTTCGCCGCGCGCCGAAACCGATTCCGCGACGCCATGGGGCCCGATGCCGTCGCCATCTTCCTCGGTGGTCGTCTCGTCACCCGCTCGCGAGACACCGAGTTCCCATTCCGCCAGGACAGCGACTTCTGGTACCTGACGGGCTTCGAGCATCCCGATGCCGTCGCCGTCCTGCGCACCGACGGCGGCCCCCCGTTCACGCTCTACGTCCAGCCGCGTGCCCCGGAGATGGAGATCTGGACGGGCATCCGGCCCGGCAAGGAAGGCGCCATCGCGAGCTACGGCGCCGACGAGGCCAACCACGTCGACGAGTTCCCGAGCCACCTCCCGAACCTCCTCGCGAAGCTGCGCCGCATCTACCACGTCCTCGGCCGCGACCCCGCCATCGACACCCGGATCACCGAGGTCCTCGAGAGCATGCGCCTGCGCTCGCGCCAGGGTGTGGCGCCCGCGGAGGAGATCGTCGACCCGCGATCGATCCTGCACGAAATGAGACTCTTCAAAGAGCCCGCCGAACTCGAGATCATGCGACGCGCTGCTTCGATTACCGAAGAGGCGCACCTCGACGCCGCCCGGATGGCGCGCGGCGGAACCAACGAGTTCGAGCTCCAGGCGGTCATCGAGTATGCGTTCAAGCGGCGCGGCGCGAGCGCGCCGGCCTACACCACGATCGTCGGCGGCGGCCGCAATGCCACGGTCCTTCACTACATCACGAACGATCAGCCTCTGGTGGACGGCGAGTTGGTCCTGATCGATGCGGGCTGTGAGCTCGAGGGCTACGCATCCGATGTCACCCGCACGCTTCCGATCGGCGGCCGGTTCGACGGACCCCATCGGGCCCTCTACGAGGTAGTGCTCGACGCTCAGCTGGCCGGCGTCGAAGCCTCGAAGCCCGGTGCCACGCTGGGCGCGATCCACGACCTCACCGTCCGGCGGCTCGTCGAGGGGCTGGTCTCGCTAAGGCTGCTCGCGGGGAGCGTCGATGATCTCATCGCGAACGAGACCTACCGGCGGCTCTACATGCACAACACGAGCCATTGGCTGGGCCTCGATGTTCACGACGTGGGCAACTACCGGAGCGACGGCGAGCACCGCAGTCTCGAGCCTGGCATGGTATTCACGGTCGAACCGGGTCTCTACGTCTCCGCGAATGACGAACATGCCGATGAGAGTTTCCGCGGGATCGGCATCCGCATCGAAGACGACATCGTCATCACCGATTCCGGTTGCGAAAACCTGACCGCATCGATCCCGAAGGCAATCGACGAGCTGGAGGCGCTCGTTTCCCTTCGCTGACGTTCCTGCCCGCGACGTCGCGGCTCCCACGATCCCGCCTCCCGAATGAAAACCTCCTCTCGACGAACCCCAAAACCGGAGCCCCGCCCAGATGCCCGACATCGAGTCCCTTCTCAAGGAGAAGCGCACCTTCAAGCCCGACCGCGAGTTCACCCGGCAGGCGAACTGGAACAAGAAGCAGACCGCCGAATATCGCGCGATGGCGGACAAGAACCCGGAGAGGTTCTGGGCCAAGATGGCCAAGGAGAACGTCAGCTGGTTCACGCCCTGGAAGAAGGTCCTCGACTGGAAGCCGCCCTTCGCGAAGTGGTTCGTCGGCGGAAAGCTCAACGTCTCCTACAACTGCGTCGATCGCCACCTCGAGGGCGAGAACGCCTGGCGCCGCAACAAGGCCGCGATCATCTGGGAAGGCGAGCCGGGGGACACGCGCACCATCACCTACGGCGAGCTGCACCGCGAGATCTGCAAGTTCGCGAACGTGATGAAGAGCCAGGGTGTCAAGAAGGGCGACCGCGTCGCGCTCTACATGCCGATGATCCCCGAGCTCTCGATCGCGATCCTCGCGTGCACGCGCATCGGCGCGGTGCACAGCGTCGTGTTCGGCGGGTTCTCCGCCGAGGCGCTGCGCGACCGCATCAACGACGCCGGGGCGAAGCTCGTCGTCACAGCCGACGGTGGGTATCGCCGCGGCGCCCCCTACCCTCTGAAGCCCGCCGTCGACGAGGCCCTCGAGGGCACACCGTCAGTGACGAGCGTGGTCACCGTGAAGCGCACGGGTGAGCCCACCCGCATGCAGGCCGGTCGAGACCACTGGTGGCACGAGCTCACGGACGAAGCGAGCGCCGTCTGCGAGCCCGCGAAGCTCGACGCCGAGCACCCGCTGTTCATCCTCTATACGAGCGGCACCACCGGCAAGCCGAAGGGCATCCTCCACACCACCGGCGGCTATCTCACGCACGTCACGACGACAGCGAAGGTGTTGTTCGACCTGAAGGACAGCGACACCTTCTGGTGCACGGCCGACATCGGTTGGGTCACCGGCCACTCGTACGTCGTGTACGGCATCCTGGCGAACGGCGCGACGACCCTGATGTACGAGGGTGTACCCACGCACCCGGGCCCGGACCGCTTCTGGGACATCATCGAGCGCTGGGGAGTTACGATCTTCTACACCGCGCCGACCGCGATCCGCACGTTCGTGCGGCTCGGCGACGAGCATCCGAAGAAGCACGACCTCTCGTCGTTGCGACTGCTCGGCACGGTCGGTGAGCCGATCAATCCGGAAGCCTGGATGTGGTACCACCGCATCATCGGGAAGAAGAAGTGCCCGATCGTCGACACGTGGTGGCAGACCGAGACCGGCGGAATCATGATCACGCCATTGCCGTCATCGGTCGACACGAAGCCGGGCTCGGCCACCAACCCCTTCCCGGGCATCGACGCGGCGATCTTCAGCGAAGAGGGCAATGAGGTCGACCCCCCGAACGGCGGATACCTCGTCATCCGTGAGCCGTGGCCCGGGATGCTGCGGGGTATCTGGGGCGACCCGAAACGTTTCAAAGAGACGTACTGGAGCAAGTACAAGAATATCTACTTCACCGGTGACGGCGCCCACCGCGACCAGGACAGCTATTTCTGGATCATGGGCCGCGTCGACGACGTGATGAACATCTCCGGTCATCGCATCGGCACGATGGAGGTCGAGAGCGCGCTCGTTTCCCACACCAAGGTCGCCGAGTCGGCGGTCGTCGGTCGCCCCGACTCGCTCACCGGAACGGCCATCGTCGCGTTCGTTACTCCGAAGAGTGGCGAGACGGTCGACGACGTGCTCAAGGAAGAGCTGCGCACCCACGTGACGAAACAGATCGGCGCCATCGCGAAGCCGAAGGAGATTCGCTTCACCGACGCACTGCCCAAGACGCGATCGGGGAAGATCATGCGGCGTCTCCTGCGCGACATCGCCTCGGGAAGGAGCGTCGGCGACACCACGACGCTCGAAGACTTCAGCGTCGTCGCGAAGCTGCGCGAGGGCGACGAGGCCTGACGGTCGGGTTGCAGCGTTTTTTTCGAGTTGCGGACCTGGCCAATGAGAGGCACCTATGGACCGGCTCGCCGGGACGCACCAGGTGCTGGGTATAATCGTGCGCCATGGCGCCCCGCGATCGCAGCCGGTCGACGGGTCGCGGAGATAGCCGCATGAGGATCGCCGTCACGCTGGCCGGCCCGGGTCCGGCGCTTCCGTGGCACGACGTCATCACGTATGTCGAAGAGGCCGAGCGACTGGGCGCCGACGACGCGTGGTCTGCCGAAGCGTGGGCCCGGGACGCCATCACACCCCTCGCCTACCTCGCAGCGCGCACCTCGCGCATCCGGCTCGGCACCGGGATTCTCGCGGTGGGCACGCGCACCCCCGCGATGACGGCCATGACCGCGTCGACACTCTGCGAGATCTCCGGCGGGCGCTTCGCCCTCGGTCTCGGCGCGAGCGGTCCACAGGTCATCGAAGGCGTGCACGGATTCGAGTTCAAGGGACAGCTCGAGCGCCTGAAAGAAACGATCGACATCGCGCGCGTGGTGTTTCGAGGCGACCCCCTCACCTACCAGGGCGATCACTACGCCTTGCCGCGACCCGGCGGCGAAGCCCGGCGTCCGCTCCGCGTCGGTATTCCCTGCGATCCGCCCGCGATCTACGTCGGCGCCATGAGCCCAGCCGGGCTGCGTCTGACGGGCGCGGCCGCCGACGGCTGGCTCGGCCACCACTTCATTCCCGAGGCGGCCGCCGTGTACCTCGATCCCCTCCGCGAGGGCGCGAAGTCCGCGGGCAGGACGCTCGAGGACCTCGACCTGCAGGCGGGCGGTTGGATCGAGTTCGGCGACGATCTCGAGGCGCTCGTCGATTCGCGGCGCGCGTACCTCGCCTTCAACCTCGGGGCGATGGGCTCCGCGCGCAAGAACTTCTACAACGATGTGTACGTTCGCGCAGGATTCGAGGATGCCGCGCTCGAGATTCAGAAGCTGTGGCTCAGCGGGAAGCGCGACGACGCGCGCAAAGCGGTCCCCGACGAGATGGTGCTGCAGAGCCAGCTCATCGGAGACGAGTCCCGACTGCTCGAGCGCTTCGCCCTCTTCCGGAGCCTCGGCATCGACACGATCCGGCTGCAACCGGCGGGCGCGAACGTCCGGGAACAGGTCGCCAATCTGGAGCGTGCCATCTCGCTGGTTCGCTCACTCGACTGAATCAAGGGGAATTCCGATGAGCGAACCGCAGGAAGTCACGGGCGGATGTCTGTGTGGAGCCGTGCAATTCCGGATCGCGCTCCCCACGCTCTTCTGCGCGCACTGTCACTGCCGCATGTGCCAGCGCAGCCACGGCGCCGGGTACGTGACGTGGTTTGCCGTGCCGTCTGCGCAGATCGAGATCGAGAAGGGGGAATCGGACCTGGTGCGGCACGCGTCATCCGACCACGGAACCCGCACGTTCTGCTCCCACTGCGGAAGCTCGATGTTCTGCGAGTCGACCCACCACCCCGATCAGGTCGACGTGGTGCTCGCGAGCATGGACGGCCGCATCGACCGCGAGCCCGGTTTGCACATCTTCTTCGATCATCGCGCCCCCTGGGTCCGCATCGGCGACGACCTCCCGCGCCTCGGGGGGGAGACCGGCATGGAGCCCACGGAATCCGAAAGCTCGTGAGTGACGAGGAGCCGCGTTTCGTCGAGGTGCCGCGAGCCGACCTCGACGCCGTGACGCTGCGGCGCCTCGTCGAGGCGTTCGTCACGCGCGAGGGCACGGACTACGGGAGACTCGAGAAGAGCCTCGATGACAAGGTCGCCGACGTCATGCGCCAGCTCGACCGCGACGAGGCGAAGATCGTCTTCGACCCCGACAGCGAGTCGATCAACATCGTCTCGAGCCGGGATCTCTAAACGGCATCAAGCTCCGCAAGCAAAGCGCGCAGCGAGACGAAGGCTGGCAGGCGGGCTTCGCCCGCCGAACCCCGGCCCCGCTAGAAATCGACGGGCAGCACGAGGTGATCGCGGTAGATCACGTCGCGATGCGCCAGGAGCGCTTCGTCGACCGGCCGCGCGTCGGGCCAGCTCGTGAGATCGTACAAAGGCCTGAGGAAGTCGGGCATCGGGCAAAGCTCGGCCGGCATCGGCGCGACGATGGTCGCGAACGCCGCCCAGTAGAGGTCGAGTGCCGACAGCGAGTTGCCGACGAGAAACTCGCGATCGGTTTCCCGCTGACGCGCGAGCTGACCCGCGAGCATCCCGAGGATCTCGTCGACCCGCCGCGCCGACCGTTCGACGGCCACGGGGTCTTCGAGGCCGTACTTCCAGGGCATGCTGCCCCGCTGGCGCGCCGCGTCGGGTTTCGCCGAGCGCGAGAACATCATCAGGCGTCGACTCCAGCCGAGGCCGTGCTCACCGGCGAGCTCGTGCAGCAGGCCCAGCATCAGCGCGCGGTCGGCGGGGTCGGCCGGAACCAGCGGTGGCGTGGGCGCGAGTCGCTCCGCGAGAAACACGATCTCCGCCCAGCCGCTGCGCGGACGCTCGTCTTCGAACATCGCCACGGGCGCACTCGACTGCCGTGTCCACTCCACGAGCTTCGCGTCCTCGGCGCCCGGTGCCTGACGCACCGGCACGAACGGGATCTTCTTCGTGAAGAGGACGTTCTTCGCCGCCTCACCCCACGGGCCTGGAACGCCACCCGTGAGCACGAGCCGGAGTCCCTTGCGACCGACCGCTGCTTCGACCCCGAGGTAGTCCACGATCAGGCAGTCTCGTCGAGGCGGGGCGGGTTGCTGCCGTGCCGGCCAACCTGGAAGTCGCCACGCGCGTCGCGGCTGAGCGAAATCAGGCCTCCGAGGCCGAGACCCGAAACCTCGGCGTCGGAGACGGTTGTTTCGCAGACGGCGCGGATCACACCTTTGTGTACAACGAGCAGCACGGCACGGGCACCACTGGCGTCCAGTCGGTCCAGACCGCGGCGCACGCGTGCGACGAAGTCCGCCCGTTTCTCGCCCCCGGGATAGTCGAATCCAGGGGCACGGGCCTGCCAATCCTGGAAGAGCACGGGATCGCGGGCCTGAATCTCCTCGGCGGTGAGCCCCTCCCAGCGCCCGAAGTCGATCTCGCGGAAGTCGGCTTCGAGGCGCACGGGGGTGCGGCCGGCGAGAATGCGGGCCGCTTCCCACGAACGGCGCAGCGGACTCGCCACGACGAGATCGAAGACCTCTCCGCGAAGCTGATCCCCGGCGGCGCGAACCTGATCGCGTCCCTCATCGGAAAGCTCGACGTCGGTGCTTCCGTGGAAACGGATGCTCGAGTTGCCGGTGGTTTCCCCGTGCCGAACGAGGACGAGACGGCGCAGCGCTGACACGACTCCCCCGAGACGCCTTCGAGATCGGCCACTTTCGGACCGGGGTGATGATTTCGGCGGTAGCATCGCGCCGAGGCGCCCCTTCGTCAACGCGCAGCGCACCTGGGTACCGAAGAGCGCAAAATCTCGCTCCTGAAAGAATCCGCCCAGTCGATGTCGACTTCGGGTCGCGGATCACATTTCGGAGATCAGCCGTTTGGTAGACTCCGCGCCATCGCTTCCTTCCGTGGGAACCTTGATGGGGGGACAACGTGAGCATACGTGGATGGCTGGCGGTGGGCCTTGCCGTCGCGGCCATCGCCGCACTCGGGCTCGCCTGGGTGCGTGCGGAGGGCGACGCGCCGAGCCTGCTTTCCGACGAAGACGCTAGGGACGCACTAGACGTCCTGGTGGGCGCGGATGGACGAGAGATCACGTTTGCGATCTCCGACGCAGGCTCTGGCGTGCGTTCGGTGGTGGCCGTGCTCATCCACGCTCGCGGCGAAGACACGCTCGTGGAGACCACGTACCCGGGCAGCTGGCTCTTCGGCGGTGAGTCGGGGCAGTCGTTCGAGTTCGCTGCCGTCATCGATCCCGCCGAGCAGAAGCTCCGGGACGGGGACGCAATCCTGTCGGTCGAGGTGCGCGACTGGTCGTGGCGCGAGAATTCGATGAGGGAGGAGATCTCCGTCCGCGTCGACACCACACCTCCGCGCGTCACCGTCGACACAGGACTGAGTTACGTCAAGCGCGGTGGTTCGGGTTCCGTTCGATACGAAGTCTCCGAGCCTACCGCCTTCGACGGCGTCCAGGTGGGCCCGGTCGATGCCGAGGGGTCGGCCTTCTTCCGCGGCTTCCCGGTCGACAGCAGCGACGGGTCGACCCGCGGCGCCCGCATCGCGATCTTCGCCGTGCCCACCGACGCTCCGCACCAGGCCGATATCCGCGTCGTCGCGAGGGACACTGCGGGCAACTTCGCCACCGCGGGCTGGCCCATCGTCCTGAAGGAACGGACCCTCCCTCAGGGCCAGGTGACCCTCCATAAGAAATTCCTCGACGACAAGGTCACCCCGCTCGCGCGCGCCGATCGCATCCCTACCGACGACCTCTCCGCGGCGTTTCACCTCGTCAATACCCAGCTGCGGTCGAGCAACGAGAAGACGCTGCGAGCGGCCACGCGAGACACCGCCGGGAAGGCGCTCTTTCGCGGGGCGTTCCATCAGCTGCGCAACTCCATGGTCACGAGTCGCTTCGGGGAAGACCGCAGGTACTTCATCGGCACCAAGCGCGTCTCGCGCGCCACCCACTTCGGTTACGATCTCGCGGCCACAGCCCGAGCACCGATCACAGCCTCCAACGACGGACGCGTGGTGTACTCCGGCGAGCTCGGCATCTACGGCGAGTGCATCGTCATCGATCACGGGCTCGGCGTCGCCTCCCTCTACGGACACCTCTCGCAACGAGACGCTCCGGTGGGCGTGTCGGTGCGGAAGGACGAGAAGCTCGGCCTCTCGGGAGCCACGGGATTGGCTGGCGGCGACCACCTGCATTTCGCCATGCTCGTCGGAGAGACCTACGTCGATCCCGTGGAGTGGTGGGACCCAAAATGGGTGAAGTCGCACATCGAAGTCCGCCTGCCCGCGCCGAGCCCGTAGCTCCGGTCCGCCTCGCGATCGACGCGCACCTGCGCGGCCGGATGATCAGGCGTTACAAGCGCTTCTTCGCTGACGTCGAGACAGAGGACGGCCGCGTGCTGACCGTGCACTGCGCGAACCCGGGCAGCATGCGGGGTTGTGCGACGCCCGGCGCCGCCGTGCGCTGTTCGACGAGCGACAACGAAAAGCGAAAGCTTCGACACACCCTCGAGATGATCCGCGTCGGTCGCGCGTGGGTGGGCCTGCACACCATCCTCGCCAACCGCGTGGCGAAGCTCGCGCTCGAGCGCGAGGTGATCGACGAGCTCGCGGGCTACGCCACGCTGGCGAGCGAGGTCCGCGCGAGCGAGAAGTCGCGCCTCGACTTCCGACTAGACGACCGAGGACCCGACAGCCGGGACCGCCGCCCCGTTTGGGTGGAGGTGAAGAGCGTGACACTCGCAGAGGGGTCGCTCGCGCTGTTTCCCGACAGCGTCACCGAACGCGGTCGGCGTCACCTCGAAGAGCTCGCGAAGCTCCGGGAGGCCGGCGAACGCGCCTCCCTGCTCTTCCTCGTCCAACGCGCCGACTGCGACCGCGTCTCGCCCGCCGACGACATCGACCCCGCGTACGGCGCCGCGCTGCGCGACGCGGTCGCGCGCGGTGTCGAGGTGTTCGCGATCGGCGCGCGCGTAACGGCGCGGGCGATCACCGTCGAACGCCGTCTTCCGGTGATCCTGTGAGCGGCGAGATCCCCGCGGCGGCCCGCCGGGCCCTGCTCGCGTGGTACGACGCCAATCGGCGCGACCTCCCCTGGCGCCGCACGAGCGACCCCTATGCGATCTGGGTCTCCGAGGCGATGCTCCAGCAGACGCGCGTCGAAACGGTGATTCCCTACTACGAGCGCTTCCTCGCGCGCTTTCCCGACATCGAGAGCCTCGCCACCGCCGACCTCGACGATGTGCTCGGCGAGTGGGCGGGTCTGGGCTACTACTCGCGCGCGCGCAACCTGAGGCGCGCCGCGCAGGTGGTGGTCGAGGACCACAACGGCCGCCTGCCCGACGACATCGAGGGGCTGCGCAGCCTGCCGGGGGTCGGGCGCTACACNGCGGGCGCCGTCGCGTCGATCGCCTTCGACCGCGAGGAACCGATCGTCGACGGCAACGTCGCCCGCGTGATCGCGCGCCTTCTCGACATCGGCGAGAACATCAAGAATCCCGACGTGGAGCGGCGCCTGTGGAAGGTTGCGGGGGAGTTGGCGCGCGGAAAGCGACCCGGCGACCTCAATCAGTCGATCATGGAGCTCGGCGCCACGATCTGCACGCCGCGATCTCCTCGCTGCCTCGCGTGTCCGCTGCTGCGCCACTGCGCGTCGTACCGCGACGGCGATCCGGCGTCGCTCCCGGTGAAGAGCAAGAAGGCGCCGCCGCGCCGGGTCGAAGCGGTGGCCGCACTAATCCTGCGCCGCGGCAAGTCACTCGCGGTGCGGCGCCCTCCGAGCGGACTGCTCGGCGGACTGTGGGAGCTCCCCGGCGACGACCTCGCCGAGAAAGAGGCGCCCGACGCCGGAATCGTCCGCGGATTGCGTGAACGCGTCGGACTCGAGATCGCGGAGCCCAAGAAGCTCGGATCCATCGAGCACGCGTTCACGCACCGCCTGTTGCGTCTGCACGTCTACCGCAGTGACGGCGCCCCGAACGGTCGGACGAAACTCTCGGGCTTCGACGCGTACAAGTGGTTGTCGCCGGCTTCGCTCGAAAAGCTGCCCCAGGGTGCCGTCACGAAGAAGGCACTGGCGTTGCTCGCGAGATCGCCGAAGTGAGTGGGAACGGCAAGGACCCGGATGGCGAGAGCTTCCGGGGGCTTCTGGGCGACGTCGACCCGCTTTCAGGTCGCGACAAGCTCCGACCGGAGCCCACGCCGCGGTCGCGGGCACGCGTTGCCGGAGAAGATCAGCGCGAGGTCGACTTCTCGATCGATCGGATCGGAGATCGCATCGAGGGAACAGCCGGCGGCGTCGATCGCGCGCTCCTCCGGGACCTCGCGAGCGGCAGGCGCGACACCGATGTGACCCTCGACCTCCACGGCGACGACCTCCCCAACGCAAAGCAGCGGGTGCGGGCCGCCTTCGAGCAAGCGACGCGCGACGGCGCGCGTTGTCTCTCGATCGTGCACGGCCGGGGACGCCACTCGGAAGACGGCCCCGTTCTCAAGGAAGCGGTGGTCGCCTGGATCACGGCGCCGCCGCTCGCGGCCCGCGTCCTGGCGTTCGCGAGCGCGCCTTCCGACCGCGGCGGTGCGGGCGCCACCCGCGTCTTGCTGCGCCGATTGCGCTGAGCGCTCCCTCGAATCGACAAGGCGTTCGGCTCCGAGCGGTTCGGCGAGGCTTCATCCTGGATCGCTTGACCCCAACCCCCCTGGGCCCGACACTGCGTTGCCGTGCCGCAGCCTACGGTCGAGCTTCCCAAGGACGTCGTCACGTCGACGTTTCGCCACCGCGTTCCCTTCTTCGACACCGACGCGATGGGCATCGTCCACCATGCGAACTACGTGCGGTACCTCGAGCTCGCCAGGGTGCACCTCCTCGAAGAGCACGACCAGCCCTACGAGGCGTACATCGCCCAGGACCGGCATTTCGCGGTGACGCGCTGCGAGGTCTACTACGCGGGTCCGGCGCGCTTCGGCGACGAGCTCGACATCGTGGTTTGGGTGAAACGCGTCGGTGGCGCCAGTGTCGAGATCGCCTATCGGATCGAGTGCCGTGGCACACTGGTGGTCACTGCCGAGACCGCCCACGCGATGGTGGACAGCGAGGGTCGTCCGCGGCGCATTCCGCGCGAACGGCGCCAGAACCTCGCGCGGCTCGCGGGCGGCGCAACATCGAGAATCCAACCGGGAGCCGAACCCAAAGGGGAGAACACATGAGCATCGACGCCATCTCACACATCGCCGTCGGCGTGACCGACATGGACCGCTCGCTCGGCTTCTACCGCGACGCGCTGGGCATGCACGTCTCCCTCGACACCGAAGAGGAACTCCCGCCCATCGGCGACGCCCCGGCCCTGAAGCGCCGCGCCGTCTACCTGCGCTGGCGCGAAGGGCCGCACGAGACCTTCATCGTGCTCGATCAACAGCTCGCCCAGGAACCCTTCGGAAGTCCGCCCCAACTCTTCCAGGTGGGCACGCACCACTGGGGCTTCTGGGTCGAAGACATCGAAGCGGTGGCCGCGCGCGTCGAGGCTGCTGGCTTCACGATCGTCCTGAAACCCGTCGACGGCGACACGATCGCGTATGGCGAGCCCGCGGGCGGCGTCGTGCGCAGCGCGTTCCTGGCGGACCCCGACGGGAACGTGGTGCAGCTCGACCAGCGCACGTAGTCGATCACATGGCTGCGCCGAACGCAGCAGCGCGACGCGGCTCCATCTCTATGGTGATCGCGCCGCGGAGGTCGCGAACCGACTCCGAGATCGCGACTCACCCGGAAGACGGCGCGCGCGGGACGCCGATCAGCCGCCCGCGGCGTACCAGATCGGGGACGTGTAGGCGCGCTCCTGGGTGGTGGTCGGATGGCCCTCCTCGGGCGGTACGCCGGCGCGGGCGGTGTCGTAGGTGCTCCAGCGCGGCGTCGGGATCTCGAGGACGCGCGCGTAGTACACGGCGGGGTGCGCGGGGTCGAAGTCCGGATCGCGCCAGACCGCCGCGAGCTGGCTCTCGCCGATCGTATTGGTGTAGGTGGCGGTCGCGGCGTTCACGGTGTCGCCCACGGGCTCGTGACAGCGGCCGTCGGACCCGATGACGCGTTCGCCGGAGACCACGACGTCGAAGATGCGTTCGCGGCGCTTTCCGGTTGCGTCGACCCATTGCTTCACGATCTGGATGCGGTCGAGGTTCGCGCCCTGGGGATCGCGAAGTGCCGATACGAGAAAGCTCGGAACGGCACCCTCGGAACGCTCGTCGAGTCGCCCCCCCATGGGCGTCCCCTTCGCGTAGCCGACCGCCGCGAGATCGGGCGCCGCGGCATCGAGGTCCTCGAAGCGAAAGCCGCCGAAGAATCGAACCCGCATGCGAGGCCCGGTGGTCGCGTAGGTCTCGCGGGCGCGCATGGCATCGAAGAGCGCTTCGCGCGTGTTCTGACGCGCCCAGACTGCGGCAAATCCCGAAGCGACGAGCGCCCGCGTCGTCTGATCGTCGCCGATCCCGCGCTCCGTTTGCGCTCTTCCTGCCGGCGAGTCCGGCGGCGGGAGAAACGCCTTGGCCCAGGGCTCCGCAAGTCGCCGGCCGGGCGGCTCGTTGCTCGAGAACTTCCCCCAGAAATCGGCGTCGTCGGCCGTCGCCAGACCCGTGTGGGAGTCGGTGCTTCCGATCAACCCGAACTCGAAGGGATTGACTCCGAGCTTCTCCGCGACCACGATCCCGTTGCCGAGCGCAGGCCGCACGTACTCGAACTCGTACATCCAGTCCTCGTGGGGCCCCAAGCCCATCCCCCCGCTTTCGTCCCAGGTCCCGTAGTCGGCGAACTCGTCAGCTCGTGACAGGAACGGCGCCGCCTCGCTGTCGCCCTTGATCTGAGTGGCCTCGACGATCGGCTCCCAGCGCCGTCGCGCTTCCGTGTAGGCCTTCGTGAAGGGCTTTCCCTCGAAGTCGACGAGCTCGAACATGCGTCCCGCGCTCAGATTGCTGTTGTGCGGAATCGCCAGGACGCGGCCGCCGATGCGCTTCTCGTAGTCGGCCATGTAGCGCCACAGCGCCGCCGGATCGGCGCTGTCGATCGAGCGGAACGGCACCACCTGCGATGTGGCGCCGGCCCCGTCGCGAAACAGTACGATGCGGTGGAGGTTCGCTCCGGCCGGCATCGACGTCCACTCGTATCCGATGAACGCGGTGAAGCGGCCGGGCGCGTCGTAACGCTCGGCGTTGGCGATGACGCGTCCCCAGACCGACCGCGCGAAGTCGGCGCTATCGATCATGTCCGTTCCGTCCGGCAGGCCCGCGGCGAACTCCTGTCCGATCCGGTCCCGCCGGCCGGCGCGCAGGAGGTCCGCCCAGCGCCGTCCAGTCTCCGTCGCGAGCAGGCCGGGATGCCCCTCCGCAAGCATCGGATACAGGCCCATGTACTCGCTGTGATCGGCAACGACGAGGAAGTCGAGCGGCCGGCTCAACCGCAGTGGCGACCCGTTGTGAGCAATGACCGTCTCTCCCATCGCAAATCGGTAGGCCTCGTCGGGACCGATGCGCGTGTTGCCCCCGGCCCCGGCGTCCGGCGACCAGCTGGAGTGAACGTGGGTGTCGCCCCAGTAGACGTTCGTCGCGTAGTCGCGGGTCGTGTACGGCGAGTACGGCGGCGCATTCAGTTCCGCGGCGTGCGCGGCACCCGCAGTGCCGAAGGCGATGCTCGTGATCAGCGGCGCGATTCGGTGCATTGACGTCCCTTTGCTGTGCGGTGCCATCATATTCGATTGCGCGGGCATTCGGCTGCTCGCTGCGATCTCCGAGCTTGCCGAGGGTGTATGCTCTCGCGAACGGGACCCCGTCAGTCCGGTCGCCCCTGAAACAGGAGCCTCCATGAAAGCCGCAGTCCTCCGCGAACTCAACACCCCACTCTCTATCGAAGAGGTGGTGGTCGACAAGCCCGCCCCCCGCGAGGTGCTCGTGCGCACCGCGGCGGCCGGCGTGTGCCACAGCGACATGCACTTTCAGGAGGGCCTCTATCCCTGCGCGATGCCCATCGTCCTCGGGCACGAGGGCGCCGGCGTCGTCGAGGCCGTGGGGGCGGACGTCCACTACGTCGAGCCCGGGGATCACGTGATCACCTGCGTGTCGATCTTCTGCGGTCAGTGCAAACAGTGCCTCGAGGGCAACCCGCACCGCTGCAGCAAGGAGGGAGTGACGCGTCAGCCCGCAGACGCCCCGCGATTGAGCCAGGGCGGCGGTATCGTCCAGCAGTTCATGGAGCTCTCGTGCTTCGGTGAGCAGATGCTCGTTCACGAAAACGCCGTCGTAAAGATCACGAAGGACGTCCCGCTCGACCGCGCAGCGCTGGTTGGCTGTGGGGTCACCACCGGGGTGGGCGCGGTCCTCAACACCGCACGTGTCGAGCCCGGCTCGACGGTCGCCGTGGTGGGTTGTGGCGGCATCGGACTGAACGCCATCCAGGGCGCGCGCCTCGCGGGCGCCCAGCGCATCATCGCCATCGACCGCGTTCCGTCGAAGCTCGATCTCGCAACCCGCTTTGGCGCCACCGACACGGTGAACGCCACCGAGGGCGATACCGTGGAGCAGGTGCGGGAGCTTTGCGGCGGCGGCGTGGACTACTCATTCGAAGCCATCGGCCTCAAGGAAACCGCGGAGCAGTGCTTTGAGATGCTGATCCCGGGCGGAACCGCCACGGTGATCGGCATGATTCCGATTGGGACGATGATCGAGCTGCACGGCGTCGATCTGCTCAGCGAGAAGAAGATCCAGGGCTCGAACATGGGATCGAACCGCTTCCGCATCGACATGCCGAACTACATCGACCTCTACCTCCAGGGTCGCCTCGAGCTCGACCAACTGCTCTCGCAACGTCTCAGCCTCGACGCCATCAACGAGGGCTTCGACGCGATCAAGGGCGGTGAGGTCGCGCGCAGTGTCGTAGTGATGGATGGCTGATCTCGCGCCGCGCGCGCGAAGATCCGCGAAGTCGGCCCGGCGTTGAGCGAAGCGTTCCACGAGAACCTCGCGCTGGCGGCGCTCCTCTCGGCTCCACTCTCCGTCGGGGCCCTGCTCTACTGGATCTTCGGTGTGCACCGCTACCACGAGCGCCACTACGCGAGACGCTCGGCGGTGATGGTCGCGAACACACTCGCCATCGCGCTCGTGCTGTCGCTCGCCGCGCTCGGCGGCGAGCTCTACTTCCGCTTCGTCTACGACACCACCGATGCCTTCGGCGTGACGAAGACCGCCCGCCGTTGGCTGGAACGCCACTACGCGATCAACGCGACGGGCATGCGGGACGACGTACCCGCCTACTCGTCCACGTCCTCGCCGGGCCGCCCGCGCATCACCTTCCTCGGCGACTCGTTCACCGCGGGTTACGGCGTACCCGACGTCGGCGATCGCTTCGCGAATCGCGTGCGCGCGCAACGAACGGACTGGGAAATCCTCGTCTTCGCGGTGAACGGCTGGGACACGGGCGACCAACTGCGCGTGCTGCAGAGCCACCCCGAGAGTGAGCTCGATCGAGTCGTCCTCGTGTACACGCTGAACGACATCTCCGACATCGACCCGCGCTGGCAGGCCATGCGCGAGGAACTCCACGAGACCGGACGACCGCAGTCGTACCTCACGGAGCACAGCTTCTTCCTCAACTGGCTCCACTACCGCTTCATGGCGTGGCGTGACGACACGCTGTCGACATACTTCGACTTCCAGCTCGATGTGTATCACTCGAGCAGCGAGCTCTGGCGGGAACAACGCCGCCGCCTGCTCGCGATTCGCAACCTCGTCCACCAGCGGGGCGGGCGCCTGCTCGTCGTGACCTTCCCGTTCCTTCACTCGCTCGGGTCGGGCTACCCCTATCGCGAGGCGCACGAGGCCCTCGCGGCCTTCTGGAAATCGATCGGAGTTCCGCACCTCGACCTGCTGGACGCGTTCGAGGTCGTCGAAGCCGACGACGTCGCGGTGAACGCATACGACGCGCACCCCAACGAAGACGCCCACGCGATCGCCGGCAACGAGATCCTGAGTTGGTTGCAGATGCACGTCCCGGTGAGCGAACATGGTGTCAAGGAGTCATCGCCGTGACACAGAACCGGGAGAAATTCGAGGTCCGCCCCCTGACGGCCGCGCTCGGCGCGGAGATCGCCGGCGTCGACCTCAGAAGTCTCGACGACGAGACCTTCGATTTCATCCACGCAACGCTCCTCGAGTCCGAGGTGATCTTCTTTCGCGACACCGACCTGGACGACGAGAGCCAGATCGCCCTCGCCCACCGCTTCGGCGAGCCCGCCATCTTCCCGCTTTCGAAGGTCATGGGCGCGACGGCGCCCGACATCCAGGTGATCGAAGACGGCCCGAACAGCCCGAACGAGAGCGACCAATGGCACACCGACGTCACGTGGATCGAAAGGCCGCCGAAGATCGCGCTGCTGCGCGCCTCCGTGGTTCCAGAACGCGGTGGCGACACGATGTGGGCGTCGATGACGACGGCCTACGAAGCACTGTCCCCGTCGTTTCGGAATCTGTGCGACAGCCTCGAGGTTCACCATCACCACGAGAGCTTCCTCGCCGGCGTCATCCGCAAGATGGGTTCAGAGAAGGCGGAGAAGCTCGAGATTGGGAAACGCCTCGCCGAGGCCTACCCGGGAATCGACCACCCCCTCGTGCGTACCCACCCCGAGACGAAGCGTCGCTCGATCTTCTACGGCGGCGGCTTCATGCGCCATGTGAACGACGTCACTGAGAGTGAGAGCACGTTCGTCCTCGACTTCCTCGAGCGCCACATCCAGAAGCCCGAGTTCCACTGCCGCTGGCAGTGGCGCCCCGGCGATCTCGCCATCTGGGACGAACGCTCCACCCTCCACCGCGCCGTCGGAGACCACTTCCCAGCGAGACGCGCGATTCATCGCTGCGTCGTGGAAGGCGACCGCCCGCAGTTCGCCGCGTAGCGTCACCGCCCGAGGCTCGTCCCGCAAGCAGCTGCTAGGTGACGCTGCTCGCGAATGCCAGCTGGGACGCGAAGTAGAGGGGCAGACCCCAGGCAGCGTTCACGAAGCCGGGGGCGACGAAGCGGTCGCGCGCCACCGAAACGTCGGAGATCGCGAAGCCCAGGGCAGCAATGAAGTGAACGGGCTGGCCCGTCGCCGACCCCGCACCCACCGATAGTGCCAGCATGACCGCGATCACCGCGATGTAGACGGGTACGGCGTGGCGGAAGAAGTCGTGCAGATGCGGCGAGAGCCAGCGGAGCACGCCCAACGCGGCGAGCGCCGCGAGTGCCCCACCGACGAGGACCGGCGACACCGGCAGCCCGAGCGACACGAACGCCGCCCCATAGGCGACGTGGGCGAGCAGGAAGCTCGTAATGCCGGCCAGGAAGAGCTGCGGACGCTCGCGCGGAATCAGCAGCACGTCGCCCCACCACGAGAGGCACAGGCCCAGCACCACGAGGCGTCCGTGGAGCGTCTCGGGGATCCCGGCCAGGAGCCCCGCCGCGACGAATGCCGCTGCCGCGACGGGCTTCGCCAGCCAGACTCCCGCTCGGACGTTCCGGCGTTCGGACACCAGAAGCACCGCGCACGCCAGACCGCAGATCAGCGCAAAGGGCAGCACGGTGGGAGCGGAATCAGGCGTAGCTCTCGAGTAGCTGATCGCGCAGCGCGACGTCCCAGTCGGAAACGGCGTCGCGCAGGGCCTCGCGGTCGAGCGCCACGCGCCGCAGACTCACGTTGACCGAGCTGTCCGACGCCTCGACGAGCGCGTACTCGGCATGGGGCAGGATCGTGGGCGCGCCCACGTCGTGCGCCTCCTTGAACGGCGCGCCAACGCTGCCCGGGTTCACGATCAACATGCCGCGGTGCTGGCGGAGCATCTGGATGTGGGTGTGTCCGCCGGCCAGCACGGCTGCCTCGCCGCCGTCGAGCATCTCGTCGAGCTCGTCGGTGGGCGTGGTGGCGAGCAGGTCTTCCATGTTCGACCGCGGGGAGCCGTGGTACACGAAGAGCATTGCGTCGCCCCCGAGGTCGATCTCCAGCGCATCCACGAAATCGCGAATGAAGGCGAAGTGGTCGTCCGACAGCTGGTCGCGGGCCCAGTCGACGGCCTCGATGACTTCGCGCACATCGGTGTAGGAGTACACGAGCTTCGGATCGAGCATGAACTCGTCGTGATTGCCGAGGATGCAGGGGCAATCGAGCTTGCGGATCTTCTCGAGCACCGCGACGGGACTCGGCCCCATCGTGGCGACATCGCCCAGACAGACGATCTGATCCACGCCCTCGTCCTCGGCGTGTTGCAAAACGGCCGTCAACGCGACGTCATTCGCGTGAAGATCCGAAATCAGTGCGATCCGCATCGAAATCCCCCCGGTCCAATAGCCTATCAGTCGCGTCTCCGCAGCGGGAGCCCCGTCCGGGCGCTTGACCCCGCGGACCAGAGCGCCATCTTCGCCGAATGGCCGACGCGGGATCCGAGCGCAAGACGTACATCACGCCAGAGGGCGCCAAGAAGCTCCAAGACGAGCTCCATCACCTCTGGAATGTCGAGCGCCGCAAGGTCACCCAGGAGGTGTCCGACGCGGCGGCCCAGGGCGATCGCTCGGAGAACGCCGAGTACATCTACGGCAAGAAGCGGCTTCGCGAGATCGACCGCCGCGTGCACTTCCTCCGCAAGCACCTCGAGGAGATCACCGTGGTGCGCACCGGCGACATCGCCGACCAGAACCGCATCTACTTCGGCGCCTGGGTGACGCTCGAGGACGAGGGCGGCGACGAGCACCGCTACCGGCTCGTGGGAGCCGACGAGATCGACGCGCGACAGGGGCTGATCAGCATCCAGTCGCCGATGGGACGCGTGCTGGTCGGCAGGGAAGAGGGCGACGAAGTCACCGTGAAACGGCCGTCGGGCTCGGCGGTCTACACCGTCACCGGCATCTCCTACCCCTCCCCGTGAGCCCCTCGCCAGAGCTATGCTTGCCCGCCATGGGGAGTCAGCTCGGAACCATCTTCCGGATCTCGACTTTCGGCGAGAGCCACGGCGGCGGCGTGGGTGTGGTGCTCGACGGCTGCCCGCCGCGCCTCGAAATCGACGTCGCTGAGATCCAGCTCGATCTCGATCGCCGTCGCCCCGGCCAGAGCCGCCTGACCACGCCCCGCCAGGAGGCAGATCAGGTCGAGATCCTGTCGGGGACGTTCGAGGGGAGGAGCCTCGGCACCCCCATCGCCATGCTCGTGCGCAACAAGGACGCGCGACCGTCCTCGTACGAACACATGAAGGACGTCTATCGCCCGTCCCACGCCGACTACACGACCGAGGCCAAGTACGGAATTCGCAACTGGCAGGGCGGCGGACGCGCCAGCGCCCGGGAGACCATCGGCCGCGTCGCGGCCGGCGCGATCGCGCGGAAGCTCCTGCACGCCGTCGCGGGAATCGAGGTGGTCGCCTGGGTGAGCCGCGTCGGAAACGTCGAGTCGAACGTGGACCCCGCCAGCGTCGCGCTCGAGGCCGTCGAGTCGAACATCGCCCGCTGCCCCGACAGTGCGGCCGCCGAGAAGATGATCGAACGCATCGACGCCGCGCGGAACCGTGGCGACTCGCTCGGGGGCGTGGTCGGCTGCGTGGCGCGCAACGTGCCGCCGGGGCTCGGCGAGCCCATCTTCGACAAGCTCGAGGCCGACCTGGGCGGCGCCCTGATGTCGCTCCCCGCCTCGAAGGGCTTCGAGATCGGCAGCGGCTTCGAGGGCACGAAGCTCACGGGAATCGAGCACAACGACCCGTTCGTCCCCGGCGAGGACGGCGTGCCCCGCACGTCGTCGAACCGCTCCGGCGGCGTGCAGGGCGGCATCAGCAACGGCGAGCCCGTGGTGGTGCGCGTCGCGTTCAAGCCGACCGCCACGATCTCCCAGGCCCAGCAGACGGTCACCCGCGAGGGCGAGGCCACCACCCTCGAGGCGCAGGGCCGCCACGACCCCTGTGTGCTGCCCCGTGCGGTTCCGATGGTCGAGGCGATGGTGTGCCTGGTGCTCGCCGACCACCTGTTGAGACAGCGCGGCGTCGACGTCCTTCCGCCGCTCCCCGCCTAGGCTCCCGAGTCCGAAGTTCGCCGGTCGTCCCCCACCACGGGATCGACAGGGACGCGCGCGTCGCCGGCTTCGAGGTTGAACTTCGACGCTCTCAGCTCTTCGCAGATCTGCAGAGTGTATTCGGAATAGAATTGCTCACGTCCCTGCTTCTGAGCGGCGCGGTGTTCCGGGTGCTCTCGCCAGGCGCGAACGTGCTCGAGCGTCTCGAAGTGAATCACGGATAACCCTTCGCCGTCGTCCGACGTGAAGGCGTCGAACGAGACGAAGCCGGGCATTCCCCTCGCGAGCTCGAGGATGTGTGGAGCCACGGACCGGTACGCCTCGAGATGCTCGTCGCGCAGGCGGCTTCGAAAGATGACCACCACCATCGGATGATCCTCCGTTTACCGAGTCGTCGCGCGACCCGCGGCCGCAAGGTACCCCACCGGCTCTGGAGACGTGAGATCGGTCGATTCTGTTTGCCAACCCCCCACCAGCTTGAAACAATCTAGGAATCGGAGGAGTTCCCGATGAAGCTCTTTGCGAAGCGTTTCCTGATGCCCATCTTCGCGATCGCCGCTTTCACGATCTCCATGGCTCCCGCCACGGGGATCGCCTACGACAGCGACGAGGGCAGCGAGGCCTTC
>JABSQW010000095.1 GCA_013215605.1 Myxococcales bacterium
ATCGCCGAGGTGCTGAACCGCGTGATCCTCAAGGCGTGGCGCGGCTCGGCCCCGGCCCAGATCAACGTGCCGCGCGATTTCTGGACCCAGGTGATCGACATCGACCTGCCCCAGGTGGTCCAGTTCGAGCGACCCAGCGGCGGCACCCAGGCGATCGCCGATGCGGCCGCGCTGCTCTCGAAGGCCCAGTTCCCGGTGATCCTCAATGGCGCCGGTGTGATCCTGGGCGACGGAATCACCGCTTCGAGAGAACTCGCCGAGCGCCTGAGCGCGCCGGTCTGTTGCAACTACCAGCACAACGATGCGTTCCCCGGTAGCCATCCGCTTTCGTGCGGTCCCCTGGGCTACAACGGCTCCAAGGCCGCCATGGAGTTGATCTCGAAGGCCGACGTCGTGCTGGCCTTGGGCACTCGACTCAATCCCTTCTCGACCCTGCCGTGCTACGGCATCGACTACTGGCCGAAGGACGCCAAGCTCATCCAGGTCGACATCAATGCCGATCGTATCGGACTCACCAAGAGGGTCAGTGTCGGCATCCAAGGCGACGCCAGGCAGGTCGCCGAACAGATCCTCGGACAACTGAGCAGCGACGCAGGCGACGCGGGACGCAGTAAGCGCGAGGAACTCGTGCGCAAGACCAAGGCCGACTGGCAGAATACGCTTGCCGAAATGGATCACGAGGAAGACGACCCGGGTACCACCTGGAACGAACGAGCCCGCGACCGCGAACCCGATCGCATGTCCGCGCGTCATGCCTGGCGCGCGATCATCGAAGCGCTGCCGAAAGATGCGATCATTTCGTCGGACATCGGCAACAACTGCGCGATCGGCAACGCGTATCCCTCCTTCGAAGAGGGGCGCAAGTATCTGGCACCCGGCCTGTTCGGCCCGTGTGGCTACGGCTTCCCCTCGATCATCGGGGCGAAGATCGGGTGCCCCGACTCACCCGTGGTGGGCTTCGCAGGAGACGGCGCGTTCGGCATCTCGATGAACGAAATGAGCTCGATCGGCCGCGACGAGTGGCCCGCGATCACGATGGTCGTCTTCCGCAACTATCAGTGGGGCGCCGAAAAGCGGAATACGACACTCTGGTTCGACGACAACTTCGTGGGCACGGAACTCGATCCGAACGTGAGCTATGCGCGCATCGCCGAGGGCTGTGGACTGAAGGGCGTCGTCGTGCAGACGCAGGCCGAGATGACCGATGCACTCGAGATCGCCTGCAAGGAACAGTCGAACGGCGTGACCACGTTCATCGAGGTTCTGCTCAACCAGGAACTCGGCGAACCCTTCCGTCGCGACGCCATGAAAAATCCGACGGTCGTCGCCGGCGTCGACCCCGCCGACATGCAGCCCCGACAGGCTCGCCCCTCGTAGGTGCTGCGCGTGTGATGCTCGCGAAGCTCGGGCGAGAGCGACGCCGACGACAGCACGAAGCTTGCCTTGACCCGCGGCCTGATGAAGAGGGGCGCGAGACCTTTGCACTGCAGCAGGCCTGTTCGAACGAGGGAAGACCATGCTAGCCGAAACCGACAAGCACGCGGAACGCCCTCCGAAACAACTCCAGTACGCAAGCTTCGATTTACACACCCTGACGCCCCACATGGGTGCAGAAATCCACGGTCTCGATCTCTCCCAGCCACTCGACGAGGATCAATCCAGGGATCTCGATACAGCTTTTCGCAACTGGATGGTATTGGTCTTCCGCGACCAGGAACTGAGCCGGGATCAACACAAGGCCTTCGGGCGTCGCTTCGGAAAACTACACTCCCACCCCATGCACAAGGTAGGGCTTCGCGGAGATGACCCGGAGATCCTACCGGTGGTCACCACCGCAGATTCGGCCTACGCGGCCGGTGACGGCTGGCACACCGATGTGACGTGCGATGAAATCCCGCCCCTGGGTTCTATCCTCTATATGAGCGAAACGCCCGAAAGCGGCGGAGGCGACACGCTCTTTGCCAACATGGCACTGGCATACGAACTGCTCTCAGACCCCATGAAGGACTTCCTCGCCGGACTGACCGCCGTCCACGATGGCGCCAAACCCTATGTCGGAGCCTACAAGTCAACGCCTCCCGAGGGTGGCTACCCGAGGTCCGAACATCCCGTGGTGACTCGCCACCCTGAATCGGGGGACCGAATCCTCTACGTGAACAGCGGTTTCACGACACACATCTGTGGGCTCTCTCCACGCGAGAGCCGCTCATTGCTCGAAATGCTCTTCGAACACATCGGCAGCACTCCGCGAATCCACTGCCGGATGATGTGGGCGCCCAAGACTATGACCCTGTGGGACAACCGTTGCACTCAACACCACGCGGTCTGGGATTACTACCCGCACTCGCGACGCGGCGAGCGGGTCTCCGTCTGCGGCGAAGAGCGCCCCCAAGCCTGACTGCGATCCGGCGCCGCTAGCCGACGCTACCCCGCTGTCCGACTTCCTCTGCCCATCTACTTCCTGGACGAGATTCATGGGGGAAGGTCACTTCAACAGCGCCCGCGTCGCGCGAAGATCAGCCTCGAGCAATCCGATCTCACTGTAATTCGCGAGCCCCGCCCTGGACCCGGCCAGGAGTCTTTCGACGGCTTCGATCCGGACTTTCAAGACGGCCTCGGTCTCGTTGCCGGCCGCGATGTCGAGCAGACGAATCGCTTCGAGGGGCTGCCCCTTCTTCAGGTAGGCTCGCGCGCGCTTCGCGAGCGCGTCTCCGCCGCCGACCAATTCGACGAGATCGTCGTTGATCGCCGTCGGCGGCACGTGATACATGTTCGCGATCGTATCGTAGTAGTACCAGCCAGTGATGATGTCGTAGGTCGCGCGGACGGACCAGGAAACCTTTCCGTGTCCCTGACTCACGCGCAGATGCTCGGGCAGTTCGATGTCACGCATCAATTCCCACACGCTCTTCCCCGCGTTCATGCCCTTCACGGTCTCGTCCCACATGAACTGGACGGCGTCGCGCATGGTTCGGACGCTCGCCTGGATATAGGCCTCTCCCTCGATAACGCGAAAGTGCGTATGTGCGATGACCTTCGGATTCAGGTCGAGCACGAGGTCGAGGGCATCGATGTAGTCGAGCGGGTCGCGATATTTCTCGCCGCGAATCGTGTAGAGATTCGGGAACATCGGATAGAGCGGTCCGAAGAGATCGCCCGTGAAGAGGATCTTCGATTCCGGCAGCCAGACCAGCACGCCATCCTCGCCCTCCCCCCCATTCTCCGGAGCAATCACGACGAACTTCACTCCGCCGAGTTCGAACTCGTAGTCGGCTCCGGGAAAGACGGGCCGCGTCGGCCGCATCTGCCAATGAACCTGGGGCGGCTGATTGGGATCGAGCGAGACCCGTGTCGGATAGAGAGGGTAGTAGCGGCGAAGGAAGAAGGGCGTCAGCTCGTCCTGGATCCGTGCCATGTAGCCATATCGATGGTGGCCGACGAATTCGATCTTCCCCGAATCGATCTCGTCCTTCCATTTGGGCAGTCCCCCCGAATGATCCCCGTGAAAGTGCGTGACGATGATCTTCTCGATCGGTCCGGTCGCATGTTTGCGGATTGCTTTTCGCTGTTCCTCGTTCTGGGCGTAGGGGGTCCCGGTATCGACGAGCACGGACCCTTCGCTCGTGTTGATCAGGAAGAGGGCTCCCTCGCCTTCGATCTTGAAAACGAAATCGTTGATCGGTTGAACCGAGACCTGCATCGACTGAAGATCATCGACGCGAACCGCCACGTCGGNCTCGACGTCCTGAGCGACGGCCTGACTACCGACGACCGTGACGAGCGCAAGGCAGAGTGCCCAGCGCCAGAGCGAAGTAAGGGCGATCAAGCCAACGGTCGAACGCATTCGGTCTCCTCCTGACGAATCGCAGGACAGGGGCACTCACTTCACCGTTCAGCCGGCCGGTATCTGCGCGGCGCCGACCTCGGCGCGCAGGCGCTCGGCATCACGGGGCAGAAGGAAGCCCTTGTCGAGTCCGTGGCGGACCGCCGCCTCGAACCGCGCGACGTAAGCCTCGCGGTCGGGATAAAGCTCTCGCAGTGTCTCTGCTGAGAACGGTGTGCTCGAACCGGTGAGGTCGGGCACGCCCTCGGGGCTTGCGCCGCGATGCGAGGCGGTGGCAGCAACGAGGTGCGGGAGACGGATGCCTCCGATCGCGTTGGCGTGCTCGTCTCGCGCAATCACGGGAGGGTCACCCGTGAAATCGACGCGCGCTTGCGGCGGCGGCGGCGGGCCACCGCCCATCCAGCGCTGCATGTGATGCATAGCCGCCTCGACCACCGGTGCAAACGAGAGTGTGTTGGGATTCGCGGCCGCCGGGATCGAGGGACCGGGCGGTACCGAACCGAAATCGCGCTCCTGGCGCGCGGCCGTTTCCTCGGCCGCGCCACCACTTGCATGAGCGGTACCGGCGACCTCCCAGAGCCGGTACGAATCGGAGTCGGGTTGGCGTACGGCGTAGTACCAGGACGCCTCGGTCTCGGAGTTCAACACGAGCAACGGAGCATCGAGATCCGTACGCAAGAGGTGCGAGCTGAACGGCAGCAGATTGACGAGAGTGCGAGCCACCTCGGGAATCTCCGCCTGCTGCGGCACCGGCTTGGTGGAGTCCACGAGGGTGCCGCCGCCCGGGTAGACGAGAATCAGGAAGCCATCGAAGGTCTGGGTGAGCGGCTGGATCGCGTTGTAGTAGGTCGCCAACCGACAGGCCGACTGTGAACCGCCATACGCGAGGAGCCGCCGCACCGTGAACCCGCCCATTGGGTCGGACGGCTCCGCTGGGCGCCCAGGCCCCACCGCGGCCGCAATCTGCGTGAAGATGTCGTAGGACAGGTCGTCGTCTGGGATCGACAACGTGCCGTACCGTTCGAAGTCCCAGGTCACGAGACCGCGCGGTTCGCCGAACGGAAAGCCGTACAAGCCCACCTTCTGCACGGACGCACCGACCCACGCGAAGCCCGCTTCGAGTAGCTCCGCGCTCATGCCGGGGAGATTCTCGTGCCCATTCGACACGTTGTTCCAGTTCACGACCACCGTGCCATTGAAGCGGCTGGGATCGATCGGCCGTCGGACGAGCAGCCGGGTACGGAAGGGCGAAGCCGTCCCCTTCTCGGCGGCCCATCGGCCGTCGAACGAGTAGTCGCCGGTCTCCGAAAGCGTGTACCGAGCCGCCTCGCCGGCCACGAAGAACTCGCTCTCCACGTAGCCGACGTCGGCGAGATCACCGAGCGACGCGCCAAATGCCCACCCGTGTTCACCCCCGCTAACCGGTCCGCTCACTCTCTCCACGCTCGTCGTCCTTTCGGTTCGCCCAGACGCGGCGACCCTGG
>JABSQW010000096.1 GCA_013215605.1 Myxococcales bacterium
GAGCGCGCTGCTCGATGCCGAGATCGACGGTGAGAAGCTCGGCGATCCCGAGATCCTGGGCTTCTGCTACCAGCTCATCGTGGCGGGCAACGACACCACCACGAGTCTCATCGGCAACGGCGTGGCGCTGCTCGCCGAGCAACGCGCGCTGCTGGCCCGCGAGCCCGCGCGCATTCCCGCCGCCGTCGAGGAGATGCTGCGTTTCGAGTCGCCCGCCCAGCGTTCTGTCGACGTCCGACGAGTAGACACAGAGGTCGGCCGCTCGGAAACCAGGGGGTCCCAGGGGCGGCGCACGCACACCGTGCGCGCTCACGCCAACAGCGTGCGCTCGACGAGCCAGCGGTGGCGCGGCGGATGGACGGCGTGCGCGTCGCGGCCACGGCGCAGGGCCACCAGGTTGGAGACGCCCAGGTACACCACCGAAAGGGCGATGCCGCTCGCGGCGAGATCGCTCTTCACGGCGGGGATCAGCGGGGAGAGGATCTGTTGCTGCGCGCCCGTCTACGGAGAGGCGGCGCTCCAATAGGTAGGCGCCCGGAACCCCGTCTCTTGCGAGAGACGGTTTTCCGGGCGCGACCCTGTCATGGCTACGGACCGCTTAGGGGGCGTAGTAGCCGTCGATTCCCAACTCCTGGATATCGAGATTCAGATCGACGAGTTCTTCAAACGGTATGGGGCTCGTCTTCCGACCAACGGATTCGTTCTTCGAGTAGACCTGGTCGAGTAGCACCAGTGAATTCTTGGTGCCCACCATGGCGAGCCCAACCGCGGCCGAGTCGGCCAGAGCATCCTCGATCTCGGGGTTGGTTTTCCCGCGGTACGAGACCAGCGCGGATTTCACGAGATAATCGATGGCATCCGGACTGCCCGTTCGGTTGGCGAGATGGGCCAAGGCCAACATGCCCGCGTTCACTCTCTGCACGGTCGTCCAGTCGGCTTCTCTGCTCTGCTCCGTATCGAGCCATTTGGTCACATGAGACACGTCCCTGGAGCTCCCGATTACGCCCAGGGTGTACACGATATTGCCCGCATGCTCGTACTCCCGGGTATCCCCGAGCATTGCGGCCAGAGTCTGCGCGTTCTTCGTCCCTTCGAATCTGGCCGCAAGGTGTGTCGGAGTGCCATGAACGTAGGTCTGGTGTACGAAATCAACGACATCCGTCCCCTTTGCGAGCTCAAACTCGTGAACCCGCTCGAAGACCAGTTCCTTTTCAGCCATCCCGGGCGCCGGGTCGCCGGTGACGATACCGGACGTATTGAACGGGTTGTTGATCGCGCGACTGACGAATGAGACGCACTCGCCGGCGGTCACCTCGAGAGCGGTGGGGACTATGAACGGGTTCATGATGGCGTTGACGTTGTTGCGGTGAGGGAGGCCCACCGTGTGGCCGAACTCGTGCGCCCAGAGGATGCCCTCGAGAGCGGCGGTCCATCGGACCACGGCCATCGAGGTCCCCGGTGTGGGCGAGCAACCAATGATATTGGCGCCGGGTTGACTGCACCAAGAAATGTTGTTCACCACTTTGACGTAACCCGGTGTTCCGAGGATGGCAGTCGCGGCTGCGGCGGAATTGAAGTTCGCCGTCGCCGCGTAGGTTCCCACCGCGCCCGAACGGGGATAGATGGCCGGCATCATATCCGTAATTTGCGGCGGGTTGTTGAATCCCGTTGTACAGGCGAAATCATTCGGAGTGTCCGCCGTGAACACGACGTTCGAGAAGTTACTCAGAATTGTCGTCGCCCGTGCGTCCGTGAGCCCGACCGTCTGATGTCGGCGCACGCTGAGGGGTGTCACACATGCCGTCGTGAGTACGGCCACCATCAACAGTGCGAGGTGGGTCACTTTGGTCTGAAGGCTGGTTACGCGAGTACTTTCGTTCGACATGATGTTGCTCCGTGGTTTCTCGTTTCTCTGACCGACGCCTACCGGGGACGGCCCAATGGAGGAGCAGTCGGGGGAAATCCCGAAACTGGATCACGCTGGGCGTCTGGGGCTCGGGGGGGGGCTGGTGCGATCTCCGGCGAGGTCCCGCATCATCGGGGTGCGATGCCGGAAGCACGTAAGGCCTCGACCGACTGGGGCGCGACGCTGGAGGCGCTGATCGAGGGAGACGCCCTCGCGCTGGCCAGGCTGACGCGCCTGGTCAACGAGTTCCTCGCCTCCTGGAACGCCTATGACTTCCGCAGCGACTGGGATGACATGATCCAGGAGGTGCTGATCGCCGCGACCACGGCGTTGCAGGAGGGCAGGATCCGCGATCGCCGCGCGGTGGCGGGCTACCTGCGCACCACGGCGCGCTTCAAGTTCATCGATCGCCTCAAGTCCCAGACGCGCCACCAGGAAAAAGCGTCCATTCCCTGGGAGGAGGTGATCGAGTCGGAGACCTTGCAACTGTCCGAGGACGGCGCCGACAGCGAGCTGACCCGGGACCTCGCCCAGGCGATCGAGCGCCTGCCCGAGAAACAGCGTCGGGCGGTGATCGAGGTCCACTTGCAGGGAAAGACCTACGAGCGGGCGGCACAGGACACGAAGATCCCGCTGGGGTCGCTGAAACGCTTCCTGAGAGATGGGCTCGCGGCGCTGCGTGTGGATCTGGCGGATTATCTCGACTCGAGTTGATCCAATCCGGCCAACGAGGCCGACTCCCCCACTACAGGACCCCGCCCAGACCCCAGGCACCTACGGAAAGGTCACGTGCCATGCGATGTGAGAGAGCCCAACAGACCGATCTCGCGGACTTCGCCACCGATCGCGAAGCCGAACGCTACGCGGCGTTCCGCAGCCACTACCCCACTTGCGCTGATTGCGCGGTCGAGGTGGGTCGCTGGCTCCGACTCGATCGGGCCCTCGACGCTCTGGCGGAAGCCCCCGGGGGCGGGCACCCGGACGAGGCGAGCCTGCTCGCCTACGCGCGATCACCCCAGGAGTTGGCCGAGGAGCAGATCGCTCCCCTGAGCGCCCACCTGAACCACTGCGCGCCCTGTCGCAGCGAGTTCAAGGTCCTGCGGGGCTTCGACTTCGATGCCATCCGCTCCCCGGCGCTAGCCCAGGCGGCCGAGGCGCCGCTGCGCCGACGAAGCCGCGTTCTGTGGGAAGGTGTGGAGGAAGAGCTTGGCCGCCTGGCTGCCAACCTGTCCGGCTGGCTCCCCAGGCCCGCCCTGGCGGCGGCCGCCACGGCGCTCGTGCTGCTTCCCCTGGGTTGGCTGGCCTTGCAGAGCTTGGAAGGCCCGGCAGCGCCCCGAACTCCCCAGCTGGCCCAGCGGACCCAACCCGCCGAGTCCCCCGCCCTCGACGTGCCGAGCCGCATCCCCGCGGCGCCGCCGAGCGAGTTGGCTGAGGCCCTCGAGGCGGGCGCGGGGATCGTGATCGCCGAGGTCGAGGGATCGGAAGCGACGTCGGAGCCTGTTGCACCCCCGGAGCCCTCGACGGCCCCGCTCCAGATCGCCGAAATCGAGGGATCGGAAGCCATGCCCGAGCCCGCATCCGCCCCGGAGCCCCCGACGGCCCCGCTCCAGATCGCCCAGCAGCGCACGCCCACCGACAGCGCGGCCCCCGCCACCGAGCGCGTCGCAGAACCCATTGTCCTGGACGAGCCGATCCTGATCGCGGCGCTGATGACCAGCATGCCCATCGTCTACGCGATCGACCAGATCGGAGCCCTCGCCGGGCAGCCCGTGAGAACCTTCGGAGTGGTCCGCTCGGCGTCCCGGAATTCGGACCTCGAGCTGCGCGCCCTGGCCCCCCTGCATGCGGGCTGGACGAGCCAGGCCTCTCCCACGCTCTACTGGTGGCTGTCCGAGCCGACGGACCTGCCGCTGGAATTCACCGTGGCGGACGACACTTCCATCGAGCCTCTGGTCGAGGTCCTGCTGGAAGGTCCCCACCGCGCCGGGATCCACTCGGTGTCCCTGGCCGAGACCGGCGCGAAGCTGACTCCGGAGGTCCGCTACCGCTGGCAGGTCGCCCTCATCAGCGATCCCGAGCGGCGCTCGAAGGACGTCCGGACTGCAGCCGCCGTGGTGAGGCATCCTCTGGACAGCGACGACGCCGTGAAGGCGGACCCAGCCGGTGAGCTCGCGCACCGTTACGCGGCGCTCGGCTACTGGTACGATGCCTTCGAGACCCTGACGGGCTGGCTGAACGCCGAGCCCGAAGCCGAAAACCTGAGGTCCAGCCGCAGGGCCCTGCTCGAACAGGTGGGGCTCGACGAGGTCCGCAATCGCAGGAATCCCGGAGCGAAGACCGGCCCCGCACGATGAGCTGAGGCGGGAGGCTCAGGGCTCACAATTCCGACGCGCGAGCGACCCAGCCGGGGCCCGACGCCGGCATGCCGTCACCGCGCGCGCCGCCCACCCGCTGCTCCTGCTGATTCTCCTGCTCGCCGCCTGCGCGAGCAGCCCCGACAGTGTGCCGGCCAGCGGGTCCGACACAGCGCCCACGGCGGCCCGCGAAGCGGCGGCAATCCTGCGATTGGCGCAGGCGGAGCTCGCGCGCGGCGACACCCAGGCTGCGGCCGCGCGCCTCTCGGCCGCCCTCGAGGACGCCGCTGCCGACGACGAGCCGTCCCGGGTCGCCGCACTGCAGGTTGCCCTGGGTGCGGCCGAGCTGGCCCGTGGCCGGGGCGAGGAAGCCCAGCACTGGCTGCAGGCCGGGGCGACGGCGGCTCGCTCCCTGGGTGACGCGGAGCTGGAGGCGACGGCCCTCAACGACCTGGGCACCCTCTACGCCCTGCGCGGAGAGGGCGACCTCGCGCTCGAGGCCTTCGAGGCCAGCGCGGCTCGCGCAGAAGAGAGCGGGGCCGCGCCATTGCACGTCACGGCGCGGGTCAATGCCGCTCGCGCCAGTGGCTCTCCAAGTGACTGGGCCCAGGCCGTGGCCGCCGCTCGCGCGCTCCCCATCTCTACGACCCGCGCTCTTGCACTCTTGGGCCTCGCCGAGCCTCCGATGGCGGGCACGGGCGGGGACCCCGCGGACGCCCGCCAACGGCAGCTCGACGTCGCCACGCTGTTGCACGAAGCCCTGGAGACCGCCAACGCGCTGGCAGACGACCGCACGGCCTCCTATGCCCTGGGCGCCCTGGGCGGCGTCTACGCCAGCGACGGGCAGCCGGACGCGGCGCTCGAGCTCACCTGGAGGGCCGTGCGTCGAGCGGCCCAGGCCGATGCGCCCGAGTCCCTGGTGCGCTGGTACGCCCAGGCGGGACAGCTGCAAGCCTCCCAGGGACACAGCGACGAGGCCATCGAGAGCTACCAGCGCGCCGTGGATCAGCTGACCTCGCTGCGCCACCGCACCCGCTGGGGGGGCCGGCTGCGGGCGTCATCGTTCCGGGACGATTACGCACCGGTCTACGAGGCGCTGACCGAGCTGTTGCTGACCCGCGCCCGCCGTGCCGACGGCGCGGAACAGCGGCAGGACCTGCTGCGGCGGGGCCGGGCAACCTACGAGCGCTTCAAGGCCGCGGAGCTGCGCGACTACTTCCGCGACGACTGCGTCGACGCCCAGCAGGCCCGGCTCGCGGCCGTCGACCGCACGTCGCCCAGCGCCCTCGTCGTGTACCCAATTCCACTGCGCGAGCGAACCGTGCTGTTGCTGGCCTGGCCCTCGGGGCGCTTCGAGCAGCACGAGGTGCCCGTCGGGCGCGAGCGCCTGACCGCCGAGGTGACGAAGTTCCGCACCCGCCTGGAGCAGGCCGGCACGCGGCGTTACCTCCCCTACGCCCAGACCCTGTACGAATGGCTCGTCGCCCCCTACGTCGACACGCTCGAGGAGCGCGGCATCGACACCCTGGTGTTCGTGCCCCAGGGCGCGTTGCTCACCATTCCGCTGGCGGCCCTCCACGACGGTGAGCGCTTTCTCGTGGAGCGCTTCGCGGTCGCGATCACGCCGGGGCTCGAACTGACGGATCCGCAGCCGCTCGACCGCGAGGGCCTGCGGGCCCTGCTGGCGGGGTTGAGTCAGAGCGTCGACGGATTCGCGGCCCTGCCCAACGTGGTGCAGGAGCTCGCGGAATCCCAGGCCATCGTGGGTGGCCGGGTGCTGCTGGACGCCGCCTTCAGCCAACAGGCGCTCCGCGACGAGCTGGCCACGCAGCCCATCGGATTGCTCCACCTCGCCACCCATGCCGAGTTCACGTCGGATGAGGGCGAAGCCTTCCTGCTCAGCTGGGACGGCCGGATCCCCCTCGACGCCCTGGCCCAGGACGTGGGCAGGCTGCGCTTTCGCGACAACCCCCTCGAGCTGCTGACCCTCAGCGCCTGCGAGACGGCCGCCGGCGACGAGCGGGCGGCCCTGGGGTTCTCGGGCGTGGCGGTCAAGGCCGGCGCCCGCAGCGTTCTGGGGACACTCTGGAGCGTCGATGACCCGGCCACCGCCGATCTGGTGCACCGCTTCTACCGGGGTCTGTTGCAGGAGAAACTGTCGCGCGCCCGGGCGCTCCAAGCCGCCCAACGGGAGCTGATTCGTGATTTTCGCTACAGCCACCCGGCCTTCTGGGCGCCGTTCCAGCTGATCGGAAGCTGGCTGTGAGGCCTGGCCGTGGACCCGGCATTCCCGGGGGGCGGCGTCCTGAAAGATTTGATCCAAATCCGAGGTTTCCGCGGACTACTCTGTCAGAGACACGAGTTGCGCGGCAATTCGGCGGAAACGGTGTTGGGTTCCTGCCAACTGGGTCTCGGGGGGAAGCGAGGATTCCGCACGAGATGCGTCGCCAAAAGATGCTCCTGCTCCTGATCTTCACGGCCCTCGCCTCGGCCGTACCCGGCCCCCCGGCCCGCGCTGTCAACGCGCCGCAGGCCTTTTTCTGCGCGATCGAGGAGGTCCCCTGCGAATGCGAACCCGACGTGCTCTTCATCGGCGACCTCCCGTTTCCGTCCGTCCATCTCTGCCTGCGGGCCGGGAGCGCCTCCTCCCTCTTCGGGGACCCACCGGTCAACGAGATCAGTTGTCTGCCGGGCCAGGGCAACGGCGATGAAATCTGCGGCTGGGAATTGGATCTGTACAAGAACAGTGTCGAGGATTCCCTCGCCATCGTCGCGTTCCAGCCGGTCGATAATGTCGAGTCGAGGCCGCGCCCGGAGGAAATCACGCAGGGCGCACCGACGGAATCGCTGAGCGTCAACTGGGTCTACGTCGACCCACAGGACGTAGTGGCCAACGGTGAAACGCAGTACATCGGCACCGTGCACTTCATGCTGGAACCGGAATTTGAGGGCATTTTCGAGTGGAGCGTCGCCCCAACCAGTAGGGCGGTCAACCTGGGCGGAACCGAGGTGTCCATCGACCAGGGAGTCATCCTCGTACCCGAGCCCGCCGTGGACCTCATGCTGCCGGTGGGTGTGGGCGCGCTCTTCCTGTTGGCACGCCGGCGCCGGCGCCTGGCGGTTCTCGCCGGCCTCGTACTCCCCATGGCGCTATCGGTCGGAGCAGCGCGCGCTGGCGTGGTGGGTGCTGCGCGCGAGCTGGACTCCGACACCCTGGGCCTGGGGCAACTCGTATCTCTGGGCACCGTGGTCGTCTCGCTCGGCGACGTGAACGGCGACGGAGTCGACGACGCGGCCTTCGGGCTCCCCGGCGAGAACTACGGAGCGGGGAAGGTGGTGCTGGCGCTGCTGCGCCGCGACGGCAGTGTCGACAACACCGTCGTGATGACGCCGGGCACCCCGAGCTTCCCGATCAGTGTCTCGCCCAGTGCGGCCTTCGGCGCCGCGCTCGCGCGCGTGGCGGACATGGATGGGGACGGAGTCGACGAACTCGCCGTCTCCGCGCCCGGAGACTCGACGCTCTGGCTGTTCTTTCTCGACGGCCGATCAACCCCCGGCTTGAAGTCCTGGAGTGAGATCCCACTCCACGAGGCGGCCTACGCGGTGGCGGATCTGGGCGACCTCGATGGCGACGGACTCCGCGAGCTGGCCGTGGGCGAGCCCCATGCGGACGCGGGGTGCTCGCAAATGTGTGGCGCGCTGACTCTCCTGAGCCTCACACCCAACGGCACCAAGAAAAACAGCATCACATTTCAGAACGGCTCGGCGGGCATGCCCTCGCTCGGCAACGGTTACTTGTTCGGCGCCTCCCTCGCCTCCGTGGGCGACATGAACGCCGACGGCCGGCCCGAGCTGGCCGTGGGCATTCCCGGTCATCCGCCGAGCATGATCGGCGCCGTCGCGCTGCTCACCTTGGCGGGAAAGCAGCTCGTGACCAGCCAGCTCATCGACTACAACACCGCGGGATTCCCCACTTCGACGTTGCAGCCGGGCGCGCTCGGCGCTGCCCTGGCGCCGATGGGGGACCTCGATCGCAACGGGATACCCGACCTCGCAGTTGGCGCTCCCGGACGGACCCTCGCGGAAGCGGGCCAGGTTTCCCTGCTCCAATTCGGTCCGACGCTCGGCACAATCATCGGCGGCGTCCGGATCGACGAGGGGACCGCATTCAACCAATCGAGCGCCCCGGGCTCGGTCTTCGGGGAGGGTCTGGCGAGTTTCGACGTCGACCGCGACGGAGATTTCGAGCTGTTCGTGGGCGCGGATTGGGACCTGTCCCGCACCGATCCGGGCCTGGTCTGGGAGCTGACCTTGGCCGACCTCGATTACGACCGCACGGCGGACTTCGCGGACAATTGTCCGTCCCAGCCCAATACCTCCCAGGCGGACTTGGACGGGGACGGCGTGGGCGATTCCTGCGATAACTGTCCAGACGCGGCCAACGCGGACCAGATCGACAGCGATGGCGACGGCGTGGGGGACGTCTGCGCAGAGACCGTGGTGCGCCTGGTCGGCGAGACGGTCCAGACGACGGAGGTGCGGCGGGTCCTCGAGATCGACTGTGGCGCCGAGGACATCACGGAGTTGGTCGTCGCCCTGAATCCGATCGGCGGGTTTCCCGGCGACCTCGACTTCGGCACGTGCGACACACCGCGGCTGCTGTGTCCGGCCGGGGAGGGAGACCAGGGCTGCAGCTTCACCGGTTGCCCGACGGCCAGCACGGACCTGGGGGACACCGTCCGCAAGGAGGGCTCGGGCTTCTTCTCCACCGACACCGATGGAGACAATAGCGCCACCGGTCTGATGGGACTGATTCCCAGCAGCGGCTACGCGCTTCTCATCGGCGACGGTCCGGGAGGGACCCTGTGCCAGGCGGGTGAGACCGGTGTCTTCCTGGGCAACTTGCACTGGTCGTCGAACGCCACCTCGCGCAGCTATGTGGTGCCCTCACTGGCGAGCCTCACCCACCCCTTCAACCTCGGGGAATTCGGTCCGATCAAGACCTCTGCCACTTTCGTGCGCCCCTACCGTGTGCGCTGCGAAAAGTGTGGAGAGCCCGAGGCGAGCATGACGTTCCAGCCCCCGCCGCCCCCGCCGCCCCCGCCGCCTGGCGGGCCGGTCTTCCAGTCCCTGTCGCTGGCGGGCGCCAAAGCGATGCAAGAGCAAGCCCCACTCGTCGATCCGGAGAGCAGTCCGGTCGAGTACATCCTTCTGCCCGCGGTGGGTGAGCCGATGGACGAGGTCGACGAGTTCGAGCTGTGCTTCTCGGCACCCGAATTCATGCACCGCATCACCGTGGGAGTCGCGCCTCCATCGGAATTCGGCGGGACCTTGCATTGGGCGGAATGCTCAGCGACGGATTGCATCAACAACGGCCTCCTCTACGACAACATGGAGGGCCTCTACCAGAATGTGAGCCCCGGCACTTCGCACACCTTCTTCGACACGGAAACGAACTTCAACTACTTGGTCCTCGAAGGCGCCATCCTGACGAATCAGAACGTAAACCTCCGAGCCCTCAGCAGCGTGAAACACACCTCCGAGTACAACGTCCAAATGTCTTGCGTGGCCAGGCTGGAGGTGACGGGGGGGGCCTTCGATCTGGTGGGCGACCCCTTGTTTTCGATCCTTCCCGACACCCCGCCCCAGCTCCACCCGCCCAGCCCGGCTGAATTCCAGACCATGAACAACGGGAACATCCTCTGTCCGGAAAATCCGTACTTGACCCTGGACGTAATTCTTCCTTTCTGTCCCGACGGCTCGTTCGCCCCCAACACGGAGACCGCCAACGTGGATCCGACGGACGTCGACAATGACGGGCGCCGGTCCGAAGAGGACAACTGCCCGTTCGAGTCCAACGCGCCGCAGGGCGATGCCGGGGGATTCGTGGGATTCGTGGATATCACCGCGGAGCCCGACGGCCGGGGCAACCTCTGCCAGTGTGGCGAGTCGGACGGCGACGGCGTGATCGAGAAGGGCCTCGGGCAAGATCTGCTCGAAATGCGCAGAATCCTACTCGCGAATGACGTGACACTCGAGGACCGCTGCAGTGTGGGGGGAGACAGCGCCTGCACGATCCTCGACGCCGTCATCCTCAAGCGCACGATCGATCTGGAACAAAAGCCCAACGAGTTCAACGAGAACTGTGCCGCGTACACGGGCCCCTGAGACACCGCGCGACGCGTCGCGCCTGGCCCTGCTCATCGCCGCGGCGCTGCTCGTCACCCCGGGGCCCGCGCCCGTGGCGGCCGATGTCATCTTCGATGGCACGATCGGGCCGCTGGGGGAGGGTACTTCGGCGCGAACCGAGTCTGGCCTGTACATCATCCCCGAGGATGACGGAGAGCGACAGGGCAGCAACCTCTTCCACAGCTTCAGCGTTTTCGATGTGGCAAGAGACGAAACCGCGCGGCTCGATGTGGCAAGAGACGAAACCGCGCGGCTCACGGGCTCGGACCCGGGCCTCGAGCGGGTGATCCTGCGCGTGACCGCCGGAAAGTTCACCCTCGACGGAACCCTCGAGTCCGTGATCCCCGACGTGGACGTCATCGTGCTCAGCCCCGCGGGCATCGATGTGGGAGGTGAGGCGACCTTCGATCTCCAGGGCTCGCTGTCCATGAGCACCGCCCAGACCCTCGCGTTCTCCGACGGCAGCTTCCGGTCCTCGGCCGAGGGAGATCCGTGGTCCTCCTCGGACCCCGCCGTCCCGTGCTGCGGCCAGGCCCCCACCGGTTTCGGCTTCGACGTCAACACCGACCCCGATGTGGGGAATTTCGACCTCCACCTGCCTATCGACCAGGTGCTGCGGGTGCCCCGAGGCGAGGTGCTGCGCGTGGTGGCCCGCAAGTTCACGGGGAATGGGGGGCAGATCACCAGTGACGGCGGAACCATCTACATCGCCGCCGTCGGTGCAGGGGCGGTAGAGGTACCGGTCGACGTCGATGCCGACCTCGACACCGACGCGTCGTGGCTGTCGGGGGTCGGCAGCGATGCGTCTGTCGAACTCCACAACGTGAGCGTGCACGCGGAATCGGAGTTGCCGAACAACCCGATCGGGGGGCGCGTGCTGCTGCGCGGTGGACGGTTGGTGGTTGGCAACGGGAGTGTCGTGAGAGCCTACGGTGAACCGACGAAGCCGGCCATCGACCTGGTGGCGAGCCAGTCGATCGTCATAGACGGCACACTCCAGCGTTATCAGGGAAGCCTCGAGGCGCTGATCGACGTGCCTGGAGTTCGGCTGATGGCCCCCGAGGTCACGCTGGGCGTAGACTCCGCGGGCCAGATCAATGTGGAAAGCGCCGGCATCGAGATCCGAGCGGGGTCCCTGCGCCTGGCCCGCAACTCCACGATCCGGGTGTTGACAGAGTCGGTCAACAACACCCGCCCCATCGTTCTCGACGTGGGGACACTCTCCATGGAGGGCGAGAACACCTCGCTCGAGGCCTACGATCGACCGGACGATGCACCCAACAGCATCCTCATCGGTGCCAGCGGTGTCGTGGAGTTGCGCGACGGCGCCTCGATCAGCACGCATACGCGTGTGAGCCCCGACGCGGGTGGCATCGCGATCAACGCCGCGGCCCTGTATATGGAAGGCGACGGCACGGCCATCCAGACCCAGGGCCGCGACCCCGACACGCCCGAGAGCCTGCTCGTGGCCGCGACGGGCGAGGTCAGCCTGCGCGATGGCGCGGTGATCACGAGCCTGCCGTCCGGGAGCCAGGACGCGGGCGACATTCGCGTCGCAGCCGGAGCCCTGAGCCTGGAAGACGGCGGACAGATCCAGAGCCCCACGGAGAGCGCCCGGGCCACGGGCAATATCGACGTCGTCGTCGACGGCCCGATCCGCATCTCAGGCGTGAAGGTCCTCGGCAACGACCTGGTCCACGCCGGCTTGCGCACCCAGGCGGATCCGAGTGCCGGCGACGTGACGATCGAAGCCGACAGCCTGGAGATCACCGGCGGAGGGCTCATCACCTCGAGTTCGATGGAGTCGGGCAGCGCGGGTGAGATCCGCATCCGCGTGCGCGGGCACATGCTGATCGGCGGCAGCGACGAGGGAAAGCCGGTCGAGATCGCCTCCCGCGGATTCGGGACCGCCGACGCGGGCAGCGTCGATCTGCAGGTCGGCTCGCTGGAGATTCGCGACGACGGCGGGATCTTCGCGAGCAGCTTCGGCACCCAACCCGGCGGCGGGATCAGCATCGACGCGGCCGATCAGGTCACGATCGTCGACGGCAACGTGAACGCGGAGTCGTACTTCTCCGAGGCCGGAGGTGACATCTCGATCACGGCCGGAAACCTGATCCAGTTGGTCCGCTCCAAAATCGAAACCCGGGTCCGTAATGAAGAGGGGCGCGGCGGGAACATCTTCATCGGGGGCGACGTCGGCCCCCGACTGGCCGTGATCAACAACAGCCGGATCAAGGCCGACGCCAACCAGGGCCCCGGCGGCAACATCACGATTCGCGCGGGAAACCTGCTGATGTCCGCGGAGCCGGGCCAGATCGACGCCTCCTCGGATGCAGGGCTCGACGGCAGCGTCGAGATCGCCGCACCCGAGGTACAGGCCGAGGGCCAACTCGCCCCCCTGCCCGTCGCCTACCTCGACGTGACCGCCATCCTGCGCGAGCACTGCGCGAGCCAGCGAGGCGCCGGTGCGAGCTCTTTCGTCATCGAAGGCCGGCCGGGCATCGCCCCCGAGCCCGGCGGCTACCTTCCCTCCTTCCCGAGCGCACCCGCAGGCGAAGACACCGCCCCACCCGGCACCAGCCAGGCCCCCAACCTGCGCGCCGCAAGTGTGGTCACGCAACTCACCCGCTTCGACTGTGGGCGGGACTGGCCGCTCAGCGCCGCCCGCTGAACGTTGCTGCTGCCCCCGCGCGCACGTTCCGCACCGCGTCCCGCCCTGCGCGGGTGGTGGGTGGCGCTCGCGGTGGCCGGGCTCCTCGGGGGATCCGCGGCAGCGCTGGAGCCCCCGCCCCCCAGCCTCGACTTTCCCTCCAACCGTCCCCTGGACGTCTCCGACCCCCTCCCGGAGGAGACCGCGCGTGACCCCCTGGCCCTGCCGCCGATTCCAGCGCCCCACTGGAGTTCATTGCCCGCGACGCTGCGTGTCTTCGTCGCCGAGATCGCCGTGGAGGGCAACAGCGTGCTGCCCGAGGAGGTCGTGGCCGGTGCCGTCGCCCTCTATGTAGGCCGCGAACTCGACACCGCAGACCTCGAAGCCCTGCGCGAGAGCCTCCAACGCGTCTACCTCGACTCGGGCTACGTCAACACCCGGGTCGTCCTGCCGGATCAGGATCTCGAAGGAGGCGTGCTCCGGCTCCGCGTCGTCGAGGGTCGGCTGTCCAAAGTGATCGTCACGGGCAATCACAGCTACCGGGACGTCTACTTCGTCGAGCGACTGCGGGGCGCGCCGGATCGGCCCCTCGACGCCTTCGAGATCGAGCGGCGCCTGCGGGCTCTCCAGGCCGAGCCGGGCATCGAGGAGACCCACGCGACGCTCGAGCCGGGGGATCGCCCGGACGAGGCCGTGCTGCGCGTGGCGGTCGTCGAGTCGTCGCGTCTGCGTGCGAGCCTCGACTACGGGAACATGCTCAACCCCGCGATTGGCGAGCAGGTCGGGCACATTGCGGCGAGCGTTCGCAACCCCCTGGGCCTGGGCGACGTCCTGGTGGGTGGCTTCGGCATCTCGGAGGGTCTGAAAGACGTGGCCCTGGGCTACGTGATTCACGCTCCCCGAAGCGACACACGACTGCAGCTCGACTTCCGCTGGTCCAAGGTGCGGATCATCGAGGAAAGCCTCGAGGCGCTCGACATCGAGAGCCGCTACCTGATGGCCGCCATCGACCTCGCCCAACCCCTCTGGCTCGGCGAGAACTCCGGGCTGGTGGCGGGCGTTCGTGCCGAGTGGCGTCAGAGCCGTTCCACGGTACTGGGCTTCCCCTTCGCCTTTTCCGACGCCGCCGACGAGGGCCGCGTGAGCGACAGCGTGCTGCGCTTCTACCAGGAGTGGCGGACCCGGACCCGGCACCAGGCCATCGCCGTGCGCTCGACCTGGAGCGTGGGCCTCGACGTGCTGGGCGCGACCTCGGGCCCCACCGACACGGCGGAGTTCGCCGCCTGGCTGGGCCAGCTCCAGTGGCTCTACCGCTTCGAGGACAGCGGTCTCGAGCTGCGCCTGCGCGGCAACGTGCAGCTCGCCCTCGATCCGCTGCTGCCCTTCGAACGCTACTCCGTGGGCGGCGTCACGAGCGTCCGGGGCTACCGGGAGAACCTGCTGATCCGGGACAACGGATACTCGATGGGGCTCACGGCGATCCTGCCGTTGCGGCGCGACGCCAACGGTCGCAACCAGTTGGCCGCCGGGCCCTTCGTCGACTTCGGGCGCTCCTGGAACCACGGGCGGGGCGGCACGCAGGGGCCCCAGAATCTCGCCAGCGTCGGAGCCGTGGCGCTCTGGTCTCCCAGGTCCTGGCTGCGCTTCGAACTCGCCTACGGCGCGCAGCTTCTCGACGTCACAGCCCCGGGTGAGCAGGGCATCCAGGATCACGGCGTCGCGTTCCGGGTGTTCGCCAGCGTTCCGGCCGATTAGACGACCACCTGCACTTCGATGCTCGCAGACCCGGGGCCGAGTGCGGGCACGTGGTCAACCAACTCGCGCCAGGCATCGGGATCAAGGCCGCTGGCGATCCATTGTGCGAGCACTGGCACGAAATCCGGATCGACGCCGATCACCAGATTGCCCGCCACGGCAACCCGCCCTCCGAGATTCATGTGGATGAACCACCAGGGCATCATTTCCTGCATGAACTCGGGCGAGCAGAACTCCATGATGCGCCCATCGAGTGCCCACAACTCTTCGGCACTGAAATTTTCCATCATTGCCGGCATCACCACGCGCCGCTCTTCGACCAAGTGGCCTTGCAACTCTCGCTGGAAGCGAACGAGTCGTTCCTGCACAGTGCAAGCGCCGGGCGCATCGATGCCCTCGGCCCAAGCGACGAGCTGAGCCAGGTGTTCTTCGATTTCCCGATGCGGAGCCTCGGTGCTCGCGCTGGAACCCGGAGCGCGTTCTTCCAACGCGGGGAAGAAAAGTTCTTCCTCGAGTTGGGTGTGCGCCGCCAGGATGCGTGAGAAACGCGGAAAAGATTCGAAGAAGAGCGGCTCACCGCCGTCGATGATTCCCGCCAGATCCCTGATCAACGCACCATGGATATGGATGAAGTTGTCTGCCACAGCATTGAATTTCTCGGGGTTGTACATGACTCTTCTCCTGATTGTGCGGACTCGACTTCGCAAGCTGGATCCATGCCTCTCGGGCTGGACTGCCTGCCCGGTCGGGATCTGCTCAGAGCCGGGACATCAATGCCTTCTTGTCCCAGTAGGAGCGGATCGACTGAATCAAGCCGTCGTCGTTGACCTCGAAAACTGAAGCCCCCTCGAAAGTCACTTCGGTGGGCTTCGATCGCAGCATTGCAACGCCGGTCCAGCGCACGGCGACTTCGTTTCCGCAAACGAATATGTCGTCTTCGGTGAGCGACATTTTTTCGAAAATATTCGACAGCGCCCGGAAGTAATTCGTGGACTTGTCGCAAACCCGCATCGGCGGCGAACCCACCGGGTCCCAGCTCAAGGCATCTTCGTCGAAGAGTTCTTGCAGCCGGTCGACATCCATCGTACGCAGCGACGAGAAATATGCGCCCACGACTTCGCGGACCTGCTGCTCGCTGACCTTCTTGGGAGGCGCGGATCTGGGGGGCGGCGGCGCTTCCTCCTCCAGATACTGCTCCTTCAGTATCGCGATCTCCGCGTGATTCTTGGGGGGAGCGCGGTGTTCGGGCGCATGACGGTCAACGTATTCGCGCAGGGATTCCGGAAGCTCCTCGTAGTCATCGAAGCAGCGGGCCGTGGTCTGCATGAGCCCGTCGCCCATGCCCGCGAAGGCTGGAAGCGTTCCATTGCGATTCATCACCATGATGTCCGGTGACGTCGAAGCGTTGTAGGCCTCGGTGAACCAGATCTTTCCCACCGGCGTATCCACCCGGCCGAACAGGGTCCAGTAGAAGAAGGTCGACCCTGCAGACTCGTGAGCGAATACCTTGTCGTTCGTGACCTGGGCGAGTCCGTAATGACCGTTTCCGTGGGGACCGCTCAATCCCTCGGTGTGGATGACCAGGCGACGGTCCTGATGCTCGAAGCGGGCAATGATATAGGGGTACTCGCGAACGATATGGGTGCCGTCGGACTCCTGAAGGATTTCATGGGTCTCGGGGTCACGGTACAGAACGATTGTTCGGCAAATGGCCTCGGCAGTGGTTTTGTCATAGGCAACCAGGCGATTGCTCACCAGGGCCTCGACGTCGGCGATGATCGCGCCTCTCGGATGACGGTAGAGCTTGCCCAGGCTATGCCAATAGAGAGGCGAACCATTTCCCACGTCAAAGCGGATGAACTCGCGGAACGCTTCACTATCGAACCCGTGGTCTGCGTTGGTGGCAGCGGTCTCGCCGCCCAGAGTTTCAATTTCCATGCTGTGTTCCCTCTGGCTGGATGAATGCGATCAGTAACTGACCACTTGGCGCTGGGAGAATCCGGTGGGCACGAGTTTGACCAGTGCTCGAATCCAGCTCCCCTCCAGTTCTTCGAAGATCTGACGGTTGAGAGTGAAGACCCGGTTCGACTCGGCAATGATTCCCTTGGCTTGGGTTTGGCTCATCGCGAGGCCGTCCAAGCGCCGCCTGTAGATATTCTTGAATTCCTTCACATCGTGAATGTCGTCGAAGTGAAAGAATCGAAACCCTTCCTTTCCCTGGATTTTCAGGGAACGGCGGACCACGCGCTCCACCACCTGGCCGCCCGAGAGATCGCCCATGTAACGGGTATAGCTGTGGGCGACCAGCAGGCCGGGATCGTTTTCTCCTACCCAGCGAATACGATCCACGTATTGCTGCCGGGCCGGCGTAATCTGCAGGCAATCTCTCCAGGCCTCGCCCCAGAGGAAATCGAGATCCTGCTCGAGCGCGCTGCAGCGACTGAGCGCCGAGAAGTACACGCTGCGAACGAGCGGGTGAAGACAATGACGTTCGAGTTCTTCTTCCATGGCGCTGTAGATGAGGTAGAGGCCTGTCTGCATGTTGCGATAGCTCTCGATGTCCACGGCTCCGCGCAAGATGCTCTTCACGAAGCTGGTGGACTCGGTGATGCGATGCGCCTGTGCGGTCTCTGCCCGGATTCTCTTGGAGAAACACGGAGGCCTTGCCTCTTCGGCGACCGTCAGGGGAAAATCGACGCGCCCCGTGGTGGGCTGAATCTCGCGCGTCGCGCCCCCCATTCCTGTACTGCTCGACAGCATCGAAGCGATGGAAGACAAGCTGCTCATTCCGGAACCTCCTTGTCGGCGTCATTCAGCGCGCGCTGGTCTTCGCCGGCGCGCTTCGCATTCCGGCATCCCTGGGAGAAGAGTCGGAGGCGACCCGAAAATTGGATCATCGGGCGAGCAGATCCGCCGGACGCGGGGCGAGCTCGGGTCTCGGGGCTACCCCGTTGCGATCGAGGGCGGCGGGCTGGGCCCTGGCGCCTCCGCCGTACGCGCTCAGTGGCGGCTAAATCCCTGCGTTACCGCTTACGGCGGGCCAGATCACGGCGATTCGGCTCCAGGTCCGGGGTGGGGTCTCGGGTCAAGCCCCAGTGGGGACCCCGGGCGGGCTCCCCCCAGGAGTTGACACCGCACGGCGTTATCGGACATCCGCCGAAAAGGCGGTCAAAATGCCCAATTCCCGATCGCTGCGGAGGGCAAGGTGGGACTCGAAGAAAACAAGGAACGAGCACGGGCGCTCTTTCGCGGGATCGAAGCGGGAAAACGCGAGCCGTTGGCAGCACTCTTCGTGGCAGACGCCCGCTGGGTGATCCCGAAGTCCGCGCCCGAGCCGTTCGCCGGTACCCACGTCGGGGCCGAGAAGATCGCCGACATGATGATCGGATCGCTCGAGGCGAGCTTCGAGCCCGGATCTGCCGACTGGCGGGTCGGACTCATGGTGGCCGAAGGCGATGCCGTGATGGCGGAAGCCAACCTGTGCGCACGCACCCCGACCGGCACGTTCTACGACAACCAATACGTCTTCGTGGTGGAATTCGATCCGGCCAGCGGGCGCATCGCGGAACTGCGCGAGCACGTCGACACCCGCTACGCCGCGAGCTTCTTCGAGAGGTCTTCGACTGGCCGGTAGGTAGGCAGAGGACTTCCTATCTGCCTCTTCCAGCCCGAATCCCTTTCTCCGAATGAGCGCGTTGGCAGACGGTTTGGGCTATTTTCACTACGTTCGTCTGCTGCTCAAATGCCCCTCGGAGGCTCTGGATGCGGATTCTCGAAGCCCCTCTCAGCTTCTCAGCTCTCCTGACGCTGGTCCTGCTGCTCGCAGGACCCACCCTGGCCGCCAATCACAACGTCGCCGTGGGGCCCGGCTTTACGTTCTCACCGGCTGACCTCACCATCGCTCCGAGCGATACCGTGACCTGGACCTGGGTGGGCGGTTTTCACAGTGTCACGAGCGGCGCTGGCTGCTTCGCGGACGGCTTGTTCGGCAGCGGGAATATCAGCACGGCCGGGAGTACCTTCACGTCCCCGATGGGGACCTACGCCACGCCCGGTGTGTACGAGTACTTCTGCGCGGTCGGTACTCACTGTTCGGCTTTCAACATGAAGGGCACCGTAACTGTCGCGACGACCCCGCCCCCCTCGGTGCCTGCCATGGAGACCTGGGCGCTTCTGGCCACCGCGCTGCTCATGGCCGCTCTGACCTTGCGGTTGAGGATCACAGGCAGCAGACGCCCGTTGTGACGGAGTGAGGCCTACCCGGCATCCATGAACCTGTCGCTTCCCCTGCGCGTTGGCGTCCTGGCGATGACGATGGCGTTGTCTCTTCCGTCCGCTTCGGCGCAGCCCGACGGGGGCCACAGCCCAGCGGCGGAAAGCATCGGCCGCGAGAGCTGCCAAGCCTGCCACCGGCAGGAGACGGCCCACTGGGACCCCACCGTACACGGGCGCGTCTTCAGCCATCGGCCCGCCAACGAGCAGCAGGCCCTGCTTTGCGAGGCCTGTCATGGACCCGGATCCCTGCACCTGAAGGATCCGCAAAACCCCGACCTCATCATCGGCTTCACTCGCTCCTCGGACACGGCCGTGGCTCGCATGAACGAGACCTGCCTCTCCTGCCACGCCGGCGGAGAGCGAATCCACTGGCGGGGCTCCGCCCACGAGTCCGTGGATCTCGCCTGCAGCGACTGTCACAACCCCATGAACCAGCAATCGGTGTTCGGGCTGGAGGCGCGAGTCAGCGCCTCGAAGACCTGTTTCACCTGCCACCCCCGGCAGCGCGTGGAGTTTCGCAAGCGCTCCCACATGCCGCTGCACGAGGGCAAGATCGCCTGCACGGACTGCCACAACCCCCACGGCTCGATCACCGAGCCGTTGCTGCGCGGCGATTCGGTGAACCAGCTCTGCTACTCCTGCCACGCCGACAAGCGCGGTCCCTTCCTCTGGGAGCACGCACCCGTCGTGGACAGCTGCCTCAATTGCCACCGGCCCCACGGCTCGAACCACGAAGCGCTTCTGACCGCAGCGCCGCCCTTCCTGTGTCAGAGCTGCCACGCACAAGGCGGCGGCTTCGGCCATCCGAGTAGCCTGCAGACGGCGGGCAACCTCGCCGCCGGGCGCTCGCCAGATTCGCGCCTGCTGGGCCGAAGCTGCGTCAACTGCCACGTGCAGGTACACGGCTCGAATCATCCATCCGGTGCCCGGTTCCACCGGTGAAGCGGGGTGCGCGGGTGCAGACCCGCAGCCTGCTTTGCGCAGTGCTCGGGGTGCTGCTGGTCGAACTCTCCCCGCCTCCCGCCCTGGCCGAGCCCACCGGTGGCTACATCCTCGACCCCTCCGGTCGCGACACCACGCGCGTGGTGGAGCCCAACGGCATGTCCGGGATCCGGCCCTCGCGCCGGCGCTCTCCAGCGGGCTTTCTCTACCCCTACCCTCTGGAGCCCCAGACCCTGAAGCCGCTGGGCGAGGACTGGCGGGGCGGACTCTCGCTCGACGTCGGCGGGTTGGGCACGTGGGGGAACGACGACGAGACGCGCTTCTGGCGCTATGCAGACTGGGGTTCGAACTTCCTGCTCCGCTCCTTCCGGCTGGGTCTGCTCGAGGACTCAAACGGTCTCTACGCGAACGTTCAGGGCGGTGGCGTCGGCCGTGACGATCAGTTCTATCTGGGGGAAATTTCGTGGCTCGGGCGCGCACGCCTGCGCGGGAGTTTCAACGGGATCCCGCGCGCCTACGCACGCGATGCCCGGAGCCTCTACCAGGGCATCGGCAGCGACACCTTGAACCTGGTTCCCGGGCTCACCCCCGGCGGCGAACCCACGGATGAACTGCTGATCGCGAAACTGGGGACGGTGGGTGAATCCCATCTCTCGGTGCAACGCAACGAGGGTCTCGTGCGGCTCGATGCCCGGGTGCGACCGGATACGCGCGTGTTCGCGCGTTACCGGCTTCTGGAACGCAACGGTGAGCGCCCCTTCGGCGGTTCCTGGCTGTACCCCACCGACCTCCCCACCACCGCACGCGCGGTGGAGACGATCGAGCCGATCGACGACTGGACACACGAGATTTCCACCGGGCTCGCACTGAGCCTTCCCCAGGGCTTCGACGCCAACCTCCTCTACACGGGCTCCATCTATCGCAACGAGAACGAGAGCCTGACCTGGGACAACCCGTTCCTGGTCTCGGGCTTCACGGACGCAGCACAGCGGAAGCAGATCGAGCGCGGGCGCTTCGCGCTGGCCCCCGACAACTCCGCGCACAACCTGAAGGCAGACCTGGTGGTGCGCCTGCCGCTCGACGGTCGGCTGGCCACCACGGCTTCCTGGAGTCGCATGCGGCAGGACCAGGACCTGCTGCCCCCCACCGTGAACTCGGGAATGGTGGGCCCACTGAATCTCGACGATTGGAACACTGGGTCGGCCCTGGCACGCAGTTCCGCGGACGCCGAGGTCGAGACGCTCCTGCTGCGCGGGGATCTGCTGCTGCGCCCCTGGAAACGCCTGCGGCTGGGGGCCCGCGTGCGCTACTTCGACCGGGAAGACAAGAGCAATTACACGGCTTGCAACCCGGCCACCGGCGAGGCGGGCTACGTCACCGAGGACGGCGCCCTGGCCGCCCTGGCCCCTGTGGGCGGCCACCAATTCGCAACCAGCGTCTGTGGTGGGGGGGCGGGTGCATCGGGACAACTCTCCGGGGGGGACTTCCGCTTCCGGGCGACCCCGTACGGGCACGCCCTGCTGGAGGCGGAGGGAAACCTGGACGCGCGGCTCGACCCCAAGACCCGGCTGGGGCTCCGCTACGCGTGGGTGCGCAAGGACTACGACCACCGTGAACGCGATCACACGATCGAACAGAAGCTGAAGCTGAAGCTTTCGAGTCGACGACTCCGCTGGGCGACGGCGCGCATCTCCTACGAGTACGCGCACCGCGACGGCAGCCGCTACGACTACGATCCCTACGCCGCCTACTACGCGACGAGCCTTCCCGAATTCACCGGATCCCGCCCGCCCTTCACACTCGCCCAGTTTCGCAAATACGACCTCGCCGATCGCCGGCTGCAACGCGCGCAGCTCCACGCGAACTTCCTGCTGAGGGAAGACATGGACCTGGCCGTGACCGGCCAGTTTCGCGACATCGACTACGGGTCCGACTACGGTCTGCAATTCGATCGGGGGGCGGGAGTCAGTGTCGAGTGGAACTGGCAGCCCTCGCCCAACTGGAACGCCTACCTGATGGGCTCCTGGGATCACGCCCGCCGCGAAACCACGTCTATCGCGGTGGGTCCAATATTGGCCGATGCCGACGCTGGCAGCCCCACCTACCCGTTGGAAAACGCCTGGGAACTCAGGAGTCGTCAGGACACGGGCTTCGCCGGGTTGGGCCTGCGTGCCCAGGTCTTCGAGCGTTGGACCCTGGAAACCCGCTACAGCTTCATCGTCACCCACCAGGCAATCGACTACGACTACGCGAGCACCGCAGCGTTGGCCGCGGGTGTGAACGAAACCGACGCCGGCACTGGGTTCCCAGCGCTCGAGACGCTCGACCACGACCTGGAAGCCTCGCTCCGCTTCCAGGTCGCGAAGCACCTCGCCCTGCGGGTCTTCTACCTGTTCCGCCAAAGCGAGATCGACGACTTCCAGCAGGCGGGCCTCGATGAGCCCACACTCGTGAACGCCATGCCCAACCCCTACATGGACGGGAGCACCGGAGGCGCCGGAACACTCTTCCTGGGCCACGTGGACCGCGACTACACGGTGCACGCCTTCGGGGCCACCTTGCAGCTGCGCTACTGAGGCCCCGCGCCTTCCCCGTATCGGGCTACAACGATCGTCGTACCGCAGCGAGAAGGAACCCGCATTGAGCGACGCGCCCGCCACCCCGCGTGGTTACACCAACTACGTGCTCGGAATCATGTTCGCGCTCACCGCGCTCAATGTGATGGACCGACAGGTGCTCTCGGTCCTGGTCGAGCCCGTCAAGCAGGAGTTCGGGCTCTCGGACTCGCGGATGGGGCTGCTGACCGGGAGCGCCTTCGCGCTGGCGCACGCGCTGGCGATGATCCCGGTCGCGCGGCTGGCCGACCTCGGGAGCCGGCGCAATGTGATCGCGGTCGGGTTGTTCGCCTGGAGCGCGCTCACCGCGCTGACGGGCTCGTCGCGCGCCTACTGGCACCTGTTCGTTACGCGCGTCGGCGTGGGCGCGTGCGAAACAGTGGGAAGCGGCCCCGCCCAGTCACTGCTCTCGGACTACTTCCCGCCCGAACGTCGCGGCACCGCGCTCTCGATCCACGCATCTGGAGGAACCTTCGGCGCGATGGCCGGCTTCGCGATCGGCGGTCTGCTGGCAGACGCCGTCGGCTGGCGCTGGACGTTTGTCTGCTTCGGCGCGCCTGGCCTGCTGCTGGCAGCGGTCCTGTGGTGGACCGTTCGCGAACCGCAGCGCGGCGTCTTCGATGACGCCCGTGCCGACGAAGCGCCGCCGAGCGTCGCCGAGACGCTCCGCTTCCTCGGCCGGCTGCCGTCGTTTCGACACGTCGTGCTCGCAGCATCGCTCAACGCGTTCGTCAACTGGGCGCTGCTCTCCTGGGCGGCCGCGGCGATGATGCGAGGCCACGGCCTCTCCGTCGGCGAGGTCGGCGCCCGGCTCGCAGTTTCCATGACGCTCAGCTCCGCGCTCGGACTGATTGCGGCCGGCGCTCTCGCGGACCGGCTCGGCCGCCGCGACACGCGCTGGTACCTGTGGCTTCCGGCTGCGGCATCCGTGGGTGCGATCCCGTTCGTGGTGGCCTTCCTGCTGTGGCCGGATCCCGCGCAGGCCTTCTGGCTGGTCGTGCCGGGCGCCTTTCTCAACTCGATGTGGGTCGGCACGTACAACGCCGTGGTGCAGAGCCTGGCAAAGCCGCGGATGCGCGCCATGGCGTCCGCGGTCAACACCCTGATCAGCACTGGGCTCATCGGCCAGGGGCTCGGCCCGCTGCTGGTCGGAATCCTGAGCGACCGACTCGAACCGAGCTACGGCAAGGACGCCCTGCGCGTTGCCCTGGCCGTCGCCGTATTCGCACACCTCTGGGGTGCCATCCACAGCGTGCTCGCTTCCCGCACCCTGCGCGCGGACCAACGCGCCCGGCAAGCCTGAAGTCGCGTCAGTCGCTGCGAGAGGCTCCGCGCCAAGTACGCCGCGCTCTGCTGGCGCGTTCCTCGTTCCAGGCGCCTCGCCGCACATCGCGAAAACGCAGCGTGAACTTCTTATCTACCGTTCGGCGAGTTCACGTTTGACGCCTCGCACTCCGACCCCGAAGCAACGCTCCGTCTCTCGGAAATGAACCGCTCGGCCGGCGTTGCCTTGGGCCTTCCGAAGACCCGCTACCGGCCCGTGTCGATGGCGCGACGTACCGACTGCAGCACGTCGCCGCCCGAGCAGGGCTTGCTCAAGACATCGCGTATCCCGCTCGCCTGGAGGTCTCGGATCTGCGCACCGGGGATGTTTCCGCTCATGAGGATCACGGGGATCTCGGGAGCGGCCTGGTGGATCACGCCGAAAGCCTCGACGCCACTGAGTTCGGGCATGCGGTAATCGAGCAGCACGACGTCGATCAAGTCACGGTGTTTCTGGAATTTTTCGACGACTTCGCGGCCATCGGCACAGGAGATCACGCGGAATCCCGCCTCCGAGAGCACCACGCCCAGAAATTCGGACACGGTCGATTCGTCCTCGGCCAGGAGGATGGTTTCGTCTCCAGTCGCCTCGGACCGAACCGATTCCTCCGTGGCAAAGACAAGCTGGTCGCTGTGGGGCAGGTAGATCGAGACCGCGGTGCCTTTGCCCGGCTCGCTTTCGATCTCCATCGCGCCGCCCACTTCGCGGGTGTAGGTGTAGAAGAGAGACAGGCCAAGGCCGGTGCCCTTGCCCACGGGCTTGGTCGTGAAGAAGGCGTCGAAGATGTTCTCGATGATCTCCGAAGCGATTCCCGCTCCGTCATCGATCACTTCGATGCGCACGAATCGATCCGTCTCGAGCTGAAAGGCCGCAAAGCGGGGATCCGCGGGGTCGAGGTTGCACAGGGTCGTCCGGAAACGAAGGGTTCCGCCCTCGGGCATTGCGTCGCGCGCGTTCACCGCGAGGTTCATCAGCCCGCTCTCGAAGCGAGCGAGGTCGCCAACCGTGACGAGAAGCTCCGAATGCAACTCGGTTTCCACGCGGATCGAGGTGCCGAACACCGAGTCCAGCATTCCGATCAGCCGGCGCAGACTCTCGTTCACGTCGATAGGTCCCGAATCCGAAGTCGGCACGTAGCTGAAATCCAGGAGTTGCCGCGTGAGCGCCGCACCGCGTTGTGCCGCCGTGTCGATCCAGCTCAGATACGCTTGCGCGGAATCGGGCTCCGGAAGGCTTCCAATCGGAGCTTTCAAGCGATCGCTGGCGGAAAGGATGGTCATCAGTAGATTGTTGAAGTCGTGAGCGATTCCGCCCGCCAGTCGCCCGATGGCGTCCATCTTCACGGACTGGGTGAGCTGGTCGGTGAGCTCTCGCTGCCGCGTCACGTCTCTCGCAAGGCGATAGTGCTCTCCCTGCTCCTCGTTGGGAATGGCGATCAGAAACATGTTCGCGAAGAAGAAGCTTCCGTCGCTTCTTCGTCCCCGCACCATTAGTTCCTGCCTTCCGTTCTCCGCCAGCGCAGCCACCGAGTGCGCGACCTCTTTCCGGTTCTCTTCGGCGATCCAGTCGTCGGCGGGGGTACCTACGAGGTCGTGGACTTCACTTGCGTGCATGGAGGTGAAGGCGGGGTTCACCGTCTGGAACCTCCCATCGCTTCCGACGCGCGCAATTCCCTCGATGGCCTCCTCGAGAGCACGAGCCTTGGCGGCGTCGGCGAGCGTGGCCGCCTGCAAGCGGTCTGCAGAGGAGACGAGGATCCTCCCGGAAACCGCGCCGACCAGCGCCGAGAACGCAATGACCAAGACCAGGTTGAGCCACGCTGGCAAGGGATCCATCGCCCCGGTGGAATCGGGAAGCCGTCCAACGCTTTCGAGGGCGAACAGACCGGTCATGACGGCGAGGCCGAGGATGCCCATGGCAATGGCGACGCGGTGTCCGAGCAGAAGCCCGCCGAGCAGTGGAACGAGAAGAAACCACACCGTGAACAGCGCCGACGCACCCCCCTGGTAGTAGGCGGGCACCACGATGAGCCCGGCGAGGGCGACCAGCACGATCAGGGCACCGGGGGCAGCGGAGTCGGTCAACCGCACGACTGCGGGAACCGCGAGAAAAGCCATCAGACCAACCCAGAAGACAGCCTGCATCGCGCTGCCCACGGGCTTGTCGGCGTAGAGGAGGTAGAGAAATTCGCAAGTCAGCGCGAACGCTGCCGTGAACGACACGATGTCGAGGACGCGTCGCTGCGCCGACTCGTCGAGGATCCCCTTGAGAGGCAAAGTGAGCCAACGCCCGCGCTGCGACACGGCCGGGCTCGCGTCCAGCATCGGCTCCTGGTTACGCATGTTCTTTCCGGGGTCGTTCACGGCCGTGCTCGCACGTCGAGGAAAATGTTCCATCGGGCCTTGGAGCGCAGCGCCGGTTCAGAACGGCGAATTCCTCCCAGCGGCAGTATCGCATGAATCTCCAATGGGAGACACGAACAATCCGGCCCCGCGCAAAACGCGCGACGAGAGAAACCCACCTCCGGATCCCATCGCTTCCTCGACCGCATCCCCCCGCGAAAGCCCGATTCTCCGCTGAACGCCAGGTCGAGGCAATGACGGGTGAAGGTACAGTTGTAGGCGCTGAGATAGGTGTCTGCGAGGCTGGTTTCGGTACTCCCCGTTCCCCGCATTCTGAAGGGCAATATCCCCGCGGCCGCGATTATCTCCTCGGGTA
>JABSQW010000097.1 GCA_013215605.1 Myxococcales bacterium
CTACGACATGGAGCAGATGCGCGAGCTGGTCAACGACCCGTACAGCATTCCCGGCGTGTCGGACGGCGGCGCCCACACGAAGTTCATGACGTTCGGCGCCTATCCCACCGAGTACCTGACGCACCTCGCGCGCGACAACGAGTTGGTCAGCCTGGAGCACGCGCACTGGGCGCTGAGCGCTCTCCCCGCGCGCGCGGCCGGTTTCAAGGACCGCGGCCATATCGCTCCCGGCCTGCCGGCCGACCTGGTCGTGTACGACCTCGAGAACCTCGAGATGCTGCCGCCCCACAAGGCCTGGGACTATCCGGCCGGCGAGTGGCGCCAGGTGCGCGAGGCGGATGGCTACCGCTGGATCGTGGTCAACGGCGACGTCACGTTCGAAGACGGCAAGTGCACCGGCGAAACCCCCGGCCTGCTGCTGCGCCACGGCGGAGCCCCGGCGTAAACCAACGCCCCCCGCGGCGGCATCCTTCACGATTCCCGTGTCCAACGCAGGAGAGGCAAGCCTTGGGATCCGAGCATCCGTCCGACCGAGACCATGAGTTGGTCGCCGCCACCAGGGCGGCGATGCCCGTTCTCGACCGCGAGGCCGAGGCGGGGGAGCAGGCCTGCAGCATCACGGAAGATGCGCTCGTGGCCATGCAGGAGGCAGGCGCGTTTCGCATGACCATGCCGCGCGAGCTCGGCGGCCTGGAGACTCATCCCGTCACCCAGTACGAGGTCATCGAGGCGCTCTCCGAGGCCGACGGGGCCGCGGGCTGGGTGGCAATGATCGGTTCGGACGCCGGCTACTTCGCGGGCCGCATCGATCACGATCTGGCGAAGGAGCTCTTTCCGAGCCCGGACCTCCTCACCTGCGGCAGCTCGGCACCCAGTGGCAGCGCCGAGCGGGTGAAGGACGGTGTGCGGGTCAAGGGTCGCTGGCGCTTCGCGAGCTGCTGCAAGCAAGCGACCTGGTTCAACGCAGCCTGCGTGATGACGGAGAACGGGAAACCCGTCCTCGGCAAATCAGGCCGCCCCGAAACCCGCACCGTCGTGCTCCCCATCGAGGAAGTCGAGATCGTCGACAACTGGTACACGACCGGTCTGTGCGGGAGCAGCAGCAACGACATCGAGGTCCCCGACGTCTTCGTTCCCGAACGGCGTGTGGTCGGTCACGGAATGAGCGGACACGGTGCCGTCAAGCCGCCTTCTCCGCTCTACGTCTACTGGATGATGATCATGTGCAACGTCTCGGGCGTTCCCATGGGCATCGCGCGTCGAGCGATCCAGGAGGCCTGCAAGCTCGCCAACGAGAAGATGCAGTACGGGACCCGCACCCTCTTCCGGGAGGATCCCCACCTCCAGGCACGTATCGGTCGCGCCGAGACTGCGCTCGCCGCGGCACGCGCGTTGCTGATCGAGACGGTGGACGAGCTCTGGCAGACACTGGTCGCCGGCGAGGAGCTCTCCATGGATCTCAAGAGCCGTTTCCGGATGGCGAATCTGCACGGATTCCACGTCGCACAGGACGTGACGCGCTGGATGTACGAAGCGGGGGGCTCCGGCTCGCTCTACCGTCCTCACCCCCTCGAGCGCGCCATGCGCGACGTCACGGTGGCGGGCAACCACCTCCTCGTCCGCGAGAGTGCCTACGCCGAGATTGGCCGCGTCTCTCTCGGCATGGACCCGAAGAGCTTCGTGCTCTCGGGTTGACGCTCCGCTCGTTGGAGTGGGATGGCAGGCAGTCCAAGTGAACACCGCGCCCTGATTCCGGGAAGGGCAATCGGCTCCGTTGCGTGACGGCCAAGACGCCCGGGGTGGGTCCGATCGGAGACACGCCAGCCGGTCTCCCCTGAGCTCAAGACGACGAAGCCGTGCTCGCGCGCTTGATCCGGCCCCAGGTGAAGGGCGACGCGAGCTGATGCCAGAAGGTCATCGGAAAGGCCGGCAGGTCCGGAATCCCGATGTCTTCGGGAGGCTCCCGGTCCTTCGGCCAGAAGAAGGTTCCGAAGACCAGATCCCAGACGATCACGTTCTGGCCGTAATTGTGGTTGGCCTCCTGCAGGGTCTTCGAGTGGTGCCAGCGGTGCAGCTCCGCCATCGAGAAGAAGTAGTTGAGCGGCCCGCAGCGGAGCGGCAGGTTCGCGTGCTGGAAGAAGCCGTGAACGCCCGAGACGAGTACGAAGAGGGCGAGGACTTCGCTCTGGCAGCCCAGGGCCACCAGCGTGACGCCCCCGAGCAGACCGTCCATCAAGAGGTCGATGGGATGGAAGCGGGCGGCGTTCATCCAGTAGAGGCGGGGGGCGCTGTGGTGGGTCGCGTGGAAGCGCCACAGGAAGTCGGTGTTGTGCTGCAACCGGTGATGCCAGTACTTCGGGAACTCCGCGACGACCAGAGCCAGGGGCAGCTGCGCGAGAAACGGCCACGCCGTCGGCCAAAGGTCCGAGCCGAAGCGCTGGGCGAGCCAGCCCAACGCCGACAGGCCCAGGACGGCGGCCACGGGCGTCACGACAAGCGACACCGGCGTCCCGACGCCCAGCAGATAAGCGAGGTCCGGCGCCAGATCGCCCTTCGAGTGGAGCCACGAGCGGTGATACGGAAACAGGCGCTCGAGGCCGAACACGACGAGACCGGCCGACAAGACCAGGAGCCCGAAACTCATCTCGGGGCGGTGCTCCGTCGCGATCAGGTAGAGCCCGATCGCGATGCTTCCGCCGAGAACGGCTGGGAAGACGGTCACGGAGAAGATGCGTTCGGTGCGGGTCACGACAAGATTCTACCGATTGGCGCGCCGGATCGCGTGCTCGTGGTTCTGGGCTAGAACTTCCCGTCCGTATCGGCCCGCAGCTCGCCTTCGCGATCGAGTTCTTCCTGGATCTGCTCGAGGGTGAGGCCCCGGGTCTCGGGTGCGTACTTCATGACGAGTACCGCACCGAGGATCGGACCGATTGCGACCACGCTGATCGACCAGGAGATCCCGACGAAGTAGATCAGGACGCCGATGATCGCCGGTGTGACGACCTCGGTGATGCGTCCGGTCAGGTTCGTGGTCCAGGCATAGCCGGTTGCACGGATCGGGGTCGGGAAGAGCTCCGACGCGTAGACGTGCGTGGCAGTGTTCGCAGCCCCGAAGCTGAAGACGGTCGAGATCATCCAGAAGTACTGACCCGCGAGAGTGGTGTGCTGGTAGAGCATGGCGATCGAGATCGCCGCCAGGACGTAGAAGCTCGAGCAGGTGCGCTTACGGCCCAACCGTTCGATCGCCCAGGCTGCGACGAAGTGACCGGCGGTGCCGCCGAAGTAGCCGTAGAAGACGATGTCACCGACCGTGTGCGGCGACAGCCCCAGGTCCTCGCGAGCGAAGATCACGTAGTAGACCACGGAAGGCCCGGTGACGATGTGCACCGAGTTCCAGAGCAGAGTCACGATCGCCGTGCGCCGCCGGTACTTCTTCTGCCACGGGATGGCCGCCTGTCGCAGGAGTTCGCGAAAGCCGAGCCGGGCACGAACGGGCAGCCCTTCTTCCAGTTCCTGCGTCGCCGAGAAGCGGCGTGTCTCCCTCATGGCCACACGCAGAAACACGATCAGCACGAGCGGGAAGAACCCGAGGATGTAGAGAGCTCGCCAGTTCTCGCCGTCTTGCGTGAGACCCACGGCGCCCTGAACCCAGGAGACGATGCCGGTCCCCAACCCGTGCAACCAGTTGCTCTCGGCCCCCTCGGTAAGCAGCACGAAGGGCTGGACACCCTTCGCCATCACCATCACGCCGACCGTCGCGAGGCTGGTGAGGATCGCGATGGCGCGACCTCGATAGCGGGCGGGAAACTCCTCCCCGGCCATGATCACGGCGAGGGAGTATTCCGCCGTCAGGAACAGCCGGGAGAACATCTGGCAGGCCACGAACTGGTACTTGTCGGTCACGAAGGCCGTGAGCCCATTGAAGATCGCGAAGCCCACGACGGTCACCAGCATGAGGTTGCGTCGCCCGAAGCGGTCCGCGTAGAGAAGGAAGACGAAAGACGCCATGACACCCAGACGGATCACGGAGTTGACGAGTCCCCACTCCGAGCGGTCGATGTCGAGGGTGCGGCGGCTCTCCGGCGCGGCGAAGCTCAACATGCCGGAATCGAAGCCGTCGAAGAGCGTCGCCGTCGAGAGCAGGAGGAAGAGGAACCAGAGATACGGAGTCATCGTGTCCACTTCGAGAGAGGCAGACACGGGGCGCCCATCGGCCATTCCGAGACTCTATCAGTGGTAGACCGGGGAGGGTCCGACTCTCTTGCCCTCCTGGATCTTCATTGTCGTATCATGCGCCGGGAATTGGCGTATCAGTCCACCTTGCTGGCGAGGAGAGACCGTTTTGAAGCTTCACTTTGCACCCAACTCGCGCGCCGGCCGAATCGTCTGGCTGCTCGAAGAACTCGGCCTCGAGTACGATCTGAACAAGATGGCGTTCCATCCGAAGGACCTGAAATCGGATGAACACCGTCGCCGGCATCCGCTGGGCCGCGTCCCTGTGCTCGACGACGGCGATGTGTCGATCTACGAGTCGGGGGCGATCGTCGAGTACGTAATGGCGCGCTACGGCGACGGGGGCCTGAAGCCAGCGGTCGATTCCGCGGAGTTCCCAGAGTACCTGCAGTGGTTCCACTACTGTGAAGGCATGGTGATGCCACCCATCAACACGATCATGGTGCATACCGTGTTGCTGCCGCCGGAGCGGCGCAACGAGGAGACCCTGGGACAGGCGCAACGACTGTTGTCGCGGTCCCTGGCGCCCGTCGAGACGGCGCTTGAAGGACGCGAGTACCTGATCGGGGCCTTCTCGGCAGCCGACATCATGCTGGGTCACGCGACCTTCATGTCCAACCGCTTGGGAAGCGTGACCGACGAGATGCCCAACCTGCGAGGCTACGTGCAGCGCATCGAAGCCAGGCCTGCTTTCCAGACCGCGATCCAGATGTAGGGCGAGCAGGCTCCTTTCGCTGACCCCCCTCGATCCCCTCCGACCGGACCGCAGAGTCGAGCCGACGGGCGATAACGTGCCTTGGAACCGGAGGCTAAGACGGATCCGGCTCCTTGCCGACGGCTGTGACCATGGACGCTCCACCGCGCCGATAGCTCGCCTTGCGCTCAGCGCTCCACTGGTCGATCTCGTCCTTCGGCACACCTACGGCGAGTCCGCGCTCGACGCCGGGGCGCGATCGCATGCGCTTCAGCCACGCGCTCAAATTGTCGAGCCCGTCGATGGAAACCCGCGCCCACTTGTGCGCACGCACCCAGGGATAGAGGGCGAAGTCCGCGATCGACACCTCGTCACACACGTACTCGCGCCCCTCGAGACGCCGCTCCAGCACCTCGAACAAGCGGCGGCTCTCTCGGCCGTATCGCTCGATCGCGTAGGGGACGCGCTCCTCGATGTAGCGGTTGAACGAGATCGACTGGCCCACCATCGGCCCGACGCCGCCCATCTGCCAGTGCAACCATTGGAGGACCTCCCAACGCCGCTGCGGCTCGGTCGGAAGGAAACGTCCACTGGTCTCGGCCAGGTAGTGCAAGATGGCGCCGGACTCGAAGAGGCTCTGGTCGCCGTCACGGATGGCCGGAATGCGGCCGTTAGGCGAGATCTCGAGGAACCAGGCCTCGCGTTGCTCGCCCCGAGCCAGGTCGACCGCGTGAACCGTGTACGGGATTCCGCACTCCTCGAGCATGATCGTGATCTTCCAGCCGTTGGGGGTGGCTGCCGTGTAGAGCTCGATCATTCCCTCCCCCTCTCAGGAGCCCGTCGGAAAGGCCCCGGCCATGTCGTCGGTCAGTGTCGCCTCGATCCGCTCGACCACGCCTCCGCGCAGGATTTGACGCGTGCGCGCGAAGGCCGCACGGGGGAGCTGACCCAGGCGCTGCGATTCCTCCAGTGCGCACGCGAGGAGGTCGTCCGGAGCGACCACCCGGTCGAGGAAGCCTGCATCGACCGCGGATTCGGGTGGGTAGATCTCCGCTTGGACCGTCGCGCGTTGCAAGTGACGCTTCGATAACCGCTCTCGTGCGAACTCGGCCAGGAAAACGGGCGTGGCCATTCCAATGGCGACCTCGTTGAAGCCGATCTTGAAGTCGCCGGATGCTCCGATTCGGAGGTCTGCGGCCAGCAGGAGCACGGCGCCCATGGCGAGCGCGTGGCCGTTGCACGCGATCACGACTGGGGTCGGGTGTCGCGCGATGTGCATCGAGAGCTCGGCGCCAGCGGTAACGAGCCCCCGCGCTACGTCGGGACCTCCATCTCGCAGCACGCCGAGGTTGAAGCCCGCCGAGAAGCGCCCCGCGCGCCCGGTGAGGAGGACGGCGGCGGCCTCCTTCTCGGCCCGAAGAAGTCCGTCGTTGAGCGAGTCGATGATCGAGAAATCAAGCGCGTTCGCCTTCCCGTCATCGATCCGCAGAATTGCAACCTCGCCGGCGAGTTCGTACTGAACGGATTCACTCATGGAGCCACTTTATCAGATTGGGAATCGGTACTGAGCGGCAGCACACCCGAGAGAATCCAATCTGGAAGTCGCACGCGCGACTTGTTCGTCAGACGACCGCACCCTACCCGGTGCGCTGTGTCCGCGATCTAGAGGCCGAGGTCCAGTCGGCCGTCGAGGGTGATGAAATCGGGATCCATGCGCAGCTCGTGCGTCATCACGAGTCCCCTGTTTCCCAGCAACTTCGTCCGTATGATCTTTTCGATGAGCTTCTTTTCCATGGGGCTTACCGGAACCTTCTCCCCCGTCTCGTCACGAATCAAAGCGCGATCACCGTTCCAATCGTAGAAATAGTTTCCGAAATAGCTGCAACCTTCGTAGTGAACCGCCAAGCAGCGGTCGGCTCGCTTGCGCAGGAAGACTTGATCGGCGCGGCGGAGGATCTCGATCTCTTTGCCGTATAGGGATATGAAGGCGTTGATGGCGAAGAAGGGTCGTTGGTCGAAAGGCCAATCGAGATGCCAATGGTAATCGTCGAGGATCATGATCCCACCTTCGGTGAGCAACTCCCAGGCGAGGACGAGATCCGAGAGTACGTCGGCCGGATCATGCGATCCGTCGATGTAGACGATGTCGTAGTGGTCGATGGGAAGATTGCGCAGTTCGACCTGCGAATAGCCCTTGATGGTCGTGATGTCGTCAGCGCGCCCCGAGCGCTTCAAGTTCTTTCGAAAGACCTTCTCGTAGTCGATCGTATAGGTGGATGAGTGGATGGCTTCAAAGATGTCGACACCCGTCGCCTTGGAGGTCGAGTGGGTCAGGATGTTGTCGACCGTCCAGAAGAACGATCGTCCCTCATAGGGTCCGACCTCGAGGTAGTGGACGTCGGGTCTTCCCTTGAATTCGGCGAGATGCTTCTCCCAGATCGGGATGTTGTGGGAGAACCAGTCTTCACCAAATTGATAGGACTTCGTGTAGGGGCGCTTCTTCTCCTTCGAGTCGCCATCCGCGTTTGCCGCGAAGGACAGTGCGAGCGTGCAAAAGAGCGGGATCAGGCACCGCCTCCAGGTGTCGGACATGGGTCTCCTCTCGATCCAGCCTTGCGTGGCCGGAACCTCGAAAGTTTACATTCTAACCATCCGGTCGAGAATCTGGACAGGCGGGTAGGAAGTTCGATCTGCGTTTTCGCGACACCGATCAGTAGAGATTCTGTCAACTAGCGATGTAACGCTGCTTGCGCTCGAAGTTTGTTGGATTGGGTCGAGATTTCTCAAGCCCCACACACCACTCGTCGCATCGCGCCGCTCCTGTCGGATCCGGCTGCGCCGTGGGACCGTCCCGCCTACAGCTACGGAGTCACACCCGTTGGCTACGCGGGATCGATTCGCGACGAGCGCCACCGCTACACGGAGTGGGACCACGGCCGGGCCGGCGCGGCATCAACCGATCACAGTAGGCGCGAACCCGGGGCGTAGTACTTCGCCAAGAGGTCCTCCGTCTCAGTCGAAGGCGCCGAGCCACCAGGCCGGAACGCCAAAGAAGACGATCGCGATCACGATCTGGATCGCGATGGCGGTTGCCAAGAACCGAACGAAGGCGAGCTTGTCGGCCGTGGTCGCCTCCCGTGTCGGGGCATCGAGTCCGAGATCCTCGCGAAGCTCGCCGACGTACTTCTTCAACATGGGCTCGCTGAAGGGACCGTCGTAGAGATTCCGGCTGTGTCGGCCGCGCACGAAGGCGCGATAGGCGCGTGGCAGCGCGAAGAAGATCACTGGCCACTGGACCAGCATGTTCAGGATCCAGGCGGCCCTCACCTGGAAGCAACCCGAGGCGATCTCCCAGGCGCCGATCTCGGCTTCTCCGACGAGATTGGTGTCGTAGGCGGTGGCCAGGTGGTGCAGGTCGTGCAGCGGCACTGCGGCCTTGCGTCCCGCAGTATTGGGAAAGATCACCGGGAAGGGGCCCACCTTGAAGCGGACCCAGTCTGCGTCGTAGCCTCCGTCCGGGGCAAAGTTGTTGGCCTCGAAGTAGCGGGCTCGGGCGGCCTCGACGGTCCACTCGTCTGCGTAGCTGGGCACCTTTTCATGCTAGCGCGGGGTCCCCGCGTTCCGGAAGCCGCTCGTCGAGATCCCGTGACCGGAGAGGACCGGTAGATGACAGCGCCGGATACGGCAGACGGCACCCCGCAGCAGCATGTCCAAGGGCCGGTGGGTACGCAGACGACGCCCGAATGGAATCGGGTACACTGGCGCGCCGTTTCTTTCCGGTGCTGGAGGAACTGATGCAAAGGTATCGAGGCTTCTACCGCTTCCATCGCAGATGGATTCTCTGTTCCCTCGCTCTGGCGGCCCCGCTCCTGGCATCGGCCTGCGCCCCCGGTTCGGCGTCGAGATTGAGCGGTGTGGGTTGCGCGGATCCCTCCTGCTACGAAGAGATGCCGGAAACGCGCAAGGTGCTCGGCTGCATCGGAAACGCCTGCAACGAGTCCCCCCAGCCCGGCGCGGTCGAGAAGGTCGCCGACCCGGCGGGCGAAGAGAGCGACACGTCGTCGCCCCCGGTCGCGGCGTCGAGCACGGACTCCCCTGCACCGCAGGAGGCTGAGGAGGACGAGGAGGGTTCCTCGCTCTGGGACCTCAAAGTCCACTACGAGAGCTTCGAGCGGCCCTGACGGGTTTCCGGTCTTCCATCCGTCTGTTCCATGACGACGGTCCCGTTGCGTTCAGTTCGGTCGTCCGTGCTCCGAACTCCCCCATGACCGGGCGCGGGAGTTGGTTGTTTGTAGATGGGCAGAGAACTTCCTATCTACTGCCTGAATTCGCCCCGCAGATGAAGGCAGCGCGAAACGAAGAGTAGACGCAGGGGAAACTCCAAGCGCGAGCCTCTTTTGTGAGA
>JABSQW010000098.1 GCA_013215605.1 Myxococcales bacterium
TCGCCGGAGATCGACGCGACCACCGCGACGGTCTCGCTCGACCCGTAGCCGATGGCCGCGTTCGACGCGGCCCGGGGAAACGCCTGGCGCGCCTTGGCCTGGACATCGAGGCTCGCCGGAGAGCCGCCGAAGCCGGTGTTCGTGACACTCGACACGTCACGCGTGGCGAGGTCGGGGTGCTCGATCACCCGGTGCAGCATCGACCCGAAGGGAGTCCAGCTCGTGACCTTCTCCCGCTCGATCAGACGCAGCGCGTCGCCGGCGTCGAAACGCCCCGAGCGGAAGACGATCTTGCCGCCGGTCACGAGGTTCAGCGTCGCGACGGCGTACATGCCCGACAGATGGAAGAGCGGCGCCGTGGCGAGGGTGCAGAGCTGCGGGGCATCGGGCTTCGGAAGCCGGCCCGACGCAAACGCTCGGATCGCGCCGTTGGCGAGCTGCTGCTGGACGAAGCCGATGATCCCGCGCTGCGACCCGAGCGCTCCCTTCGGGCGCCCCGTGGTGCCGCTCGTGAAGAGGATCACCGCCGGATCGTCCTCGGCGATGGTCGCTTCGGGCAGCGCGCACTCCTCGCCCTCGAGAAGCTCGCCAAACGAAGACTCGATCTCGACCTGAGGCGCACCCAGGTCGTCGCCGGCGATGCGCTCGAGACGGCGACGGTCGCCGATCACGACCTTGGGTTCGGAGAGCTCCACGCCGTAGCGGATCTCGTCCCGCGTCCACCAGCCGTTGAGCGACGCCACGATGCCCCCGAGCGCGTGGGTGGCCCACATGGCGATCACCCACTCGTTGCAATTGGCGGCGAGGATCGCGACGCGGTCCCCCTTCTCGATGCCGTAACGCTCGCGGAGCGAGCGCGCACAGCGCGCCACGAGACCGAGGTGCTCGGCGAACGAAATCCGCCAGTCGCCGTGGACGAGGTACTCCTTGTCTCCGTGTCCCGTGGACGTCTCGAGAAACTCGCGCAGCGAGCGCTTGCGCTGCTTGAAGACGGCCATCTTCTCGCCGAGAACCTCTTCCTCGACGATCTCGAACGGACCTCCGGGGCCCGTGAGCTGTTCCTGGACTTCGGCGATGCTGGGCATGGACACTTCGCTCCGTGGCGTCGAGGGATCAGAGCGGATCGGTTCGCGGCGGCTTCGCCGCCGCGTCACCCTCGAGGATCGAGAGCGCGTCTTCGTACATGCCGCGCTTGAGCGCAGTCATCACCGGGTGGGCCTTGCTCGCCAGGGACGCCGCCAGTATTACGGCGCGTTTGACCACTTCGGCCTCGGGCGCGACCTCGTCGACGATCTTGCGCTGCAGGGCCTCCTCGGCGGGATAGCGCTTCCCGAAGGCGATCACTTCGTGGGCCGTCTGGTGCGGGAGCCGGGCCTGGATGACGGCGGTCATCCCCGGGTGCAGCGGCGATTTCATGTCGATCTCGGGCATGCAGAAGTAGCCGCGGTCTTCGCGCATCACGCGGTAGTCGTGTGCCAGGGCCCACTGGGCGCCGGCGCCGAAGGCGTGGCCGTTCATCGCCGCGACGGTCACCGTGGGAAAAGCCAGCGTGCGGCCGAACAAGCCGAGCACACTGGACATGTACTCCCGGCGGCGCTCGCTTTCCTCGCCCTGCATCCAGTCGAGGTCGAGGCCGTTCGAGTAGAACTTCCCGGAGCCGGTCGTGACGAGCGCAGCCGGCGCGCCCGCCGTTCCGACCGTGGCCTCGACCTCGTCGAGAGCGCGGGAGATCTCGGCGAGGTTGTCCGGGCGAAAGCGGTTCTCGCCACCATCGAGTTTCAGGACGAAGACGTCGCCGTCTCGCTGGAGGTCGATCATGGGGGGGGCTCTCCGTCGGGATCTGAAGGGTAACAATTATTCCGCGATCGAATGTGTCGAGATCCGGGCCTCGCCGTGCCGAAGCGCCTCGGAGACGGATTCGACCGCCCCCATCACGCGAAGCAGGTTCTCGCCGAGGACCTTCGTGACCGTCTCCCTCGAGTGCCCTCGCTCGAGCAGCCCTTCGGTCAGGGATGGGAGGTGGCTCACGTCCTCCATTCCGATCGGCATGCTCGCCACTCCGTCCCAATCGGCGCCGATTCCGACGTGATCCGGCCCGGCGACCCGGATCGCGTGATCAAAGTGGTCCAGCAGGACGTCGAGTGACGTCTGCGGGACCGGGTATTTCCTGAAATGCTCTCGGGTGGCGAGGCGGCGCCCCTTGGGATCGTCCGCGTAGCGCTCGCGAAGCTCCGCAAACGCGGCGCCGTGCTCCGCGAAGTAGACCTTTGCCGAATCGCCTGCCGCTTCATCGATATACACGGGATAGAAGTTGATCATGATGACACCACCGTTCTTCGCGAGCGCACGCAGCATTTCGTCGCGCATGTTTCGGGTGTGGTCCGCGATCGCGCGCACGGAGGAGTGCGAGGCAATCACCGGGGCGAGCGTCGTCTCGATCACGTCGAAGAAGGTCGCGTCCGAGACGTGGGAGACGTCGACCATCATGCCGAGCCGGTTCATTTCCAGCACGACCTCGCGGCCAAATTCGGTGAGACCGCCGTGCAACGGCTCCGGCGCGTCGACGGTCCCCGACGAATCGGCCCAGCTCGTGTTGAACGAGTGGGTCAGGGTCATGTATCGAACGCCCAGGCGATGGAAGCTCCGCAGGGCGGGCAGGCTTCCCTCGATGATGTGCCCGCCCTCGATCCCCATCAGGCTCACGAACTTTCCAGCGGCCACGGCCTCGCGAACCTCGGCCACGGTCGTGGCGAGGACCACGTCGTCCGCGTTGCGTTCGACCATGTCGTACACGGCGTCGATGCGTTCCAGGGCCTCACGGATGGCCAGCCCCTCGCCCTCGCGCTTGCCCATGTAGATCGACCAGAACTCGACATCGAGCCCGCCGTCGCGAATTCGCGGCAGATCCATGTCGCCGTCAGCAGCATCGTGACGCGCAGCGAAATCCCAATCCGGGTCCTGGAATCGCGGCGTCGTGTCGGAGTGGGTATCCACGACGATGGCCGCATCGTGAAGTGCGAGACTCGAACCGTCGAGAGACGCGCACGCCAGCGCGAGTCCTCCGACCCAGATCCAGCGCCCGACCGACCGCAGCCTCAATCTTCTCTCCAGCCCATCAACGGGATGCTGATCAGACGTTGAACCGGAAATTGACCACGTCGCCGTCCTGGATCACGTAGTCCTTGCCCTCCACGCGAAGCTTGCCCGCGTCCCGGCACTTCGCCTCGCTCCCCAGGGCGATCAGGTCTTCCCACCAGATGACCTCGGCGCGGATGAAGCCCCGCTCGATGTCCGAGTGAATCTTTCCGGCCGCCTGCGGAGCGGCGACGTTCCGGCGGACCGGCCACGCGCGACACTCGTCCTCCCCGGTGGTCAGCATCGAGATCAACTCGAGGAGCGCGTAGGCGGACCGGATGAAGCGGTGGCTCGCCGGCTCGTCGAGACCCAGGGACTCCAGGAACTCGCGCTGATCCTCGGCGGGCATCTGGGCGATGTCCATCTCGACCTGGGCNGAGAGGACGACGAGGCCGAGACCCCGCTCCGCAGCGGCAGCCGAAAGCTCCGCGGGTGCCGGGTTCGCGATCGCGTCCTCCGTCACGTTCAGTACGAGCAGGAGCGGCTTCGCGGTGAGGAANGCGTAGCCGGAGATCATCTTCTCCTCGGCGAGGGACAGCCCGAGGGTGCGCACGGGCTGCTCTTCTTCGAGATGGGCCTGGATGCGCTCCTGGAGGGCGAGCTCGCGGGGATCGCTTCGGTCCTTTCGCAGACGAGCGACCCGTTGCTCCACGATCTCGAGATCGGCGAGAATCGTCTCGGTCTCGAGGTCGAGCATCTCGGCGATGGGTTCCGGGGCTTCGCCGAGCTCGTTCGGAAACGCCCGCAGCACCTGGCAGAGTGCGTCGACGTCGCGCATCGCATTCAAGGTCGCCCGATCGATTCCCTTCGTGGCGCCGGTCGACGCGAGGTCGCTGAAGGTCGTCTCCGCGTAGGTCGTCTTCTTGGGCGAGTAGAGCGCCGCGAGGGCGTCGACGCGGGGATCGGGCACCTTCACGACACCGACGTTCGCTTTGCCGGACGCCGCCGCATAGCCGGTATCGACCGCCATTCCCGTGAGCGCACCGAAGACCGTGCTCTTCCCGCACGCGGGCATTCCGACGAGTCCGATCTTCATGGCGCGCCGATTCTAGCAGCCGTGCGCCGCCATCGATTGGGAGTCCGCCTCAGCGGTCCGTCAATTCGACGAGATCGGCGCCGAGCGTTTGCTCGCCCTCGCGGGTCTGGCTGCCCTGCTCGATGAAACTTCGCATCCGCGGATGCGGTTCCGGCCCCGCCATCAGTCGGTTGAAGGCATTCTGCTCGACGACGAGCTCGTCGAGGAGCGTCCCCTCGAGCGCGCACAACGTCCGTTTGATCTCCGCGATGGTCGCCGCCGGAAAGCGTGCGATGCGGAACGCCAGTCGAGACACGAAGTCGTCGATCTGATCCGGAGCGAGGGCGCGGTTCACCCATCCGATGCGCTCGGCCTCCACCGCGTCGAAGTCATCGCCGCCGAGAATCACTTCACAGGCATGCGCACGACCGAGGAGCCGCATGAGGCGCACGGTCCCCCCCGCGCCCGGGAGGATCCCGAGCCCGATCTCGGGCTGGCCGAACACCGCTCGGCCCTTCGCGGCGAACCGCATGTCGCAGGACAGTGCCACCTCGCTGCCGCCGCCACGCGCGAAGCCCTCGACCTGGGCGATGGTGACCTTCGGCAGGGTGCGCAGGCGGTCGATCGCGATGTGCACGAAACTCGGCTCGGTCGCGATCTGCGCGGGGCCGCCCTCTGGCATCGTGAGGATGCCCTCGACATCCCCGTGCGCGATGAAGAAGTCGGGATCGGCGCTCTTCAACACCACGACTCGCACGTCGTCGTCCTCGGCCACGTCTCGCGTGAACGCCTCGAGGGCGCCGATGAGTGCCGGGCCGAGGAGGTTCATCGGCGGTGCATCGATGCGGGTGAACGCGACGCCGTCGCGGACGTCGACCTTCAATACCCCGGATGCGTAGTCGCCCATTTCCGTGCTCCAGGCCTTTCGAGACAGCAAGCATTCTGAACGAGGTGCGGTCGTCGAACAAGCTCGCGTGGGCGATCCGGCTCCGCGAAACCCGCCTCCGCCGATGCGCGCGTGAATTCCCGTGCGGCGGGGCCGCCGGGCGGATTCCCGCGTGTCCGATGGGAGGCGGGGGAGTTTCCCGAGACCGGCGCCAGGCGCGGCATCCGCCCGACAGAGCGGGTTCAGCGCCGCCGGTAAGTGGGCTTTCGGTCTTCGGCGCGCGAGGCCTTCATCTCGGCGTAGTCGTCCGAGGCGAAGACGAGGGTCTGGGTGGTGGCCTCTTCGTCGATGGAGCGGATGACCTCGTCGTCGGCGAGCAGGCCCATGTTGCGGCGCGACATCTTGACCGTGAACGCGGGGCACGAGGCCATCTGCTCGGCCATTTCGCGGGCGGTCGATTCGAGCTCGTCCTCGGGCACGACGCGCGACACGACGCCGTGGCGGAGCGCCTCGTCGGCCTCCATGCTGCGACCGGTCAGAATGAGATCCATCGTCACGCCGTGGCCGCACATCTGGAAGAGGCGCGCCATGCCGCCGGAGTCGGTGATGACCCCGTGCTTCACCTCCGGGAGCATGAAGCGCGTGCCCTCGGCGGCAATGCGGATGTCGGTGCAGAGCGCGCGCTCGAACGAACCGCCGATCACCCAGCCCTTGAGCGCGCACAGGATCGGCGCGTGCAGCGCGAAGACATTCTTGATGCCCGCCTGTCCGTGCTCGATGAACGACAGGTTGTCGATGTCCTCGGTGCGGACGCCGATCTGCCCGACGTCGCGGCCCGACGACCAGGACTTGCCGTTCGCGCGCCAGATGACCGCGCGGACGTCGGCGTTCCCTCGCAGCTCCTCGAGGATCTCCCAGAGTCCCGCGTCCATCTCGTCGTTCGCCGCGTTGTGTTTCTCGGGCCGGTTGTTGGTGATGATTGCGACCGGGCCGTCGTATTCGAGGGTGATGAGATCGGTGGGCACGAGGGGCTCCTTTGGATGGGGCAGCGACCATGATAACGCGATCGGGAGCGCTCAGGCGTCCCGCCGAGACGCGCCGCGCACCACGAGCCCGAGCAGCAGGATCGACACGACGAGGGACGCCGCGCCGGCGACCGGACTTCCGAGCAGGAGCCAGCCGGTACCGGCGATCGCCGCGTAGATTCCGAGCGACGCCGCGCCCACCTCCAGCCAGGGTCGCCAGCCGAGACGGACGGCTTCGAGTCCAGCGCCTGCTGCGACCGACTGCCACGCGCCCGGGGGCCGCACGCGTTCGAAGAACGCACGCAACACGGCGGGATCTTCGGGCTTCGTCAGCAGCGTCACGAGCAGCGACACCGGCACCGAGAATCCAACGACGATCACCAGCGAGAAAGGGAACGCGACGTCCGAGAGAACCTCGACGGCGTTCGCGCCCAGAAGCGACGCGGTCATCACCGAGATCTCACTCCAGGCGTTGATGCGCCACCACAGCCAGCGCAGCAGCAGGATGAGGCCCGTCCCGGCGCTGATCGAGGCCAGAAGCTTCCAGGCGCCGGACACCGAGTCCATGCTGAGCGTCGCCCCGGCCCCCACTGCGGCGAGCACCACGACGCTGATTCTCGCGACGCGAACCAGCGATCGCTCCGAGGCGTGCGGCGCCACGAAGCGCGCGTACACGTCGTGGGTCAGATAGGAGGCCCCCCAATTGAGCTGCGTGTCGATGGTGGACATGAACGCCGCGAGCATCGCGGCGAGGAGCAGCCCCCGCAGGCCCGCCGGGAGGACATCGAGCATCACGCGCACGTAGCCCGCTTCGGGATCTTCGAGGCCCGGAAATTGGACCATGGCGACGAGCCCCACGATGATCCACGGCCACGGGCGCAGGGCGAAGTGGGCGATCGCGTACCAGAGGGACGCCAGGCGTGCGTGGCGTTCGTCGCGGGTAGCGAGCACGCGCTGCGCCGTATAGCCGTTGCCCTCGGTGTTTCCGCTCGACCAGCTCTTGACCAGCAGATACGCGAGGAACGCCCAGAACACCTCGCCGTCTTCAGGGGACGGCACGATGTCGAGCACGCCGGGNTGCGCGCGAAGCTGCTCGAGCAGCGACGCCATCCCGCCCACCTCATCGACGGCCACCACCGCGAGGAGCACGCTCCCGACGAGCGCGAGGCCGAACTGCACGAAGTCGGTGAACACCACGCCCACGAGGCCGGCGAGCAGTGTGTACCCCACTGTCAGTACGAACAGTGCCGCGAGGATGCGGACGCTCTCGCCCTCGTCGAGGTCGAGCGCGAGGGAGAGCACCTTCACCATCGCGAGGTTCACCCAGCCGATCACGATCGCGTTGCGGAGTACCCCGAAGTAGAGCGCGCGAAACAAGCGAAGCGCCGCCGCCGGCCGCCCGCCATAGCGCAACTCCGTGATCTCGTTGTCGGTGAGAACGCCACTGCGGCGCCACAGGTGACTCACGAGCAGCGCAGCCATCACCACGGGCAGGACGTCGGCCCACCAGAACCAGTTGCCCACGACGCCCTCGGTCGCGACGAGGCCCGCAATCGCCAGAGGCGTGTCGGCGGCGAAGGTGGTCGCGACGATCGAAGTTCCCGCGAGCCACCACGGCAGCGAGCGGCCGGCCACGAAGAATGCTTCGCGACTCTCCGAAGCACGACGCGCGTGCCAGGCCCCGAATCCGAGCGCCAGCACGAGATAGATCCCGACGATCGCGTAGTCGACGACGGCCAGCGTCAGCCTCCCGCGAGAGGCGGAAAGATACTGACCGTGTGCCCCCCGCTGAGCGGAATCGCCGCCCGCTGCGCCACCTGGCGCGGCGACTGTTGTCCGTCGATGAGCACCATCTGCGACTGCTCGACCGGGATTCCGAGATGGTCGAGAAGATCCTGGAGGCTCGCGCCGTCGCGAAGCTCGACGTCGCCGCGACCGCGGTCTGCGCGCGGAAGGCGGTCGCGCAGGCTCGCGAACAGTCGGACGTGGATCTTCACCGGGGCCTCGGAGTCAGGCCGGCGCCGACTTGCCTTCGAGGAGCGTCTCGTGGTGTTTCGAGCGCTTGCGCGTCGGCGGCAGCGCTGGGAAGCGGAACCCACCGCCCGCCGAGGCCGAGCCCGTGAGCAGCGTCGAGGCGAGGAGCTGCTTCGCCGCGCCACTCGCGACGTATACGCGCCGCAGGTCGAGGGGGTTCTCCAGGAGATAAGCCTTCCACGGTCCGAGGGGGACGCCCGTCTGCACGAGTCCTTTCAACATTCCCACGTCGTTGACACCGGTCACCGACAGCGTCGGTCCCACGAGCGCGCCGCCCACCATCTTGTTGCCGTCGAACACGTACTTGCGGTAGATGCGGTTCGGCGCATTCAGGGCGGTGTGGACCTCGCGGCCGTCGCCCGCCCAATCACCGAAGCTACAGGCCTCGAGGCCCTGGGCCGCGAGGATGTTCATCGTGAGGCTGCCCGCGTAGGTGACGTCGCTCCCCACCATGTTGGCACCCGCCACGCGCCCGTGATCGACGGCCGTCGGCTGGATGGCGTGGACGCGCTGTTCGCCCGTCAGGAGGTCGAAGCCCTCGGCGACGTCACCCGCTGCGTAGACGTTCGCGGCCGATGTCTGCAGGTGATCGTCCACGAGGATGCCGGCGCCGGGCCCCGCGCCCGTGGTGATCCCGGAGCCTGCCACGAGCTCCGTGTTCGGCTGGATGCCGGCCGCGACCACCACGGCGTCTGCCAGCAGGCGCTTGCCGTTCCCGAGTCGGAGACTGCGCCGCCCGCCGTCGTCCTCGATGGCGTCGACGCTCGTGCCGGTGTGGATCGCGATGCCGCGCGCTTCGAGGTGAGCGGCCATTTGCGCCGCCGCCGTGGCATCGAGCATGCGCGGCAGGATCTGCGACTCGATCTCGACGAACGACACCTTCTCGCTGCGAGCAACGATCGCGTCGAGCACCGTGAACGCGATGAACCCCGCCCCCACGATCACCGTCTCGCCCCGCGGCTTTTCGAGGAAGGCCTTTGCGTCGTCGAGAGTCCACATGTTGACGACGCCGTCGCCCGCGAGACCCGGGATGGGCGGGCGCGCGGCGCGCGAGCCGGTCGCGATCAGCAGACGGTCGAACTCGAGAGTCTCGCCACCATCGAGCGCCACGCTGCCGCCACCGGGATCGATCGCAACGACGCGGCTCCCGAAGTGGGTCGCGACGCGTTGCTCCGCGTACCAGTCGGTATCGGCGGTGAGCACGGCGCGCTCTTCGATCTTGCCCTCGAGGTAGTAGGGAAGCACCATCCGCGCGTAGGCGGGTTCGTCGCAGACGAGTGAGATTTCCGCGTCCCGATCGAGCGCACGGATCGTCTGCAGGGCACACTGGCCGGCCGGTCCACCGCCCACGATGAGATGTCGCATCATGCTTTGCTCCTGCTCGAGATCTCGTTCATCCGCCCGGGTAGCCCCGGGCGCCGTGGAGCATGAGAGTCACGGTGTCGTCGTCGTCGAGCGCCGTGTCGAGACCGTCGAGGAAGCTCGTGCTCCGGCCGTTCACCAATACGCGCAGGTCCTGGTGGGGGACGCGCGCTTCGGAAGCGGGGTCGTCGAAGAGTACGGACGCCAGCGCGCCGGCCTTGCGCAGGGCGAGGTCGTCGAGGAGCCCGCGCACATCCCTTGCCGGAATCGCGATCTCACGCGTTTCCATCTTCTCCCGCATTCCCGCGAACAACCGCACGGTGGGCATCGCCCCGTCAGATGATTCCGAGCTCGGCGAGCTTGGCGTCGAGCGGCCGGCCGTCTTCGCTCCAGCCGCGCGCGCGGTAGTACTCCGGGAGCATCTCGCCGAGCTTGTTCACCTCGCCCTGGGCCGGGCCCGCTGGAATGGGTTCGTTCAACATGCGCTTTGGGAGGGTGTCATCGGCGCTGGTGAGACCGGCGCGGTTGTTCCACAACCGCTCGAGGTTCCAGATGCGCTCGCCGGCGGTGACGAGGTCAGCGTCGCTCATCGCGGCTCCCGTTGCCGCCGTGAGGATGGGACGGATGCTCTCGATACTCGTTCCGAACGTGAGGAAGATGCAGAGCCCCGTGGCATCGACGGCCGTCGAGATGTTCTGGAAGGCAATCGCGAGCTCGGCCTTTCCCTCGGTGGCGCGCGGATCGACGGGCTCCGGGATTCCGACGATTTCGGCCGATACGGTGTACGCGCGCAGGTGGCAGGCGCCGCGGTTGGACGTCGCGTAGCCGAGGCCCATCCCCTGGATGGCGCGCGGATCGTATGCCGGGAACTCCTGTCCCTTGACGCCCATGAAGACATCGGGGTCGCCGAACTTCTCGCCCATTCGCTTCGAGCCCTCGGCGATTTCGTCGCCGAAACCGCGGCGGAAGGCCGTCTGCTCCGTGAGGGCCACGAGGGCGTCAGCATTGCCGAAGCCGAGCGGCAACCCGGTCTGCTCCTCGCTGATCGTTCCCTTCTCGTAGAGCTCCATCGCCGCGGCAATGGTGGCGCCGAGAGAGATGGGGTCCATGCCGTAGTCGTTGCACAAGGTGTTCGACTTCAGGATCGCGTCGAAGTCGTCGATCCCGCAGTCGGCGCCCAGCGACCAGGCGTTCTCGTATTCGGGTCCCTCGGTGGCGTGCTTCCAGTTGCGGGCGCTCGTGGTGACTGCATAGCGACCCACGCCCTCGTCCGAAATCCGCGATACGCGGCCACACGCGATGGTGCAGGCGAAGCACGCCTTGTTCGTCGCGAGGCGGGTCTCGGCGAGCTCCTCTCCCGAGATCTTCTCGGCGTTTTCGAATTGCGCGAGCTGGTAGTTGTTGGTGGGCAACGCCCCGTGTTCGTTGATGACGTTCATCAGCGCGAGTGTTCCGTAGGCCGGGAGTCCCTCGCTGGTGAGCGGCGCCTCGGTGAGGTCCTGCTTCATCGCCCACTGCGCGCGCATCATCGCGACCGGATCGTCCACCTCCACCGCGCCGGTCCCGCGCACCGCGATGGCCTTCAGGTTCTTCGACCCCATGACCGCGCCCACGCCCGAGCGGCCCGCCGCCCGGAACTTCTCGTTCACGATCGCTGCAAACAGCACCTGGTTCTCGCCAGCGGGACCGATGGCCGCCACGCGGCAGTCCGGCACGCCGGTCTCGCGCTTCAGGAGATCTTCCGTGTCGAACACGCCCTTGCCCCAGAGGTGCTCGGCAGGGCGCAGCTCGACCTCGTCGTCGAGGATCCAGAGATAGACGGGTCTCTCGCTCTTCCCCTCGAAGATGATCATGTCGTAGCCGGCGAACTTGAGCTCGGGAGCCCACATGCCGCCGGAGTTCGACGTGGTCATCGCGCCCGTGAGGGGCCCCTTCGTGACCACCATGTAGCGTGAGCCGCACGACGCGTTCGTCCCCGTCAGCGGGCCCGTCGCGAAGATGAGCGAGTTCTCGGGGGCGAGCGGGTCCACCTCGGGATCGACCTCTTCGGAGAGGTAGCGAGCCGCGACGCCGCGGCCGCCCACGTACTGGCGCGCCCACTCTTCGTTGAGCGGCTCCTTCACCACACTGCCGGCGCTGAGGTTCACGCGCAGGATGTTGCCGGTCCAGCCTTTGAGGTCGGCCATCAGCTCCCCTCCCCTTCGATCGCTCGGACGTACGCGTCGTTCACCGCGACGCCGAAATCAACCACCCACTCCCCCGGATCGACGCTCGAAAACTCGATCGCGCCGGTGGGGCACGCGTGGGCGCACGCCGGGTCACCCGCGCACAGATCGCACTTCGTCGCGGCGTCGGCCTGCTTGTCGTAGAAGATCGTGCCAAAGGGGCAGGCGATCACGCATAGCTTGCAGCCGACACAGACGTCGTCGAGGACGATCTTCGCGCCGGTCTGCCCATCGACGTCGATGGCGTTGACGGGACAGGCCTGCATGCACCAGGCCTCGTCACACTGGAAGCAGGCGTACGGTGCGAAGCTCGCCTGTTCGTCGAAGACGTGGACGCGGATCACGGACTTCGAGGGCTGGAACGCTCCGGTCTGGATCCACGAGCACGCGAGCTCGCACTGCTTGCAACCCGTGCACTTCTCGGGATCGATCGATAGCACCTGGTCCGACACGCTGGCGCCCCTCCCCATGCGGCTCGTCGACAGGGTACACCGCCGCGGCGGCGCCGCGCCGGTGGACTCGCGTTCGAGCCGACGTGTATCCTGCGCCTTCGGTGCTTTCTTCGCGTGGAGGGCAGTTCGTGATCAAGAAGCTCATCGGCCTGATCCTCGTATTGGTTCTGCTGGGCTTGTTCTTCGTGTACCAGATCGGCATGGGCGCCCTCGGGACCCACGAGGGTCCGAACGACCCCACACCGGACCCGCGACCCGGCGGCGATGTCGCCAGGGTGGAATCCGCGCAGCACGATGCCGCGGCGAGCGTCGGTGCGCCGACCACCAAGCAGATCCTCTTCGGCGATCTCCACGTCCACACGACGGTCTCCTTCGACGCCTTCATGATGAGCGTGCCCCTGCTCCAGGGGCAGGGCGCGCACCCACAGTCCGATGCCTGCGACTACGCGCGCTACTGCTCGGCCCTCGACTTCTGGTCGATCAACGATCACGCCAGTGCAATCACCCCCCGGGCATGGGAAGAGACCGTCGAATCGATCCGCCAGTGCAACGACGTCGCGAGCGACCCGAACAACCCCGACACCGTGGCCTTCCTGGGTTGGGAGTGGACGCAGATGGGGACGACACCGGAGAACCACTACGGCCACAAGAACGTGGTGCTCGCCCATACCGACGACGAACGCATCCCGACGCGCCCCATCGGCTCGACGGCCGTCGCCGACGCGCAAGGCGCCATCCCTTCGCCCTTCGCACTCGGCGCCCTGGCGATCAGCCAGCAGAGCCCACGCTACGACGACATGGCGCTCTATTTCAGCGAGCGCGCAGGCGTCGCGCTGTGCGACTCCGACACCCACGTGCGCGACCTCCCGATCGACTGCACCGAGCTGGCCGAAACCCCGGGCGACCTGTTTCGGAAGCTCGACGAGTGGGGCCACGACGCCATCGTGATCCCACACGGCACCACCTGGGGGATGTACGGACCCTCGGGCACGACGTGGGACAAGCAGCTCTCGAAGGCGTACCACGATCCCGATCGTCAGACGCTCTTCGAGATCTACTCCGGCCACGGAAACTCAGAGGAGTACCGCGACTGGCGGAGCATCGAACAGCATCCAGACGGCTCGGTGTCGTGTCCCGAACCTCGCGCCAACTACCTTCCGAGCTGTTGGCGAGCCGGCGAGATCATCCGCGAGCGCTGCCTGGAAGACGGCGTGTCCGCTGCGGAGTGCGACGCCCGCGCGGTCGACGCGCGGCAGCTCGCCGCCGAGTCGGGGATCACCGGGCATCTCACCGTGCCGGGGTACGACGCGACGGAGTGGCTCGATGCCGGCCAGTGTCGCGACTGCGCGGAGGGGGCCTTCAACTACCGACCGGGCGGATCGGCGCAGTACGTGATGGCGATCTCGAACTTCGACGACGGCAAGGGCGAAGACGATCCGCTGCGCTTTCGCTTCGGCTTCATGGCGTCGAGCGACAACCACTACGCGCGCCCCGGCACGGGCTTCAAGGAGGTGAACCGCATCGGCAGCACCGAGTCGCGGAATCGCCTCGCACGCGACAACCCGCTGGCCGGGCTCGTCGCGCCGCCGCAGACCGAGCGCGCCTCGGAATCCGTCGCCTTCGACCGCGCGACGTCGCGCCTCGCCGGATTCCAGCTGTTCGAGATGGAGCGCCAGTCGTCGTTCTTCCTGACCGGTGGCCTGATCGCCGCCCACAGCGAGGGCCGCGACCGCTCCTCGATCTGGTCGGCCATGCTGCGGCGCGAGACCTACGGGACGAGCGGCCCCCGCATGCTCCTGTGGTTCGACCTCCTGAACCCGCCCGGCTCACGCGGCCGAACCCGGCCCATGGGCAGCGCCGTCGAGATGAGCGATCCCCCCATCTTCCGGGTGCGTGCAGTGGGCTCCTTCGAACAGAAACCCGGCTGCCCCGACTACGTCACGAACAACATGACGCCGAAGTCGATCGACCACGTGTGTCAGGGCGAGTGCTACAACCCGTCCGACCGGCGCCGCCTGATCACGCGCATCGAGGTGATCCGAGTGCGACCGCAGCAGGTGCGCGGCGAGCCGATCGCCGGCCTCATCGAAGATCCGTGGCGCTCGTTTCGCTGTGACCCCGACCCGAGCGGCTGCGCGGTGACCTTCGCCGACCCCGAGTTCGGCCAGCAGGGCCGCGACACCCTCTACTACGTGCGAGCCATCGAGGAGCCGAAGCTCGCGATCAACGCGGGGGGGTTCCGCTGCGAGCGCGACGCCGAGGGGGAGTGCGTCGAGCCCCTCCTGTGCGGGGGCGAGGGCGCCACCGGCGATTGTCTGAGCGAGACCGAACCGCGCGCGTGGTCGTCGCCGATCTTCGTGGATTGGCCCACGGACGGACCCGATCGCACGGCCCAGGCGGCTCCCGCAAGATCGCCGCAGTCTTGAATCGCGCCAAAGAAACTCTGCCCAGCATGATCCGGCTCCACGCGTTGGCCCTGGTTCCTCTGGTGCTGCTCGCCTGCGCGGATCCGGCCGTCGTCGAACCCGCCGAGACTCCGCTGCCTTCGATCGTCGATGTCATCGACGCCGCGCGACTTCGCGGCGCCGAATCGAGCGGGGACGACTGGCTCAGCCACGGACGCACCTACACGGAACAGCGCCACAGCCCGCTCGACCGGATCCACGAGGGCAACGTCGGCGAGCTCGGCCTCGCCTGGGTCTACGAGACGCGGACGACGCGCGGCCTCGAGGCGACGCCGCTCGTGCACGACGGCGTGATGTACGCGACGGGTTCGTGGAGCGTGGTGTTCGCCCTCGACGCCCGCACGGGCGTCGAGCTCTGGCGCCATGATCCGCGCGTTTCCGGCGCCGCCGGGGCCAACGCCTGCTGCGACGTCGTCAATCGGGGCGTCGCGCTCTACGACGGCCGCGTCTACGTAGGAGCCCTCGACGGGCGCTTGATCGCGCTCGACGCGAAGACGGGAACCCCCGTGTGGGAGACGTGGACCGTCGATCCGTCGAAGCCCTACACGATCACCGGCGCCCCGCGTGTGGTGAAGGGAAAGGTGATCATCGGGAACGGTGGCGCCGAGCTCGGCGTACGCGGCTACGTGTCGGCCTACGACGCGGCGACGGGCGCGCTCGCCTGGCGCTTCTACACGGTGCCGGGTGACCCCACCCTCCCCTTCGAGCATGACGAGCTCGAGATGGCCGCCCACACGTGGAGCGGCGAGTGGTGGACGCTCGGCGGTGGCGGAACCGTGTGGGACTCGCTCGCCTACGACCCGGAGCTCGACCTCCTCTACGTCGGCACGGGCAACGGCGCACCGTGGGTCCAGTCCATCCGCAGCCCGGGTGGCGGAGACAATCTGTTCCTGTCGTCGATCCTCGCGCTGCGTCCGGACACCGGAGAGCTGGTCTGGCACTACCAGACCACACCGGGGGAGAGCTGGGACTACACCGCCACCCAGCACATGATCCTGGCCGACCTCGAGATCGATGGGCGCGAGCGCAAGGTGCTCCTCCAGGCGCCGAAGAACGGCTTCTTCTACGTGCTCGACCGCGCGACGGGCGAGCTCCTGTCGGCCGAGAAGTACGCGCACGTCACCTGGGCGACGCGGATCGACCTGGCGACGGGCCGGCCCGTCGAGGCGCGAGGCGCACGCTACGCCGCCACCCCCAAAGCCCTTTACCCGGGACCGATCGGCGCTCACAACTGGCATCCGATGTCCTTCAACCCGGCGACGGGTCTCGTCTACCTGCCGGTCCAGGACATGGGCTTCTCGTTTGCCACCGATCCCGACTGGCAGCTGCGTCCGGGCTTGACCAACACGGGCATCGACCCGCTCGAGGGCACGATGTCGATGCTCTCCGGCCCCGTGACCGGAAGCCTGCTCGCGTGGGACCCGGTGGCCCAGCGAGAAGTCTGGCGCAACGGTCACGTCCGCCCCTGGAACGGCGGGACGCTCAGCACCGCGGGCAACCTCGTCTTCCAGGGCACGGGCAATGCCACCTTCGCGGCGTATCGCGCGACCGACGGCGAGCGTCTATTCGAGGCTCCAACCGGCACCGGCGTGGTGGCGCCTCCGATGACCTATGCGATCGACGGCGAACAATACGTCGCGCTGCTCGCGGGCTGGGGCGGGGGCTTCGCGCTCGCGAGCGGCGACCCGCCCTCCGAAACGCTGGCGACCGGAAATCGCGGCCGTGTCCTCGTGTTCCGGCTCGGCGGTACGCTTCGCCTCGACGTTCCGGAGCCGACGCTCGCCGCGGTCGTGCCCATGGATGCCCCAATCGACCCCCAGCTCGCCGAGCGCGGCAGCGCGCTCTACCACCGCTACTGCGGCGCGTGTCACGGCCCCGCCGCGGTGGGCGGCGGAACGATCCCCGATCTGCGCCGGTCGGCGCCCGAAACGCTGGAAGCGCTCGCGCCCATCCTCCTCGAGGGCGTGTTCAGCGCGCGGGGGATGCCGAACTTTGGCGCCTGGTTGACCGACGCGGACATTTCCGCGCTCCACGCGTACCTCCTCGAGCAACGCGCACGCCTGGTCGCGGACGCCGAGCGATGAGACCCGCTCTCGAAGCACATGTCCGCGAGCAGATCGCCTACGAGTTCGCGCGCGAAGGCCCGCCCGAGGACTTTCCCGAGCTGCCGCCCGTTCCCGGTGGGCGCTACACGGATCCCGCGTTCTTCGAGCTCGAACGGCAGCACCTCTGGCCGAAGACCTGGCTGCTCGCGGGACGCGACGAAGACTTTCCGGAGACGGGGAGCTTCCGCTGCTTCGACCTCGCGGGCCCACCCCTCGTGCTCGTCCGCGGCGACGACGGCGTGCTGCGCGCCTTCTACAACACGTGTCGACATCGCGGCGCACCGGTGGTGCGCGAGGCCTGTGGCCGCGCAGCGCGGTTGCGCTGCCAGTATCACAGCTGGACCTACGATCTTGCCGGACGCCTCGTCGCCTTGCCCGACCGTCGCGACTTCGCCCGTCTCGACGAGGCCGACCGCGGTCTCGTCGAGGTGCGCTGCGAGACGCTCGATGGCTGGGTGTTCGTCAACCCCGACCGCGGTGCCATCGCGCTGCGCGAATGGCTCGGTCCCGTGGCCGACGATATCGCGTGCCTCGGCGGCAGCGGACTGCGCACACTCGCGCGACGCGAGAAGCGCCTGGCCTGCAACTGGAAGGTCGCCGCCGACGCCTTCCTCGAGACCTACCACCTGAAGACCATCCACGCGAAGACGGTGGCGAACCTGCTCGATCACCGCGGCGCCACGATGGGCCTGCTGCCGCGCGGTCACTCGCGCATGGTCACGCCCAAGTGGCCCGAGAACGTCGAGGCCGAGCCCGCTCCCGGAATGCCCGACATCGCCACCGCGACGCCGATCTTCCGCGACACGAACGTCTCCTACACGGTCTTCCCCAACCTCATCACCCCGCTCGACACGATCGGCTTTCCCTTCATCTGCTTCTGGCCAATCGACGTCCGCACGACCCACGTCGAGTGGACTTGGTACGCTCCGGCGGACGAGAGCGACAGTTCCCCGTTCTGGAGCGCCCTGCTCGGCGCGTTCGACAGGGTGATGGAGGAGGACTTCGCGAATCTCGCACCGATCCAGCGCTCCCTCGAGTCCCCGGCGCTCGACGCGATCCCACTCGGCTACCAGGAGCGCCGCATCTACTACCTCCACCAGCACATCGACGCGACGATTGGCACCGAGCGCATCCCCGCGAAGCTCACCGTCCCGCCGCGACTCGCGCCGGACACCGAGGCCCCGTGAGCACCGCGACGCCCCTGACGGCGGCATCGGTTGCGCTCGCGGTCGCCGCACTGACGATGTCCGGAGCGCTCGCGGCCGAAGAGCCGGAGCGCCGGCGCGCCCTCGTCATCGGGATCGACGGTCTCACCGGACCCGCGCTCCACCGCTACGCGTTCGCCGAGGGAGCGAATGGTGCGCTGCGAGCGCTGATGGACAGGGGAGTCTTTGCGCCGTGCGAGAGCGCCGACGACCCGAGCTGCGCCCGCGCCCACGACGGCCCCGCTGCCGGCGACGAGTTTCGCTACGAGACGGCGAGCGGCTGGGTGTCCGTGATCACGGGAATGAACAACACGGGCCACGGGGTGCGGGGCAACGAGTTCTTCGAGCAGACGGTCTTCGCCGAGACNAGCCGGCGCCACCCGAGCTTCTTCCAGCGCCTGCGCGACCTGGGCCTGCGCAGCGCCGCCGGCGGCGTCGCGAACTTCTTGACGTCGAAGGACGGCAAGAAGATCGTCTCGGGTATCGTGGACTTCGAGTGCGGGGTCGAGAACGGCTCGCTCCGCGTCGCGTGGAGCGACACGAAGAGCTGCAACCTCGACTGGCGCCGCGCGGACGACCTCGAATCCGGGCGGCGCGACGACGACCTCGCGGCCTGGCTCCTCGAACGGATCGACGACGGACACGCCGACCTCATCATGGCGGTGTTCGACGAGGTCGACGCCGCCGGGCACAGCTTCGGCTTCGAAGACACCAAGCGCTATCCCGCGGCCATCGGCGAGGTCGACGTTCTCGTCGGTCGCGCACTCGACCGCGTCGAGGCGCGGGCCGGAGACGCCGGCGAGGCCTGGCTCGTCGCGCTGACGTCGGACCACGGGGGCCACGACGTGCTGTTCGGCATGTACGGTGTCCACGAGGCGACCCTGCCCGACGACAGCGCGGTACCATTCGTCCTCGCGACGTTCGGGGGTTCCGGGCCTCTCGCGCCCCTCGTCGCTCCCGTCCGGCACATGGACGTGCATCCCACGGTCGTCACCTGGTTCGGCGCCGATCCCGGCGCCGTGGACGGACGCGCCCAGGGAATCGAGAGCCCTCGACCGTAGCCGCCGACCGCAGCCCGTTCAGTCGCCGGGCGGCGCCGTCGCGGCGACCGACGGTCGCGCGGAGACGTCGCGAAGCCAACGCTTCAAGCCCTCGCAGTCGTCGGGAACCGAGACCCCGCCGCGCGCGGTGACGCCCTGGAGCGCGAAGATGAGGGTGATGTCCGCGACGCTGAAGCGCTCTCCGCTGAGGAAGCGGCTCTTGGCGAGCCTCCGGTCGAGCGACTGCATCTGCTCGGGCGCCCACTCGCGGTTCAGCTCCCCCCAGGCCGGAATCTGAACGGGCTCGAGCCGACTGCCCATTCGGGTGCAGTGCCGCACGTAGTACCGGCCCGAGGAGAAGACCCCGAATTCGACGCGCCGCTGCCACATCTCGATCAGCGCGCGCTCGAGGGAATCCACGCCCATCAGGTTCGGCTCGGGGTACAGATCCTCGAGATAGCGGCAGATGGCCTGGGTCTCGGCAATGCACGTCCCGTCGTCGAGTTCGAGCACCGGGACCTGGCCGGCCGGGTTCTTCGCGAGGAAGTCGGGGGTCTTGTGGGCGCCGGCTCCCAGGTCGACGGGCTCGAACGGCAGATCGACGCCCTTCTCGTCGAGAAAGATCGCGACGCGGCGAGGATTTCCGAAACTGCGGTGCCCGTAGATCTTCACGGCTCATTCCTCGGGGTTTCGCTCGTCTTCGCGCGCTCGAAGGCGTCGAGAATCTCCGCGAAGCGGGTGCGTGCACGACCTGCGTGCACGAAATGCGACACGATGTAGGGCTCGTTGGCAGCGAGGTCCGCGACGACGTTTCGGGCGGCGTACTCGGGGGAGATCATTGCGTCGGCTCCATCGGCGGTGTCCTCGGCCGTGTCCTCGGAAACCACCGCGATCTGCTCGGCGACGAAAACTGGAGTGTCGAGTCCGTCCGGTTTGGCAGCGGCGCTGCTCTGCAGGTGCGTCGTGGCCATGGGACCGGGCAGCATCACCGATACCCCGATCCCCTCTTCGCCGAGTTCGAGGCGCAGTGTCTCGGCGATGCCGAGGATCGCGTACTTGGTCGAGGTGTAGGCGACGAGGCGGCGCGCCGGATAGACGGCCGACGTCGACGCGGTGAACAGCACGCTGCGCTGCCCCTCGCTCGCGCGAAGCAGCGGGAGGAAGGCGCGAACGGTGCCGACGCTGCCGTGCACGTTGACGTCGTAGATCCAGCGCCAATCCTCTTCGCGCAGCGAATCGATCGTGCCGAACTGCTGCACGCCGACGTTCGCGCACAGGACGTGGCACGCGCCGAAGTCCGCCGCAACGGCGGCGGCGAGAGCCTCGAGCGACTCCGTACTGCCGACGTCGACCCGGTAAGCACGGGTCCGGGCACCCGTCGTCGCGAGCCCTTCCGTCACTTTCTCCGCATTCGCGAGGTCGATGTCGGCGAGCGCGACCCCGCAGCCGGAGCGAGCGAACTCGCCAGCGAGGGCCGCCCCGAGCCCCGAGCCGGCACCCGTCACCACTGCCACGCGGCTTCGCGTCGTCACGATCGCAGCCTATCAGAACAGGTGATAGCGGCGGAGCACGTGGGCGCGACGGCGGCGCACGGCCTGCGCGCGTTCGGCCGGCGTAACGCTTCCCGTCGCAGCCGGAAGCGTGTTTCGCAGCTCTTCGAGAGAGACGACCCGACACTCGGGTTCCGGCTCGTTGTTCGTCCAGGCCCAGCGATACTGGATCAGACCGTTCGATCGCCCCGCGGTATCGAGCCAGTTGGGGACCCCGGGGTCGGTCTGCGAGATGACCACGCGAAAGCGCCCGTCCCCGTCGACTTCGATCTGGTGACCGTTCAGGCACGACTGGTGATTGGCGTGATCCAGGGTCTCGAACCAGAAGTTCAACAGCGCCACGTGCCAATAACGGGCGTCGGGGGCCTCGCACTCGAAGATCAGCGCCTGTCCCGGCTCGAGATCGAAGCGGCCCCGCCCGTAGGAAATCGCCTTCACACCCTCGGCCACTGCGCCGAGTTTGGTCGCCGAGTTGGGCGGGAAACGCAGGTGCTCCTCCTGCACCCAGCGGGTCCAGTAGGGCATGCCGTGCTCGACCCAACCGATCGCGTCGTCGAGGCGCTCGGCCATGCTGCGAGCGTCGAGGGGCGGCGGTGAAGACCCTTCGAGACCCACGCGCTCGATCAGGAACTCGGCGGGCCGCTCGCGGTCCCAGTCGTAGAAGTACTGCCGGATGTTGATGAATCCGACGTCCGGGTGGGTGGGCATCCAGTTCCCCGGCTGCTCGTCGGGTCCGACCATGATTTCGAAGCTGCCGTCTCCCGCGATCTCGAAGTCGGCCGCGCAGCGCTCCGAGAAGACGAGGGTGTCCTTGCCGCGGCGATCCCCGGTGCCGGGCGCCTCCATCTCGTGGCACGAAGACGCGTTGAGGATGAAGTCGTAGGCGGTCCCTCGCTGGCCGGTGATGCGATACGTCGCCGCGCCATCGATGGCCGCGTGGAGGTAGCGGTTGTCGGGGTTGTCGCCGCCCCACTTCGACTGAAGACGCGGGTGGGGATGGAAGACCGGGCGATCGACATCCGAGTGCTCGACCGCCACCTCGAGCGCGTAGGTGAGCATCCGCGTGAGGTGTCGCACTCCCTCGGCGCGGTCGAGTTCGTTCGCCGGAACGTCGTCGCGCATCACCTCGGAGCCAACCGCCTTCAAACGATCGCAGAAATCGTCCCAGGCGGACCCGTCCATTAGTCGCCCGCTCGCCTTTTCGCCGTCCCATGTCGTCGATCTGCCGTGACCCATGAAGTGACTCCTCTTCGCGTCGCCCGAACTGATATTTTGGACCGACCCAAGATACGGCAGGAGGGTCGCGCGATGGATCTGGGATTGAAAGGCAAGACGGTCATCGTGACCGGTGGGAGCGGGGGGATCGGGCGTGGACTCGTCCAGGAATTCGCCGCCGAGGGGTGCCGCGTGGCGATCGCCACCCGGGACGCCGTGAAGGGGCAGGAGGTCGCCGACTCGTGCGCCGAACTCGCCGGCGAGGCCCACCTCATCAAGACCGACATCACCGACGAAGGGGCGGTGAAAGCGCTGCTCGGGGAGACGCTCGAGCGATTCGGCCCGGTGGAGGTGCTCGTCAACAACGCCGGCGGAACGAACGCCCCGACGCCGTTCCTCGAGAAGACCCGCGCCGACTGCGAGTGGGAAACCGACCTCAACGTCTGGGGCGTATTCAATACCCACCGCGTGATCGGCGCCCACATGGTCGAGCGCGGGCGCGGCAGCATCGTCAACGTGACGTCGAACTCGGCGCTCCTCGGCGAGGCCGCGGCGTATGTCGCGCACTACGGCGGAACCAAGGGCTACCAGATGTCGCTCTCGAAGGCGCTCGCCTTCGAATGGGGGCATACGGGCGTGCGCGTCAACTGCATCTCCCCCGGCTGGATCGTGCCCCACGATCCGAGCCACACCGGCGAGGGGAGCTTCTGGAACAAATTCGGATACGAGGTCTTCGGGAAGCCCGACGAGATGGAGAAGCAGGCCGCGTCGGGCGAGCTGTTCAACATCGGCAGCCAACCGATTCCGCGGGTCGGACGTCCCGAGGACATCGCCAACGTGGCCGTGTTCCTCGCGTCGGACCGCGCGAGCTACGTGACCGGCCAGCTGATCAGCGTGGGCGGCGGCTCCTACATGCCCTGAGAACGACCGTACTCGTTGACGAGACGCATCGACGGGTGCCACCCTGCCCCGCCATGGACATACGCGAAGCCCTCTACACCACGCGCGCCATGCGACGCGTGAAGCCCGACCCCATTCCCGAGGACGTGATCGCTCGCATCCTCGACGCCGCAATCCGCGCGCCCAGCGGTGGCAACGCACAGAACTGGCGATTTCTCGTCGTCGACGACGCCGCCGTCAAGGGGCGCCTCGGCGAGGTCTACCGCGGCTGCATGGAGGTCCTCTGGTCGACGATCTACAAGGACAAGATCGCCGCAGCGGAAGCGACCTCCGACGATCCCGAGAGCATCCAGTGGATGAAGGTAAAGCGCTCCGCCGACTGGCTCGCCGAGAACTTCGAAACCGTCCCGCTGTTCTTCTTCGGCTTCGCCCAGGGCGATCCCACGGGCGGCTCGATCTTCCCCGCGATCTGGAATGCCATGCTCGCGGCGCGTGCCGAGGGTGTAGGCGCTTCGCTCACGAGCGCCTTCATGCTGAAGCTCGACGAGGCGCTGGCGATCCTCGAAGTGCCGCCGGACGAGGGCTGGATCTTCGGCGCCTGCGTGAGCATGGGGTATCCGACCGGGCGCTGGGGCGTCGCCCCGCGCCGCAGCGCGACCGAGGTCAGCTACCGGAATACGTGGGGAAGCGACGTCGGGATCCGCATCGACGGACCGCTCTGGAAGGGCTGATCTCGACCCCCGGGCTTCTCGAAGCTGCGGAGATCGAGCGCCGGCGACGGGTCTCCGGCCAGGAGAAAGCCGAATTCCAGGGATCCGGCGGATCGGGACGGCAACCGTCGACAGGAATAATCGCCACATGGCGACTACGATAGGCGGCGATGGCGGAATCTTCTGACGCGTCAGGCCCCGGTGATCTGGTGCTCAGCTCGGGGAGCCTCGAGAACCCTCCCCTGCCGGAGCTGATCGACGCCGCGCTGGCCGCCGACATCCCCGCCCTCTCGCTCTGGCCCGGCCACTACCACCCGTCCTACGCCGCGTCCGGGTCGTCGCTCGACGAAATGGCGCACCGCATCGCCGATTCCGGGCTCGTGGTGCAGGACCTCGACGCGATCGTCACCTGGGTGGGGCCCGACGATCCCGGCGGGCCGTACTTCGAAGAAGCGGTCGAGCGGGACGTGTTCGAACTCGCGGACGCCGTGGCTGCCCGCGGCGTGAACGTCCTGCAGCACGCCGCCACCGGCACCTCCCTCGACGCAGCCGCCGAGTCCTTCGCCAGCGTGTGCGACCGGGCAGCGAGCCACGGTCTCCGCGCGAACCTCGAGTTCTCTCGCCGTCGCATCACCCCCGATCTGCCGACCGCCGCGAAAGTGGTGGAAGCCGCCGGCCGCGACAACGGCGGACTGACCGTGGACGCGTGGCACGTCCACTTCGGTCCGGGTCGCTTCGACGACCTCGACGCCGTCCCCGGACACCTGATCGGCGCCGTCCAGCTCAACGATGCGCCCAAAGAGCTCCCGGCCGACCTCGACTGGGCGACGCGGCACCGGCGCGCGGTGCCGGGCGCTGGCGTCGTGGATCTTCGGGGCCTGCTCGCGAGCCTCGCGCGCATCGGCAGCGAGGCTCCGCTCACGCTAGAGGTCTTCGACGCGCCGAGAGTGGCCGAGCTCGGATGCGCGGGTTTCGCGCAGATGCTCGCCGAATCGGTGCGCGGAATTCAGCGCTCGGCCGGGAATGCGCACTGACACCGCTGCGCGGCGTGGGTCGTCGTGACCGACCTGCTGATCCTTGCCGCGATGCTCGGGGAGATCGCGGTGCTCACGGCCGGCGCGTTCCTCGCGATTCACGGCGAGGACGATCGCGTCGCCGAGTCGCTCTGCCTCGCGGGCCTCGCGGCATTCGCGGGGCTCTCGTGCGCGTTCCAGCTCGCCTTCCTCGCCGGCGAACCGCGCCTCGCGTTCGCGGCCGAAGTCGTCGCGGTCGGCGTCGCGGGACACCGCTGCGCGACCGACCGATCGCGGCTACGCGCGGCGCTGGCCGCCGCGCTCGGGCCGCTCCGGAGTGCGCGCGCTTCCTTCGCCGTGTTGTTCGCCGTGTGGACCTATCTCTTCCTCCAGGCGAGCCTCATCCCGCCTCACACATCCGACGCCCTCACCTACCACCTGCCGCGCGTTCTGCTCTTCCAGCAGGAGGCGTCGCTCTTCCCCACGCACTTCAGCAAGTACCACCTCGTCGCATTTCCGATGGGCGGCGACCTCATCAACCACCTGTTCCTGCGCTTCCACATCGACGACGGCCTCGCGTCGACACAGTTCCTCTCCTACCTCGCGCTCACCGCTGGTGTCTTCGGACTCGCGCGGCGCAATGCAGGGGAACGAATCGCCGTCGCGGCGACGTTCGTGGTGGCATCGCTCCCCCAACTGATCGGACAGGCCGCCGTCGCGAAGAACAACATCTACGCCGCGCTGGCCACGGTCGCGGCGCTCGTGCTCGCCGAGCGATTGCGCGACCGGCTGCGCGTCGGCGATCTCGTCCTGCTCGCCGTCGCCCTCGCCTTCGGCTTGTCGGCGAAGACGACCTTCCTCGCCGTGGCCGGCCCCTTCGGGCTGTGCTTCGGTTGGGTGCTGCTGCGCGAACACGGCGGCGAGGCCTGGCGCCGCTGCCTCCGCAGCGGCGCGGGCGTGTTCTGCATCGCCAGCATTCCCGTCCTGGTGATCGCCCAGGCCTGGCTCTTTGCACACAATTTCAGCGAGTACGGCAACCCCTCGGGTCCGGAGCGCTTCGTGGCCTTCCATCGAAACGGCGACGGACTTCTCGGGGCCTTTGCGAATCTCACGCGCTACGCGTTCCAGAGCGTCCACCTCCTCCAGCCGGTCGATCGACTCGCGGCCCTCGCCTCGGGTACCGAGATCTCGGGCGCCCTGCAGGCCCTGCACGAGCGCTGGTTCGGAAGTGCCCTCGAGTCCATCGGTCTCAACCGCAACTGGAAATTCTCCATCAGCTGGAACCCCTCCCCCGAGACGTCGTGGTATGGGCCGCTCGGCGCGTTCGTCGTCGTTCCCGCGGTGTTCGCGGCGTTCCTGGCGACCCACGGACGACGTCGCGTGATGCTCGTCGCCAGCGCCGCGACGCTCCTCTCGGCCTTCGTCCTGTTCTGCTACGCCGTCGCGTGGTTTCCGTGGAACGCGCGCATGTTGTCGCCCTTGTACGCGGGCGCAGCGGGCTGCGTGGCCGCTGGCCTCGCGCGGCTGGGTGCTGGGGCGCGGACTTGCGGCGCGCTGCGTGCGGCGTCCCTCGCGATTCTCCTCTACGTCTGCGCCACCGTGCACCCGTGGGGCGAATGGCAGGCGAGTCGCCTCGGGCGCGACCCACTCTTCGGCGCCGCCCGCTGGCTCCCGAAGGAGGCTCGTCGCATTCTCGCGCAGCCACTCCCCGAAGGCGCCGATATCGCTCTCGTCACCCGTGGCGACGCCTGGGGCTACTACTTCCTGCTCCTGCAGCCCCAGGCTCGCTACACCTTCGTGCGCCCCTTCCTCGAGCGCCGCAACGAGACCCTCGATCTCGCGGCCCTGCGCGCCCGGCACGACCGCGTACTGTGTCTGACCCGAGAGCAGGACTTCTGCACCTTTGGACGCGCGTACGGCAGAATCGAGGGGGCCGGCGGTCCGGAGGATCAACGATGAGGATCAGCATGCTTTCGCCTGCGCTCGGCGCGCTCGTCGAGGACATCGATCTCGCCGAGTCTCCGACCTCGAGCCAGGCCGAGGCGCTGCGCGCCGCGCTCGTGAAGTATCACCTGCTCCACGTCCACGCCCCGCACCTCTCGGATGCCGATCAGGTGCGTTTTTCCCAGATCTTCGGTCCGGTGCACGACGAACGGGGCGACGGCCTTCGCACGCAGTACGTCTCGAACATTCGGGAGGACGGCATCATCCGCGAGGGCGCCCTGCTCTTTCACTCGGACCTGGCCTTCACCCCGGAGCCGGTGCCGGGTCTGTCCCTGTACGCCATGGAGATCCCCCGCGGCGGCTCACCCACGCGGTTTGCGAACGCGGAACGCGCGTGGCGTCTCCTCGACCCGGACCTGCGTGGGAGACTCCGCGAAATGCACGCGCGCCACGCGTTCGACCTGATCACCCAGCGCGGCGACGAGCGCTACCGCTACGTCGACCTCCCCGACGACCAGCCGCAGGCCGAGCACCCGGTAGCGTTCGTCAATCCGCGTACCCGCGAGCCGGTGCTTTACGTGAACGAGATGCAGACGCTGCGCATCCTCGAATGCGATCTCGCTGGCAGCGACGCGCTCCTCGGGGAA
>JABSQW010000099.1 GCA_013215605.1 Myxococcales bacterium
CGCGCTCCGGCAAGATCCTGCGCGGCACGATGCGCAAGATTGCGGACTCCGAGCCCTGGCGGACGCCACCGACGATCGACGATCCCGCGATCCTCGACGAGATCCGCGCCGTCCTCGAACGACTGGGCTACGCGAAGTAGCGTCGCGGGGCGTGACGGAACGGGCCACCGCAGCTTCCGGAATGTCTCGCGGCCTCGTGCGACCGGCGCTGCCGCGGGTCGCGCTCGCGATTCCCGCGTTCGAACCGACCCTGATGCTCCCCGAGCTCCTCGGTCGAGTGGTCGAAGCGGACAAGGACGCGCTGATCGCTCACATCCTGGTGATCGACGATGGCAGCGGTCCCCAGTTCGAACGGCTGTTCGCGCGAGCGTCCGAAATCGAACGCGTGCATGTGATCCGGCACGCGACCAACCTCGGGAAGGGCGCGGCACTGAAGTCGGCGTTCAATCACGCGCTCATAGCCTGGCCCGACTGTCTGGGTGTGGTCACGGCGGACGCGGACGGCCAGCACGCGCCCGCGGACATCGTGCAGGTGGCGCGCGCACTGGTGGACGAACCGAATCATCTCGTCCTCGGCGCGCGCCGGTTCGGGCGAGCCGTTCCGCTGCGCAGCCGCTTCGGAAACCTCGTCACGCGCCACGTGTTCCGCGTCATTGCAGGCTACTCGCTCTCCGACACCCTGACGGGCCTCCGCGGCCTACCGGCGGAGTTTTGCGCCCCTGCGCTTCGTATCCCGCTGAACGGCTACGGATTCGAGCTCGAGATGCTGATGGCGCCCGACACGATTCGATCGAGAGGGATCGGGATCCGCGAGGTACCGATCGAGACGATCTACGTCGACGGGAACCCATCGTCGCACTTTCGACCGCTTCGCGACTCGCTGCGCGTCTACTCTGTCTTTCTCCGGTTCTGCAGCTCGTCGGCGGCGACAGCGTTCGTGGACTTCCTCGTCTTCATTGCGGCGATGAATCAGACGCAGAACCTGGCTGCCTCTCAGGCGTGTTCGCGGTCGGTCGCCGTGCTCGTGAGCTTGTTTCTGGCGCGAAATCTCGTGTTTCGGCATCGGGCTGGGCTGATGAAGTCGTTTGCGAGGTTCGCCGCCCTGGTCGCGGTCATGGCGCTGGTTTCGTACGCCATGATCGACCTGCTCCACGAGAACTTTCGGGTCGACGTGGTCGGCGCGAAGCTGTTCGCGGAAGCAGTGCTGTTCCTGGGCAACTTTTCGATCCAGCGTTCCTTCATCTTCGTGGGGCGCGGCGACGACTAATCGATTCGTTGGGCAAGGTGGGGCCAGCTGCGATCGTACTCCGCCAGGAGCGGAGTGAGAGCGTCGACAGGGCGGCTTTTCACTGAGACGCCGTGCACGAAGATCGGCGCGTCGTTCGAGCTCTTGACGGTGAGGGCGCCGAGCCGGCCCGACTCGGGCGCGATCCGCCGAGTGAGCTGCCAGGTCCGACGCCCCGGCTCGAGGGCGAGCCGTGCCCTGAACCCACCGATGCGCTTCCCCGTCTTCGCTTCCGACCAGTCGATCTGGAACCAGGTGGCGCGGGGTCGACCGTCGTCGGGTACCTCGAGATCGAGAGAGATTTCGACTTCGTGGTAGAGCGGATCCAACGGCACGCGATAGGGTCGCATGGCTGTCGCACGGAACGGCTCCCCGAGAGAGCGCTCGACGGCCACGATCGGTTCTCTGCGGATTCGATAGAGCGAGTCGTAACGTCCGTCGATGACGATCTCGAGGAGCGGCTCGCTGTCGTGCAGGTACTGCGCGAACGATTCCACTGGGGAAACCTTCGACCGCATGAGGTAATCGAACCCATAGAGGAGGTCGCTGAACTCGACTTCCCCATCTCGCACGAGGCCCGCGATGTACGCGTTGTGCCAGCTGAGCGTGCTGTAGTACCCGGGGTAGGCACCGCGATAGGGAACGCTCGATCCATACAGGATGGACGCACGCCGATCCGGGATCTCTTCGAGCATGGGTGATATCTGCATGGCCGTCAGGGAGTCGTGGGGCTTCAGGAGCACCGGCGCGAAGCGTGCATTCCAGTCGTAGCCCTTCTCCCTCGTTCCAGAGAAGATGTATTGGAGATTCGGGCCGACGAGGAGCAGCGTCGCCGCCAACCACGCGAGCGTATGGAGTCGACGTTCCTCGACGAAGGAGACCAGCCATTCGAGCGCGTAGGCGATGGGGACGATCGACAGGACGAGGGCCGGGAGGAGGTAGCGAAGGTTGTAGGTGACCCGTGTGCTGCAGAAGTACGCGCCGAGTACCAGTGCCACCACGAGGATCATCCGTCGATCGCGACGAAATACGGGTACCAGAACGGCAAGCGGCAGGAGAAGGACATGCAGGCCGAATCCGCCGGGACCCATTTCGATGTTGAGGTTGGAGTGGAAGACCATCGAAACGAGCGAACCCAGATCGAAGCCGAGCGGGTTCTCGAACGGATCCGCGAAGTTTCGGATGGGAAAGTACGGGCTCTCGAAAAAAGCGTTTGCCATTGGGAAGAACGGGTTGCCGGTCTTGTGCCAGATGATGAGAAGTGGACCCGCCGACGGCAGCACGAAGAGTAGAAGCCCGACTCCGAACGCGCGGGCCGATTCGAGCACGTGTCTCTCGGATCGAGCAACGGCAGCGACGTGTAGCCACACGAGCGACACGACGATTGGAATGACCAGGTAGGCGGCCGTCTGTTTGGCGAAGAACGCACTCCCCATCAAAAAGAAGAGAGCCGGTGTGTTGCCGACGATCTGATCGCGACGCGACATGACGACGTAGGCCACGGCGAACAAGAGGAACGGGAGCGGCACCGAGTCTACGTAGAACGCGGTGGAGAGCAGGAGGATCAGGGGGGTGCTCCCGTAGACGAGGACCGAAAGCGCCGCGGGCCAACGCTTCTTCGCGCAGACCTTCCTCAGCAGCCGCAACAGGAAGATCAGCGCGAGCCCTGACAGCGCCGCTACGAGGAAGATCGGTCCCTTCTTCGATCCAAACGCCATCAGGTACAGCGCGAGCATGTGCGTCAGGAGACTCGAGTCGCCAAAGATGATCGATTCGATCACGTTGTAGTCGTAGTGGGTGCTGTGGAGGATCTTCGTGGGGATCGCGATGTGCTTGGTGATCGCGTCGAATTTCGATACGGGATAGGACGCGAAGATCTCGAACAGCGTGACGACCGCGAACGGCGCCACGAGGAAGACGGGGTTTCGCCGCCCGTGAAGCACTACCGTCCGCGCAATCTGACGCACTGCGCGCCAGAGTTTCCTCCGCTGCCAGATGATCGAGACGATCGACACCGTGAGATACAGCTCGCGGTAGTGGTAGTTCTTGAACGTCGAGAGCCAAACGAGCATGGCCAGGACGCCGATGCCGATGCAGAGCCGGAACCCGAGCGTCTCCGCGGACCGCGTGTCTCGTCGCGGTCGGAAGAACGCTCCGAGGCTGAACGCGGTGGCCAGGAGCAGCGCGAGTACGGCGACGTCGAACAGGGCCTTGTAGTACAGGGCCATCGCGAGCCAGATCGCGATGGCGATGACCGGTACGGCCCTGTCGGGTCTCGAAGCGATTCGCACCGTTTTCCTCGCCGAGCTAAAGAGCCTGGAGCGATGCAGTTGGGCCTTCGCGTTCCTCGCAGATCCTACGGGGCGACCACCGCCGGTCTGCGATAGTTCGGATTCGGCCGCGGAAGATACGCGTTCTGCGCGGCGAGCTCGGCATCGAGGAGGCCCTCGAGTTCCGCGGCGATCTCGGGGAACTCACGCGCGAGATCGCGTTCCTCCCCGATGTCCTTTGAGAGATCGAAGAGCTCCGCGTGCGAGCCGAAGAGCTTCACTAGACGGTAGGAGCCCCGACGAATCGCAGCAGCAGGATCCATCCCGCCGGCCGCGTGGATGTAGTGCGGCATGAACCACGTCAAGTACTCGCGCTCGAGCTCACCCGACCCGCGGATCAGGGGCACGAGGCTCTCCCCATCGAGCGGGTTGTCCGGTGCCGGCTCGAGGCCAGCAATCTCGAGCAGCGTGGGATAGAAGTCCGTGGAGATCACCGGCGTTCGCTCGATTCGACCGGGTGGGCTCTGGCCCGTCCACCGGACGACCATGGGAACGCGCGTTCCGCCCTCGCGAAGGATCGCCTTCGCACCGCGCAACGGATCGTTGCTCGTCACCCGCAGCGTGCTGCCATCCGGAAGGGGTACCTCCTCGACGGCTCCATTGTCCGAGAAGAAGATCACGATCGTATCCTCTGCGATCCCGTGCCGATTCAGCGCCTCCACCAGCCGACCCACGCTGTCGTCGAGACTCTTGATCATCCCGGCATAGTGGGGATTCGCGTGCAGGCCGTCGGGATCGTCCTGGCTGGCGAACCACTTGCGGTACTCCGGCTTCGACTTCCAGGGATCGTGGACCGCATAGAGCGAGAGATAGCAAAAGAACCGCCGCTGCTTCGAGACCGCCTCGTCGATGAATTCGATCGCCTCCGCGGTCAATCGGTCCGTGAGGTATTCGCCGCGCTGGCGGTCTCTTAGATTGGCGAGGTGGTACGGGTCGAACTTCGGCGCCCAGCCGAGGGGCGATCCCCCGCGGTTGACGTCGAATCCCTGGTGCTGCGGGAGCTTGTCGTGGTCTGGACCGAGATGCCATTTTCCGAAGAAGCCGTTGACGTACCGCGCCTCCCGAAGGCGCTCCGCGATCGTGACCCGAGACAGTGGCAGCTGACCGATCTGCATCGCGATGTCGACCGACCGACCGGTCTTCATGTAAACGGGCGGTGCCCTCCAGTCCTCGTGATCGTTGAACGCCTTGTAGAGGTCCCCGTCACGGCTGCGCGGTGTCACGCCCGTCAGATGCTGGCGCGCGGGTGCCCAACCGGTGAGAATGCTGGCGCGGGTTGCCGAGCAGAGGGGAGAGGCCGCATACGCGTCGGTGAAGACGATCCCCTCGGCCGCGAGAGCGTCGATGTTGGGCGTTTCGTAGTAATCGTTGCCCTGATACCCGACGTCCATCCAGCCGAGGTCGTCCGCCAGGATGAACACGATGTTGAGGGGCCCGATCTCCGCTAGCGAGTTGCTCCCGGAGAAACAGCCGATCAGGATGGCGACACTGGCGGCTCGGATCGCCGAATGCAGATTCGTCGGGCGACCTGGTTTCCGCCGCCGTGAGTACGTGCGGTGCCCAGTTGCACTGGTTTCGTTCAACGTCTGCTTATTTTCGGCCGCCATCGACCAGGCGAAGATAGCTTTCCTGGACCTTCCCGCTCGACGGCGCGATCTTGTCGAACGGCGTCGGAACGGCTACCGCGAATCGGTCACGCGGGAGTTAGGCGCAGCGGCAGCTTCGTCACGCCCCGAAATACGGGACTCGGGTGCAGGGGTAGCGGCTCGTCGTCGACGCGCTCGATGTGGCGCGTGCGCTCGAGCAGCGCGCCGATCGCCACTTCGGTCTCGAGGCGCGCGAGGTTCGCACCCAGGCAGTGGTGGACACCGAATCCGAAGGCCAGGTGTCCCAAGGGCGGCCGCGTGATGTCGAAGACGTCGGACCGCTCGAAGACGGCCTCGTCGCGGTTCGCCGAGCCGAGCCAGCACAGGACGAAGGCGCCTTCCTCGATCTTCCGATCGCGCAGGGATTGCGAACGGCTCGACTGGCGCGGATCGAACTGCACCGGCGACGAGAAGCGCAGCACCTCCTCGACCGCCGAGCTCATGAGATCGGGCTTCTCGCGGAGCTTTGCCAGCTGGTCGGGGTGCTCGAGCAGGGTCACGACGCTGTTGCCAATGAGGTTGGTCGTGGTCTCGTTGCCGGCGATGAGGATCAGCCCCAGCATCGACAACATCTCGTCTTCCGAGAGTCGCGAACCCTCGTGACGCGCCTGCACGAGGCCCGTGAGGAGGTCTTCGCGCGGGTCGCGCCGTCGCTCTTCCGCGAGAGGGACGAAATAGTCGCGCATGGTCTTCAGCAGCCGTCGCTGGGCGCGGACAGCCTCGACGTCGAGGCCGCCGAAGAGACCGGTTCCGAGCTGCCCGGCGACCTGGTCCGACCACTGCTTGAACTGCTCGCGCTCCTCCGAGGGTACGCCGATGATCTCGGCGATCATCGTGACCGGAAGCGGATACGTGAGGGCCTGGACGAGGTCCACCTCGCCGGCGTCGAGCGCGGCGTCGACCAACTCGTGGGCGATCTCGTGGAGCCGCCCCTCGAGGCGCTGGACGATCCGCGGCGTGAAGGCCTTGTTGACGAGTCCCCGCAGACGCGCGTGATCGTCGCCGTCCGTCATCAACATGCTCGGCGGGGGCTGCGGGCCGAGGTCTCGGTACTGCGGCTGATCCCAGTGGTCATCGTCCCGAAACTTGCTGGACCAGCTTCCGGCATCGCGGAGGATCGCGCGACAGTCCTCGTAGAGGAATACCGAGTAGAGGCGAACCGGAAGCCCTTCGTGCAGGAGAACCGGCGACTCGCGGCGACCGCGCGCGTAGAGGGCGTACGGGTCGCGACGCAGATCTGGGTCGAGGGGGTTGAACGAGAAGGCCTCTGCCATGGCGGGATGCCTCCCTGCGCTGCTCAGTCGGGACGGTCGGCGCGGGGTCCGAACCGACGGCGATTGTCCTCCCGAATGCGCTCGATGAGCAACGGGAAGAACTGCTGGTCGAAGCCGTGAAGGACGTCCGCGAAGTCGGGCTCGGGGTCGAGCCGCCCGTTCATGGTGATCTGATAGCTGAGGAGCTCGCGGATCGGAACCCCTGCCACCTCGTCGACGATCCGTACCGGGAGGGGCCGCGGCGTCGCACCGCAGGCGGCCTCGAGGTCCGCGAGCAATTGCGACGTCCCGCGCGACGCCGGAAAGAGCCAGGGAGCCACCTCGTGATCGACGTCCAGCAACCGCCGCATCGTGACGCCTCTCTCGGGCAGGCGTTCATTCCCGTCCCACCAGTATTGGTCCAGGGCGCGCATGAGGCGGTCGCCGAGCTCTCTGGGAGCCGCCTCGTAGGCTTCGAGACTTCCCGCGATCAACGCGTCGAGGTGCCGGTTGTAGACCTTCTCGCTCACGAGGGCGGCCCGGAAGTCGAAGCCGTCCATCATCCGGGTACCCACGGCGTTGGTGTAGGGATCGTCAGGAGAGAACGCAGACGCGGTTTCGGGAAACTGCTCGAGCAGCGACACGGAGTACCACTGAATGAACTCGTGCCACACGGAGACTTGATAGGCCGCCCACTGCGACAGCGCGACGAGCAACTCGTCGCGTCCCACGCGCTCGATCAGATCGCGCGAGACGGGCCGGGCGACCAGTTGCCGGTGCGAGCCCTCGTCGGGGAGCTCGATCGTGCCGCCGGTCTCGAGGATCGGATGCAGGCGCGAGATGAAGAGCGACGTCCAGTCGGCCTGCTCGCGTAGATGCGCGACGTCGATGAAGCCACCGCGACAGGTGTAGACATACGCGTTGTCCTCGCCGAACGGAAACGCCCCACCTCGCTCGTCGTCGAGGGCACCCCACGCCGAGTCGTAACGGTGCGGGCCGACGTTCTCGATGTCGTCGACCCGGCTCACGTTGAGGAACGGAAGCGGGATTTCGAGGAACTTCGCCTGGAGGTCGACGCCGAAGACGCAGCACATCCGACCGCTCACGCGCATCGGCAGCTCGGGCAGGCTGCCGTTCTCGGGGGCGATCCACTTTCCGTCGCCCATCCACATGAAGACCCAGAGAGCCAGCAGGACCAGGACTAGGGGAATGGTGACGCGCGGCTTCATCGGATCTCGGCGAGGGGGCAGGGGAGGGTTCGGCGGGGGATGGTGTCAAGGGGGCGCCGGGGAGGCAACCCATGACTCCGGGGGCTGAATCTGACAAGATCCGGCCCGAGACCACCCTGAGAAGCGCAATGAGCCAGCAAGTCCCCTACACCGTCATTTCCGCCGACACCCATGCCGGCGCCAGCATCCAGGACTACCGCGCGTACCTGAGCGCCGAGCACCAGAAGCTGTTCGACGACTGGCGGGGCAGCTACCGCAATCCCCAGGTGAAGCACATCGGCTCGAAGAAGCACAAGAACTGGGACACCACCGAGCGCATGAGCGACATGGAAGCGGACGGCGTGGTCGGTGAGATCGTCTTTCCCAACACGGTGCCGCCGTTCTTTCCGACGAGTGTATTGATCTGCGGCAACCCGCGTCCCGAGGACTACGCGCTGCGTCTCGCCGGCATTCGCGCCCACAACCGCTGGTTGGCCGACTGGTGCAACGAGTTCCCCGATCAGCGCGCCGGAATCGGCCTCGTCTACCTGAACGACCTCGACGAGGCGATGAAGGACGTGAAGTGGATCGCCGAGAACGGCCTGCGCGGCGGCATCCTCCTGCCTCACGTCCCGGACGACTGCACGTCGTTCATCAAGCCGCTGTTCGCGCCCGACTACGATCGCTTCTGGGCGCTGTGCCAGGACCTCGGCGTCGTGCTCAACCACCACGGCGGTACGGGATCGCCGGACTACGGGAAATATCCCATCTCGCTTCCCATCCGTCTGTTCGAAACGCCCTTCTTCTCGACGCGGTCGTACTCCCAGCTGCTCCTCTCGGGCGTCTTCCACCGCTTCCCGAAGCTCGAGTACATCAACACCGAGGCCGGCTGCGCCTGGGTGCCCAACACGCTCACGCATCTCGACGGGACGTGGGAACGCATGCGCAGCGGCACCGCGGGCGAGTTCGAGTTCGCGCAGGACACCTACACCCCCGAGCCACCCAGCTTCTACGCGAAGCGCAACTGTTTCTACGGAGCCAGCTCACCGTCGCCGTTCGAGATCGTCGACCGCGAGGTGATCGGCATCGACCACATCCTCTGGGGCAGCGACTACCCCCACTACGAGGGCACGTACCCGCACACGCGCCTCGCCATCCGGCACACCTTCAACGCCGTCGACCCCGCTGAGACGCGAGCCATCCTCGGTGAGAACGCCGCGCGCCTTTACCAGTTCGATCTCGAGAAGCTGAAGCCTCTGGCCGAGAAGTGTGGCCCCACCCCGGACGAGGTAGGCGTTCCGCTCGCGGAGCACGAGTACCCGGAGAAGCACCACACGAACGCCTTCCGCCGCGTCTAGCGCGAGGGACCGCCGAACAAGCGCCCGGAGGGCGAGCGTTGCCGGGGCCGATCCGGGCTTCGCCCGGATCGGAAACCCAGAACTAGAACCGCACTCGTAGCGTCGCGAAGTGCCAGGAAAGGTAGAAGCTCTGGTCGGCGACGTCCGACGGCAGGACGTTGAAGCGCACGTTGGTGCCGATCTGGAGATTCGGCGAGAGCTCGTACTCGAGGCCGACGCCGGGAGCGATGAGGAAGCCCACGTCGTCGGTGTCGCCGCCGGGGCGGTCTTCGCGGATGTACGCGAATCCGACACCGGTCGACACGAACGGGCGCAGACGGCTGTCGCCGACGTCGAACGAGTACTCGAGGTTCGCGGTGGGTGCGACGATCGTGCGACCGTCGTCGAAGGACGCCTCGACGAGCGGCGTGAACGCGAGGTTGTCGTTCAGCTCGATGGGGAACGCGATGCCGAGCAGGAAGGTCTCGGGGTCCTGCGTGATGCCGATCGATCCGCGGACGGAAACGCTGGGTTTGGCGTACGACGGCTCGGCCACCGGCGGCGGGAGCGGCTCACGGCGCTCCCCGTACCACTCGTCCCAGTCCTGCGCGTTCGCAGCAGCTGCGAGAGACAGCATCAAGGCTGCAGCCAGAATGCTGCACGAAATCATCCAGCGAGCACGCTTCGTTCCGGGGTTGCTTCCANGCACGGTTCTCGTCTCCCCGCTCTGCGCAGAATCCGCGAATGCGGCTGCGGAGCGTTTGCCGGGTTTCGACGCTTACCGGAGTCGAGTCTTCACCGTCGGAGTGAAAAAATCGGATTTCTCGTCCCCCGCGGGCGCGGTGGACGAGCGGGCGGGCCCATGGAGTGGGACGGGCGCCTCGCCTGGAGGGGCTGCAGTTCTGGGCGAATCTCCGGCCGGACGCCGCAGATCTACGGGTCGAGCATGTCTTCGGGGTGGACGGCGATCCTGGCGACGCCGTCGTCGGTCACGAAGCCCCGCGGCATGCCACGCGTGTTGAACGGCATCGCCACGCGACCCGACGTGTCCACCGCTACGCAGCCGCCCAGACCCTCGAGCGCGCCAACCGTCGCGAGGGCCCCCTCGCAGGCCTCCGCGAGGGAGAGTCCGGAGTAACGTATTTTTGCGTCGATCTCGTGAGCGAACGCGCAGCGGATGAAGATCTCGCCGCGTCCTGTGCCCGACACGGCGCATGTCGCGTCGTCGGCCCAGGTGCCGCTGCCGATCTGACAGCTGTCCGACACGCGGCCCGGAAGCTTGTTGGTGAGACCTCCGGTGGAAGTCGCCGCGGCGAGGTGGCCGGCGGTATCGAGGGCCACGGCACCCACGGTTCCACCGACGTCGGTGTCGAAGTCGAGGGTGACGTGGTCCTTCTCCCGGGCGCGCTCGAGCTGTGCGCGACGGAATTCCGTGATGAAGTGATCGTTGTCGGCGGTCGGGAGACCGACCTCGCGCGCGAGCCGCCCGACCGCGGGCCCAGCCAGGAAGACGTACCGGCTCTGCTCCATCACGGCGCGGGCCGCACGCACCGGATTCACCACGTCGGTGGCGCCCGCCACCGCGCCGGCATCTCGGTCCGCGCCGTACATCACGGAGGCGTCCATCTCGACCCGGCCGTCGCTGCTGAGCACCGAACCGCGCCCCGCGTTGAAGACCTCGCAGTCCTCGAGGGCGACCACTGTTTCGACCACGGCGTCGATGGCAGAGCTGCCCCGCACCAGCGCGGCGTGTCCTGCAGCGAGGGCGGATTCGATGCCCTGGCGAGCGACGCGTGCATAGCGGGTGTCGTCGGCAGCGCTCGGTATCGCGCCGGCGCCCGCGTGCAGCGCCAGGCGTGTCCCTCCCATCGTCTCTCCCCTTCTGATGTCCGGTGGTCGCGCCGCCGTCGTCTTCCGGCCGAACCTCTAGCCGAGCTCTGGCAAATCGGTGAACAGCGCGAGCGCCTCGGGGTTCGCGAGCGCCTCGCGGTTGACGACCTCGCGACCGTGCACCACGTCGGCGACGGCGAGCTCGACGATCTTCCCGCTCTTCGTACGCGGGATATCCGCCACCTGTACCATCACGGCCGGTACGTGGCGCGGCGTGGCGTTGCGGCGGATCTGGTCGCGGATCTCGGCCCGAAGCTCGTCGTCGAGGTCTTCGCCGTCGCGGAGCGTCACGAACAGGACGATCCGCACGTCGTCGCCCCACTGCTGTCCGATCGCGAGGCTCTCGAGCACGCTGTCGATCTGCTCCACCTGGCGGTAGATCTCCGCCGTTCCGATGCGTACGCCGCCGGGATTCAGCACCGCGTCCGACCGCCCGTAGATGATCATCCCGTCGTGCTCGGTGATCTCCGCGAAGTCTCCGTGGCACCAGACGCCGGGGTGCTTGTCGAAGTATGCGGCGCGGTAGCGCGAGCCGTCGTCGTCGCCGAAGAAGCCGATGGGCATGGAGGGGAAGGGGCCGCGGCACACGAGCTCCCCTTTCTCGCCGCGCGTCGGCCGTCCGGCGTCGTCGAAGACGGCGACGTCCATTCCGAGCGCCAGGGCCTGGATCTCGCCGCGCCACACCGGCGCCGTCGGGTTGCCGCAGACGAAACACGCCACGATGTCCGTCCCACCGGACACGGAGCTCAGGCACAGGTCGCGGCCGATCTTCTCGTATACGAAATCGAAGCCCTCGGGTGCGAGGGGGGAGCCCGTCGAGAGCACGCTGCGAACGGAGCTGAGGTCGTGACTCTTCGCGGGCTCGACGCCCGCCTTCGCGGCAGCGTCGATGAATTTCGCCGACACGCCGAAGACGTTCACCCGCGCCGAATCTGCGAGGTCGAACAGCACGTTGGAGTCGGGGTGGAAGGGCGATCCGTCGTAGAGCACCAGCGTCGCTTCGGAGGCGAGCGCGCTGACGAGCCAGTTCCACATCATCCAGCCGCAGGTCGTGAAGTAGAAGATTCGTTCGCCCGGCTTCAGGTCGACGTGGAGTCTGTGCTCCTTCAGATGCTGGAGAAGCGTACCCCCGGCGCCGTGGACGATGCACTTCGGCGCGCCGGTCGTTCCCGATGAGTAGAGGATGTAGAGCGGGTGGTCGAAGGGCAGGCGTTCGAAGCGCACGAGCGTCGGTGTGAAACGCGAGAGCACTTCGCTCCACGCGACGGCGTCGGAAAGCTCCTCTGCGTCCGGTGCTGCGGCGTAGGGAACGACGACCACGTGCTCGACCGATGGTAGATCGCCGCGGATTCCTGCGATGCGCTCGAGCGAGTCGTGGACCTTTCCGTTGTACGCGTAGCCGTCCGCGGTGAAAAGCACCTTCGGCGCGATCTGCCCGAAGCGGTCGAGAACACCGCGGGTTCCGAAATCCGGCGAGCACGACGTCCACACTGCACCGATGCTCGCGGCGGCGAGCATCGCGATGGCGGCCTCGGGAATGTTCGGGAGGTAGCCCGCTACGCGGTCCCCCGGCACGACGCCGACCTCGCGAAGCCATTGCTGGAGCCGGGAAACGGAAGCGTGGACCTCGGCGAACGACAATCGCCGTTCGTCGCCGCGCTCGCCGCGAAAGATCAGCGCGGGCGTGTCGTCTCGACGGCGCAGCAGGTTCTCGGCGAAATTGAGGCTTGCCTCGGGAAACCAGCGGGCGCCGGGCATGCGGTCGGCGTCTACGAGCACCCGCTCGCCGGGGGTTCCAATGACCCCACACTCGTCCCAGAGGCTTCTCCAGAACGGCTCCCGTTTTTCTACCGAGAAGGCGTGAAGCGCAGCGTAATCGGGGACTTGTATGTCCCAACGGGCCTCGAGGGCGCGTCGGAAGGCAGTGAGATTCGCGCGCTCGACGCGATCGGGGTGGGGACGCCACAGCGGTTGCTCGCCTCGGCTGCGCACGCCGCGAAGAGTAGGCCGCCCCCGCGCCCCGCGGTACCGATCAAGCGACGGCGGAGACAGGACGATGAGCCACAAAGGGGTTCCGGCACGGGGTTCGAGCCGGAGTTGCTCGGCGGCTGCACGGCCGCTGCACGGCGCAGTCCGGCCGTGATGGGTCGCAGGGGGGCGAGCCGTGATCGAAGCCCGGGATTTCATCGACGCTTGTCTGAAGCGAGAGCTGTCGCTGTGGTCGGGAGTGCCGTGTCCGTTTCTGACGCCACTCATCCACTACGCGATCCAGAGTCGCAACCTCGACTACATCGCCGCGACGAGTGAGCGCGAAGCCGCGGCCGTGGCCGCGGGCGCGTATCTCGGCGGCCGCACGGGCGTCGTGGTGTGCCAGAATTCGGGGCTCGGCAATCTCGTCGACCCGGTGACGTCGCTCGCGTACCCGTTTCGCATCCCGATGCTCCTGATCGTGACCCACCGCGGGTCGGAGGATCTCGAGGACGGGCCCGAGCACGAGCTCATGGGCAAGATCACCGGCGACCTCCTGCTCCGCATGCGTGTCGAGTGGGAGGAGTTCCCGGAGACCCGAGACGCCGTCGACGACGCGCTCGAGCGCGCGATCGACAGCATGGAATCGAACGGGCTTCCCTATGCCCTCGTGATGAAGAAACCGGTGCTGAGCGAGCACCCGCATCAAAAGCGCGCCGAAGGGGAGCGACCGCCCCGTGTCGAGCCCGTGGGATCGTTCGCACACGATCCGGCCGAGCGCATGTCGCGCCTCGAGGCGATTGAAACCGTGCGAGAGGCGTTGAGCGGGTCCGAAGCGCTCATCGCCACCGCGGGTCACACCTCTGGCGAGCTGTTCTCGCTCGGTCACAAGAGCAGCCAGCTCTACGTCATCGGCGGCATGGGCTGCGCATCGGCGCTCGCCCTCGGTGTGCAGCGAGCGCGCCGGGATCGCGACGTCGTCGTGCTCGACGGAGACGGCTCCGCTCTCATGAGCATGGGGACGATGGCCACGGTCGGTCACTACGGTCCGCGCCGCTACACCCACGTGCTCCTCGACAACGAGATGCACGCGTCCACCGGTGGGCAGCCGACCGCATCGCCAAGCATCGACTTCGCTGGCGTCGCGAGCGCGTGTGGCTACCGCAACGTGTGGTGGACCGACGACCCGCGCGAACTCACCGAACACATTCGCGAGGCGCACCGAGCGCCGGGGCCGAGCTTCATCCACGTGAAGCTCGCGGCCACGGCCGGTCCCGACCCGGGCGCGCCGCGCCTCACGCCGCATCAGGTGAAGGCGCAGTTCATGGACTGGATTCAGGGGCTGTGAACTTCGCCAACCCCGTCTCGATCGAGTTTGGGCGGGGGGTTCTCGAACGACTCCCGGACGTCCTGGGTCCGCGCGGCTGCGTCGTCGTGACGACGCCGGGTGCCGTCGCGCGCGAGGTGCTGGCGCGCGTCGAGCAGACGTGCGGCAGTCGCATCGAGGCGGTGCTCGACGACATCGCTCCCAATCCGACGCCGAAGGCTGCCACGGAAGCCGCGCGCGGCCTGTCGCGGGTCTCCGCCGACGTGATCGTCGCGCTCGGGGGAGGCAGCTCGCTCGACACCGCCAAGGCCATCGCTGCACAGCGGCATCCAGACCTCGATGACGAGTGGCTCGCCAGCCATCTCGCGGAGGGCGCTGCGTTTCCCGAGGGTTTCTCGCCGGCGCGCGTCATCGCCATCCCGACGACGGCCGGGACCGGAAGCGAGGTGACGTGCTGGGCCACGCTCTGGGACCCGAAGGTGCGCCGCAAGCACTCTCTCGCTCACCCACGATTGTTTCCAGAGACAGCGCTGGTCGATCCCGAGCTCACGCTCAGCTTGCCGCGCGAGCTCACCGTGAGCTGCGCACTCGACGCGCTGTCACACGCGATGGAGGCCGTCTGGAACAAGAGCTCCAATCCGGTGTCGGACGCGCTCGCCTTGCGGGCCATCGCGACCCTGCCGCGCGCACTGCGCGACGTCCTCGGCGACCCGGGCGACGTAGTGGCTCGCGCGTCACTCCAGGAGGCGAGCGTGCTCGCCGGGCTCGCTTCGAGCGGCACGCGAACGGCCCTCGCCCATTCGATGTCCTACGCGCTGACTCTGTCACTGGGGTTGCCGCACGGCCTCGCGTGTGGGCTCACGCTTCCGGCGGTCCTCGATCTGAACGGCAGCGCGTATCCCGATCGCGCGCGTCTGATCGGCGAGGCGCTCTGCGCCACCTCCCTCGACTCTGCGGTCAAGGACCTCTACGCGTTCTTCGCCGAGATCGGAGTACCCGAGATGCTCGCGCGCTACCTGCCCTCCCTCGACCCTCTCGACCCTCTCGACGATCTCGACGATCTCGAGGGCGATCTCGTGGTTCCGAGCCGCGCCGGCAACAACCTCGTCGCGGTCGGCGAAGGTGAAGGGCGCTCGTTGCTCGAGGGCGCGGTCCGGGAGCTGCTCGCCCACCGGGACGGCGCCTGACGGGACGTCGCCCGGCTCCCGCTCGGGACTCGAACCGAGGTTGCGCGGTTCCGCCGGGCTCCCGACAATGGGGAGACGCCGCAGCGCATCCCGCGCAGCGGCAGGGGAGTTCCCGCTTGGCCTACGTGATCGCCGCCTACGGCCTCGTCATTGGTTCCATCGTTGCCTACGGACTCTGGCTGCAGGCCCAGCGCCGCGCGGTGGCTCGCGAGGAGGCCGGCCTGGCGGGGCGCGCGAAGACCGGCTCCGCATCGGACGGCGACAGCGCGACACCCACGTGAGCGCGCGCGCACACTTCGAGTCGATCGCCTGTCGCGAGGATTCCGACATCGACCTCGCCGAAGCCGCGCTGTGGATCGCCGCCGAGGAGTATCCCGAGCTCGACGTCGATGCCTACCTCGCGCGCTTCGACGAAATGGCACAGTCCGCGCGCCCGAAGCTCGAGGCGGCGAGCAGCGAGAACGAGCGCGCGAAGGTACTGCTGTCGAGTCTGCTCGAGGACGAGGGGTTCGTCGGGAACACGGACCGCTACGAGGACCCGCGCAACAGCTACCTCAATGAAGTGCTCGACCGGAAGGTCGGCATCCCCATCACCCTCTGGCTCGTCGTGATGGAAGTAGCGCGGCGCGCGGGCTTCGATGTCAGCGGCATCAGCTTTCCCGGCCACTTCCTCGGCCGACTCGAGGGGGCGGGCAGCGGCGTCGTTTTCGACGCCTTTTACGGCGTGTTGCTCACGTTAGAGGACTGCGAGAGTCGACTGAAGGCCATGGCCGGCGAGTCGGTCGAGCTCTCGCCTGCGATCCATCTGCGGAAGGCGACTCGCCGCGAGATCCTCGTGCGCATCCTGACGAACCTCAAGCACATCGGAATTCGCAACCGCGACTTCGATCGCGTGCTCGGCTGCAGCGATCGTATACTCCTGCTCACGCCCGACGCGCCTCTGGAGCTGCGCGACCGCGGTGTGGCCTACGAACAGCTCGAGTGCTTCAGCGCCGCGATCATCGATTTCCAGCGCTATCTCGAGCTCGCGCCCGACGGCGAAGCCGCCGGCGCCATCTCCCGACGCGTCGAGTCATTGCACGGCCGCGTCAAGCACATGAACTGACGCGTGAGCTCGGCGCTCTGGCTTCGCGTCGCGCTCTACGCCCTCGTCGGGATGAGCGCCTTCAGCATTCTCGGTATCGAGGTGGCCACCGTCGCGCTCATGTGGGGTGCGATCTTCCACACGTGGATGGGGCGGGCCGAGGCGGTGCCACCGCGCTTCGTGGTGTTGCCATTCGTCGTCTTCGGATTGACGCTCGTGATCTCGACCGTCGCGAGCGAGGCGCCCCTGGCCTCGTTCGGAGCGCTGCTCGGGAACTACCGGATCTATCTCCCGTTCGCGGTGCTGCCTGCGCTCTTCGTCGCCGACGTGCGCGTCCTGCTGCGTGTGCTCGTCATCTGCATCGCGCTCTCGGCCCTCTACGGGTTCATACAGTACTTCGCCGGCGTCGACTGGTTTCGGGAGGAGGGCGAAAAGCTCGTCCGGCCCTCGATGATCGAGGGGGCGGGCGTCTTTCATGCGAAGGGAACGTTCTCGCATCACCTCACCTACGCGGGGTTCATGCTCATCAACGTCCCGTTGTTCCTCGCGCTCGCGATCCTCGACCGCACGCGCGACCGCCCGGTGTGGATCGCGGGCGGGGTATGCGCGGCCGCCGCAATCGTCGTGTCGATGGGTCGCAGCGGGCTCCTGGGTGCAATGATCGGCTGTGGGGTCCTGACCCTCATGCTGCCCCGACGCCGCTCGGTACCCATTCTCCTCGCGGCTGCGACGTCCCTCGCCGTCGTGATCCTCGCGATGTCGACGGGCTGGCTCCAGGAGCGGCTCTCGCATCCCGACAACCCGGTGATCCTGAAGCGGATCCTGAGCTCGTCGCCGTTCAACGACCGCGATCGCCTCTTTCTCTGGGAGGCCGGCTGGCTGGGATTCGTCGACCACGCCGTGGTGGGCATCGGTCTCGGCAACGAGCGGACCGATTTCGGGCAGTACCGCGAGATCGTGGCCGAGCGTCACGGGGGCCACCAGTACATGAATTCCCCCGCCGCCGGCGTTCACAACGTATTCCTGCACGTCGCCTACTGTCTCGGGACGCTCGGTTTCGCGGCGTTCGGCTGGATGTTCTACGCGATCTTCAGGTACTGCGCGACCGGTATTCGCTCGGCCGGAGACGCGCGCCCGTTCGAGTGCGCCCTCCTGTGGGGAGCCGCTGGCGGGCTCGTGGGCATCCTCGCGGCGGGCTTCTTCGAGAACAACTACTTCGATGCCGAAGTGCAGAACATGGTGGGCATCGCGATCGGGCTGGCGCTGTTCGCCGGGTCGAAGATCGCGATCTCGAAAAGAACGCAGCCTGAGCGCGCTCAGGCCGATCCGTCCTTGGTGAGGTCTCCGCAGTAGACGGTGTCCACTGCGATGTCTCGAACGAGCCCGCTGGGAACGCTGCTGTCGATCCGGCATGAAACCGTTTCGGGCGGCTCGACTGGGCTTTCGGTTCGTCGCTACTGCGGCTTCGCTTCCGTTCCCAGGATCGCCTTGCGCTCTGCCTCGCTCCACTCGACGAACGGTCGCTCGGCGAGGCGGAGGTTCGAGTACTCGTGCGCCGCGGTGATCTCGAGACCCGCCCACGCGGGCCGCGCAGCGCGAGCGGCTGGAATCTGCGCTTCGTCTCCGAGCTCGACCTCGGCCACCACGAGGCCCGCATTGCGTCCTTCGAACTCGTCGATCTCCCACACGTACGGCGGTACGGAGATGACGTGCCGTCGCTTGGTGACACGGAAGACCGCCAGCTCGAGGAGGGCGCGCGCATCGGCCGCCGGAACTGGAACCTCGAACTCGAGACGCTTCGCGCCCTCGGCGCGTCCCTTGATCGTGAGGAAACCGTCCTCGCCGTCGCGCAGCCGAATGCGCACGACACGCGCGGGGTCCGTGGTGAGGTATCCCTGATCGATCGCGTGCGGATGCTCGGCGCGCGGCCAGTCGGGAGCTTCCACGAGGAAGCGAAGCTCGATTTCGTGCGACGCAGAGCTCATCGTGACTCGGAGGCCGGCGGGACACGCATGGGCGTATGATTGTGGCGCAATGCCCTGGGCGCTGCCGCTGTTCTTCGTGCTCGCTCTGCTCGTCATGGGGACTCACGTCTTTCCGCTCACCGACGTCAGTCGGCTGAGCTACGTCGCCGACGACGCATCGCTTTTTCTCTGGAACTTCGGGTGGCTTCGCGAGGCACCCGTACCCAGAGGCAGGGCCCGCTGCTCCAGATTCGGTTTCCGATCGCTCCGCTCGAAACCGTAGAATGACGTTCCGAATTCCAGAGGAGGTCCTCTGGTCCGCTACCCGATTCGAGAAGGAGAAACATCATGGGGACCGATGCGCTGCAGGCCGTGAGCGACGAACTCGAGATCCGCAATCAGCTCGCGAAACTCGCCCACCTCGCCGACGAGGGGGATCTCGACGACTACATTCAGCTCTTCACTGACGACGCCGTCTGGGACGGCGGCGCGTTTGGCACGAAGACGGGTCACCCCGAGATCCTCGAAGGAGCGAAGGAGCGGCGCGCGGGGGGGACGTCGGGCCCCGGCGCGAACACGCGCCACGTTCTCTCGACGATCGTGATCGAGCTCGCGGGAGACGAGGCACGGAGTCGTTCCGTGTTCCACTTCTACACGCAGATCCACCAGACGCCGCAGCTGTCGATCATGGGCGTGTACGAGGACCTGTTTCGGCGCACGTCGACCGGATGGAAGCTCGCGCATCG